>JAPCJN010000066.1:3680-11349 GCA_027886925.1 Nitrososphaerota archaeon
TCCCCGCCGACCTTCCGACGAAGATAGAGCCACGCACGCCCAGGTCTATGTTGTGCAACAGCAGCCATTTCAATTGGGAAGCCTCGGTGACCTTGAGCCGCACCCCCTGAGGGCCCAGGGATAGCCCGAGCTCGCCAAAGACCAAAGCTTCGACGAACCTGGCGGCGGCTACCGGGTCCGAGCCCGAGCTCATGATCTGCCTCCGGTCAGGGTCCATCCAGTATGGGAACTCCCCCGGGATTCCTCCGAGCTTCTCTGCGTCGAGATGCACCAGCCTCGATATCTTCTCGAGCTGCGAGCTCCCGATGCTCGGATAGCCCGATGAATAGGCCAAGAGAGCATGAGAGAGAGAAGCACGGGTCCAGTATCCCCCGAGCTGTCCCTCGCCATAGTTTGGGCTGTAGTAAAGGCTGTTAGAGCTCGGTATGCACCTTGGCCCGTAACCCGTCTCGAAGTCCTTCTCGAGGAGCCTGTGCACTATCGAAGAGGCGAGGTTCGCGTCTGGCGAATAGTAGGAAAGCCCCACAGCCTGGTCGACCGCGATTTCTTTGTGCACGACGCCCCTCGGGTCGACGTTCAGCGCCAGCATCCCGCTCTCCGAATCTCGGAGTCTTTCGTTCACCCCGTTTAGAAGCCTGAGGCCGAGCTCGCGGAACCTGGCGGAGTCGGTGCCCTTCCCCGTCAGATAGGCAATTGTTGCCGCGTCCCTCAGCGCCCTCGTGCCCAATAGGTTCACCTCGGCTGAATATCCCGTCGGAAAGCCGGCACCCAGGCGCCTGCGCCATCCGTCGGGGGACTCGGAGTTGGAGGGTATCAGGCCACCGGACGCGAGGCCAGACAGGCCGTCGGCCGCCTTTTTGATCTGGGGATACCACTTCTTGAGCAGCTTCTTGTCGCTCGCCCGCGCGCTGAGGTAGGCGCATGCGTCGATCAGGTAGAGGGAGGTCTCGGTGGGTCCGGGCCTCTCAACCGCGTTGCCGTCGCGGTAGGGCAGCAGCCCGTCCTTCCGGAAGGTCTTCTTGACAGAGTCCATCATCCGCTCGAACGCGCGGCCCTTCAAGAGCGAGAGCGCGACGCCGGTCGCGAGGGTCTCGCAGAGGTTCGTCTCACCGTCGATCGCTGAGAGAGCCGCTCTCGCCCAATCATAGGCGAAGTTCATCGACGGGCTCGACGAAGCGAAGTCGAATCCAGCGGGCCTTTCGTTGTCGCCGCGAGATGTCGTGTTCACACCGTTTGCGGGCGCGTAGAGGGCTGCGGCGCTGAGCGCGGTCTCGAGCGAGGACGGATGGTAGGCTGAGACAGATTGCACGTGCGAGGAGCTGCCAGGAAGCAGTTCAAAGTCATGCTGGGTCAGGAGGATGATCGGGCCTGACATCCCCGAAGAGCTCTCCGGGAGCTCCCCCAGCGCGAGGAGCTCGGCGGCTCGGCTCTTGTCCTTGGTCATGTAGATTATGGAAGGCCTGGGCCAGAAGCCGATGACCCTCACGCCTGTGGAGTCTCCGACGTCGTCCATCACCACCTGGTCGTGCCGGTTGAACGCGTTGACCCCGATCTCCCCGGGCGGGTCGCGATCCCGTCTGTAGTTGAGAGAGGTCGGGTCGTGGAGGGTCAGCAGTCTGACCCTGACCACAGAGTCCCCGCGGTTGGTCAACATTACGCTCCTCGCTGACCCTTGGCAGTCGCCTGTGACCAGGCTGATGGTCTGCGTCACCAGCGGCCTCTCCTGTCCTCGGGCGGAGTAGGCGACGCTGGTAGGGGCGGCCCTGACCGTCAGGTCCTGGGCCTTTATCGCGATCTTGACGCCCGACTGGATCTTGAACAACTCGGTGGAGTCCCTCCCGAACAGGAGCTTCTTCGTGTTCGCGTGGTGGACCCAGGACAGGCCGCCGTCGGGCTCGACCTTGGCCTTCAACGCGCCCTTGAAGAGGTAGATGCTACGCCTGAGCTGAGAGCCGAGGAGCTCTCTTGTGTGCGAAAAAACGGGTACCTCGCGCTGCATCTCGACAAGTATGGCGTCCGATGAACTAATGCACGGGGATTGAACCTACTTGAGCATCGGTTAAGATGGTGTTGACAACTTGCGCCAGAGAGGCCCCGTGGGGGTGTCTTCGACCGCCACCCCCAGCTTCTTCAGCTCGTCCCTTATTTCGTCGGCTCTCTGGTATTTACCGCCCTTCCTCGCCTCTTCTCGCTGTTTGACTAGGCCCGATATGATTTCGGACTCGGGGTCGCCTCCCTCGTTCTGCCTTTGGTCCTCGCCGGCGGCGCCCTCGAGCCGCATGATCCCGAGGACCGAGTCGACCCGTCCGAGCGCCCTCAAGACCAGGTCGGCGTCGTTCTTCGAGACTTTAGACGCGTCGAGGAGCGTGTTCAACTTTCTCTCGAAAGTGAAATATGCTGCCAGCGCCTTCGGGACGTTGAGGTCGTCGTCCATCGCCCCCTCGAAGCGAGAGATGAGCTCCTTCGACGGTCGCTGGCATTCCGGGCCGCTCTTTTTCGCTCCGTCGTCTTTGACCGACCGAAGACGGCGGACCAGCTGGTCGAACCTCTGGAGCGTCGCCGCCGCCTGTGCGAGCGAGCCCTCGGTCAGCTTCAACTCCTCCCTGTAATGGGCAGAGATCAGGAAGAGCCTGATCGCCCTCGCGGCCATGCCCTTCTGTAGCAGCTCCCTCAGGGTCACGATGTTTCCGACCGACTTTGACATCTTGCCCCCGCCCATCGTCAAGAAATTGGAGTGCTGCCAATGCTTGACGAACTTCTTGCCGGTGAGCGCCTCGGACTGGGCGATCTCGTTCTCGTGGTGAGGGAAGCGAAGGTCCAGGGCGCCGGCGTGGATGTCCAGCGTCTCCCCGAGGTACTTCATCGCCATCACCGAACACTCGATGTGCCAGCCCGGCCTTCCCTTGCCTAGGGAGGTCTCCCAGTAGACCCGGCCGTCCTCGGGGACCCATGCCTTCCAGAGAGCAAAGTCGTTGGCCCCCATCTTCTCGTAGTGGTCGTCCTGTGTGCGGGCGCCCTTCCCTCGCTCGCCTGGCTTGACTCCGGAGAGCCGGCCGTATCCTGGGAACTTTTCAATCGAGAAATAGACCGACCCGTCCTCGGCCTTGTACGCGAACCCTTTCTTCGTGAGCGACTCTATCGCTGCCACTATCTCGTCGATGTGGTCCGTCGCTCTTGGATAGTGCTCGGCCCGTTGGACGTTTAGCGTCGCCAGGTCTTCCATGAACGCATCGGTGAAGAAGTCGGTGAGCTCGTCGAGGTCTTTGCCCGTCCTCTTGATCCCCTCGATTATCCTGTCCTCGACGTCGGTGATGTTCATGACCTGGTCCACCTTGTACCCCTTGTAGGTCAGATATCGCCTTAGGACGTCCTCGAATACGAACGTCCGGAAGTTGCCGATGTGGGCGTAGTTGTAGACCGTGGGCCCGCAAGTGTACATGGTCACCCGCTTGTCCGCGAGAGGCTTGAACGGGGAGACCCTCCTGCCGAGGCTGTTGAATAGGCGCAGGGGCATCGCGCGGTCGACGCTGACGCCGTGCGTCATGAGGTCTTCAATTTTTCCTTGAAATAAAAAGGATGGGAGATTCCTGCTCTGCTTGGATTACTTTAGCTTTCCAATGCGGAAAATTGGCTTTCCACAGGACCCGCAAGTCCCCCTGACAGCAAATCTGCCGTTCTTTAGTTTGATTTGCTTTGGACTCTTGATCTCCCTGTTCTTCTTCTTCTCGTAGACACAGTAGCCAGTGACCACGTTGCTCGGCGTTACCTCGTGAGGTTGATATTTAAGCTCTCGGTAACGGAGGAAAATTCACGGTTTTTTGGTCAAACGAAGACGCAGAAATGGCGGAAGGCCTCGTCCGGGCAAAAGGTCCCTCGATGATATGTCTCCAATTCTCCTAATCAAACCGTTATCGAAGAAAAAGTTCAAGGGTCTCGGTCATCGGTATTCAAAACGGCGCGAAATGCACCGGTTAGTCTGGCGTCAAGAATAGGAAATCGGACAGATGGCCCTTACGGGCCTGAATATTGCTTTAGGAAACCCTCGGCCGCAACTCTCGCGGCAAGCTGGTTCAGGAGAATTTTGGGCAGAGTACGGAGGGCTCGCTCCGGCGCGAGAGCCGGTTTCTTGCGGCAGCAACAGAATGTCAGCTAAGACGCAATAAGCCTAGCCGGCCGGCTGATTGGCAGTCGAATTTCCTGCGACGACTGTGACCGTCCCGGTCATCCACGAGTGGTAGTTGCAATGGTATTGGTACGTGCCCGGTATCGTGAACGTGTAGGTGAATGTCTGGCCCGCGTTCATGTTGCCCGAATCGAACGATGTAGCCCCTGTCGGAACAGTCACCGACGAGACGGTGTGCGCGGCGGTGTCGTCGTTCGACCACGTCACCGTGTTGTTGACTCCGACGACGAGCGTGACCTTGTCGGGGGCGTAGCCGGGAGGGTTGTTGGGATTGTTTGCACCGCTCGGCATCGACACCTTCACGGCGGCGGCTCCGGCGACCACGACGACTGTCCCGGTCATCCACGAGTGGTAACTGCAATGGTATTCGTAGGTCCCGGGCATCGTGAAGTTGTAGGTGAATGTCTGGCCCGCGTTCATGTTGCCAGAATCGAAAGAGGCAGCGCCCGAGGGAACGGTCACCGACGAGACGGTGTGCGCGGCGGTGTCGTCGTTCGACCACGTCACGCTCGCATTCGTCCCTATCACGACGGTGATCTTGTCGGGGGCGTAGCCGGGAGGGTTGGCAGGGTTTCCTGCGCCGCTCGGGATCGAGACGGCCACGGTGCCGCCTGCTCCTGACGTCGTAGTGCTAGTGGTGCTGGCGGTCGGCGCCGGGTTGTAGGATGAACTGGTGGCGAGGCCGGTCACGAGGAAATACCCGAGGAGGATCGGGACGATCGCGGCGATGACGCCTATCACACCCAGCGTCAGCTTCGGAGGTCCGTATTCTTGGAACTTCATTTTCTCACTGGGCGAGTGCGAACAACATCGTCAAAATCAAGACCATTATCAGCGCGAGCGGCGCGAGCATGAGGTATTGGATGACTGGAGGCTCCTTCCTGATGTTCATCAGGAAGAGCGCCGTGATCAACGCGTTTATCATCGCGACGACGCCTATGGTTATGTCAACGGAGAACTTCCCGGGCCCCGAGTAGAAGACCAAGACCTCGCCCACCGTGGTGACGACCAAATAGAGCCAGATCGCGACGGGAGTGATGTATTTCATTTCTATCTCCATTTTTCAAAAATCACAATAGGTAGAACAGCGGGAAGACGAAGACCCAGACGATGTCGACGAACGCCCAGTAAAGGGCGAAGTTCTCTACGCCCACGTGGTTCTCTTTTGTGTAGCCGCCCATCATCGCCTTCTTGATGAGGTAGGCCATGAGGATCAACCCTACCGTGACGTGCGCGGCGTGGAGCCCGACCGTGAAGTAGTAGGTGCTACCCGCCAGGCTCGAGGACCAGGTGAACCCTTTTGAAAAGTAGAGGTCATACCACTCGGCGCCCTTTATCCCCAGGAATGTGGCGCCGAGGACGAACGTCGTCCCGAGCCAGACTATCATGTTCCTCTGGTTGCCGTCCTTGATCGACTCGAGCGCGAGATAAGCGGTCAGCCCGCTGGTGAGCAGGACTATTGTGTTGGCCAGCCCGAGGGGGACTTCGTGAATCGAACCTGGGATAGGCCAGCTCGGCGCGAACGAGCGGATGTAGAGGTACGCTCCCAGGATCGCTCCGAACACGATGACATCAGTGGAGAGGAAGATCCACATGCCGAGCCTCATCTTCGGGATGGCGCTGAACGGCCAGCTCTCCGTGAGCCCCTCGGGCATCGCGAACCGCTCGTGGAGATCGTCCAAGACCCAGCCCACCACGGCGTAGCCGATGACCACAAACCCGAGAAGCAGGACGGCCACCCCCCATGAGTAGATGAGAAGGCTGAGCCCGAGGAACCCAATCGCTATTCCGGTCGCGAGCCAGATGGGCCTCGCGGTTTGGTGGCCTGCGTGGTGGTCTCCCGCGTCGCCCCCGAGAGCCGGAGAGGTGACGGCGCCGTGCGATGCCCCGATGATCATGGGCATCCACTCGGGCGTGGTCGCGCCCCACGGGTTGGGCGGGGAGATCTGCCCCTTCCGGAGAGTGTAGTAGATGTTCGCAAGAAGCAGAACCTGGGCCAGGGCGAAGATGAAAGCGCCCACGGTCGAAATCAGGTTGAACAAGTCCCAGCTAGGCAGAGACTGGTAGGTGTAGATGCGCCGTGGCATGTCGTAGAGGAAGAACATCGGGAAGTAGAGGACGTTGAAGCCGATGAACGAGAGGATAAAGTGCCAGAGCGCCATCTTCTGGTGGAACATCTTCCCTGTCATCTTCGGGATGTAGTAGTAGAGACCGGCGATAAGGCCGAAGATCGCCGCGCCGACCATGACGTAGTGGAAGTGCCCCACGACGAAGTAGGTGTTGTTGTACACGACGTCCAAAACGAAGGACGACAGGAACACTCCGGTGATCCCGCCGATGATGAAGAGAAAGATCGACCCGATGCAGAACAGCATCGGGACTGTTAGGCGTATCGAGGACTTTGTGAGAGTCTTGATGAACGCGAGCGTGATCACATCGAACGGCAAGGAGATGAGTATCGTCGCGACGCTGAAGGCCTCGTCTTCGCTGAGCGTCACGCCTGTCAGGAACATGTGGTGCGACCACACCATGTAGCTGAGAGGTATGACAATGGCACCCGTGCAGATGAGGATGATGTTCTTCTCGGCGAGCGGCCTACCTGTGAAAACCGGGAATATCTCTGCGATGAGGCCAAAGGCGGGCAGCAGCACTACGTAGACTTCGGGGTGCCCGAAGAACCAGAAGAGGTCGTCCCAAAGGATCGATCCTCCTGCAGAAGCCGCGTAGAACGCCGTCCCCAGAACCCTGTCCGAGATGAGGAGCAGGAGGGCCGCGAGGAGGGAAGGGAACGAGAAGAGCATTGCGATTATCGTGAAGAGCATGAACCAGCTGAACATCGGGATCTTGCGCCAGGTGATTCCGGGACCGCGGCTCACGGCGACCGTGAGAAGGATGTTGACGCTGCCGACCGTGATGGACGTCGCCAGCAGGATCAGGCCCGCGAACGCGAGGGTCGGCCCTGCGCCTGGGCTGAACGTCGAGGACGAGAGCGGAGCGTAAGCGGTCCATCCTCCCGCGGTGTTCCCTCCGGGCAGAAAGAACCCGAGCGTCGCGAGCAATCCGCCGAAGAGCCACAGCCAGTAGCCGAGCGCGTTGACCCTTGGGAGGGCGAGGTCAGCGGCCCCTATCTGGAGAGGCAGGAAGTAGTTGGCCAGACCGATGGCGAGCGGAGAGAGGAACCAGAGTATCATGATCAGGCCGTGCAAAGTGACCGCCTGGTTGAAGGCTGAGGCGCTCAGGAGAGTCTGAGGCACCCCCACCGAACTCACGGGCCAGCACATCGTCGTCACGCCTGCGCCGCACATCGGGATGGACAGGTTGACCCTGACGAGGAGGATGAGTATCGCCCCGATGAAGCCGAAATACATCGACCCGGTGATGTAGAGCAGCCCGACGTCCTTGTGATTGGTCGTGTACAACCAACGCGCGAGCCATTTGTTCATGGTCCGCTAAGGCCCTCCTTTCCCGGCCCCAGCGGCAGAAGGA
>JAPCJN010000067.1 GCA_027886925.1 Nitrososphaerota archaeon
GCAGGGTGGGAGGTAGAGCCCTCTCCCTCGAGAGAGGGGGCGAGGAGCTGGTGAGCGTATTGGTCTCGAAGTTGAAGTCGACGTCGGAAAGAGCGATCCCGGGGCTGATGGACTAGATGGGGGCAAGAGAGGCTTGCGGCGTTGTCGGAGCGTACTCGAGCAGGGGTACGGACGTCGTGCCCAAGATATTCAAGGGGCTGGAGGCGCTCCAGCACAGGGGCCAGGAGTCCTGGGGCGTCGCCGTGTCCGGGAAGCCCGTCTTCAAGAGGATGGGGCTGGCGTTCAACTGGGTCAACTTCGCGCAGGACCTTACCACCTACAAAGGCGCTTCCGGGATAGGGCACGTGCGCTACTCCACAAAGGGCCGCTCGACCCTGGGGAACGCCCAGCCGATCCAGTTCGGCAACGAGTTCAGCATCGCGCACAACGGGACCATCGTGAACACCGACAGCCTGCAGAAGGTGGTGCTGGCATCTCGCGGCTCAGCCGACTGCTCCACCGACACGAAGGTCGTCGGCCACAGGCTCTTGCAGATCCTCAAGGAGGAGAACTCCTGGTTCTGGGCGTTCGAGCGCCTGTCAAAAGAGATCGTCGGGGCATATTCCTTCACGATCCTGAACAAGCAGGGCGAGGTCTTCGCCATAAGGGACCCTCGAGGCTACAGGCCGCTCTGCATAGGGATCCATGAGAAATCCGGCACGTATATCGCCGCCTCCGAGAGCTGCGCCTTGACCTCGATAGAGGCGAAATTCATCCGTGACGTCGAGCCAGGCGAGATGATCCGGCTGGGGGGTCCCAAGAGGGGTTTCGAGTCCTTCAGGTTCGCCCCGAAGAGTGACCCGGCTCACTGCTCGTTCGAGTACACCTACTTCGCGCACCCGTCCTCGGTGATCAACGGGGTCAACGTCTACCAGGCGAGGAAGAACGTCGGCAAGATCCTGGCTAGAAGGAAGAAGATGCGAGGTAAGGTCGTCATACCCGTGCCCGACTCCGCGCGCCCCGCGGCGCTCGGCTATTCCCTCGAGAGCGGCATCCCCATGGACGAGGGCCTCATGAAGGACAGGTACCGCCGGAAGGGGAGCATGAGGAGTTTCATCGAGCCGAAACAGGGCGGGAGGGAAGAGGTCGTCAAGAGGATCATCCCGATCAAGGAGACGATCAACGGAAAGGACGTCGTCGTCGTCGACGACAGCGTCGTGCGCGGGACCAGCTCCCGGATCATAGTGGACGTCCTGAGAAAGGCGGGCGCGAAGAGCGTGAAGATGGCGATAACGTTCCCACCGATAATGCATCCGTGCTACATGGGAGTCGACTTTCCCAACAAAGAGGAGCTGCTCGCCTACAAGGTCGCAAAAGGCGAGACAGACGTCGACGCCATAGGCAAGAAGGTGGCGAACGCCCTCGGGGCGAACGAGCTCTATTACAACGACGTCGACGGGCTCGCAGAGGCCATCGGGCTCCCGAAGGAGAGCCTCTGCTTCGCATGCGTCAACGGGGACTACTCGAAGCTGGGACTCCTTCCCCTCGAGAAGCCGAGAAAAGAGACGAAGGCCTGACCCCTCCTTGCTGCGTCGCATCTCTCGTCCACCGTTGAGCCTCGGAATCTTGGTGTCCGGAAGGGGGACGAACATGCTCGCGATCATCCGGGCGGTGGAACGAGGTGAGATCGAGCGCGCCAAAGTGAGGGTGGTGCTGAGCGACAGAGAAGATGCGAAGGCGCTGGGGATCGCCAAAGGGCACGGGATAGAGGCCGTCTGGGTGGACCCTGCCAAGGCCGCGACCAACGACGAGTACGGCGAGATGCTGCTCGCCGCCCTGAAGGAGAGGGGAGTGACACCCGACAAAGGGCTGATCGCCCTCGCCGGCTTCATGAGGATTCTCCCTCCGCACTTTGTAAGCGCCTACAGGGACAGGATCATGAACATCCATCCGGCGTTGCTCCCGTCTTTCCCGGGGTTGAAGGCCCACGAGCAGGCACTAGAGCGGGGGGTCAAGGTATCCGGTTGCACCGTTCACTTCGTCGTCCCTGAGGTGGACTCGGGCCCGATAATCCTTCAGAGCGCAGTGAACGTCGAGGATGGGGACACCAGCGATTCGCTGGCTGCGAGGATCCTGAGGGAGGAGCACCGGATCTATCCTCTCGCCATCAAACTCTTCGCCGAGGGAAGACTAAAAATCGAGGGACGAAAGGTGGTGGTGGTGACTGGACGGAAAAAATGACCGCCATCGTCATGGATGGGAGGGTCCTCGCGGCCGAGATCAAGGCCCGCCTCGCCGAAGAGACAGCGATGATGAAGAAGGCGGGGGTCGAGCCGAAGATCGCGACCATCCTCGTGGGAGACGACGCGCCTTCCCGGGTCTATCTTGCGAGCAAGCACCGCGCGGCGCAGGAGCTCGGGATCAAGTCGGAGAACTACCACATGCCCGGGACGTCGACCTCCGATGAGCTCTCCCTGCTGGTGCGGCGGCTCAACGCCGACAAGAGCGTCAACGGCGTCTTGCTGCAGCTGCCGCTCCCTTCCCACCTTGACCCGAGGGCCGCCATAGAGTTAATCTCGCCCGACAAGGACGTCGACGGCCTCACTCCGCTTAACATGGGGCGGCTCTTCTTCAACCAAGGGATCTTGATACCCTGCACCCCGAAAGGGATCATGGAGCTGCTTCACCACTACAAGGTCCCCCTCTCGGGCTCCAAGTGCGTCATAGTGAACAGGAGTACCCTCGTCGGCAAGCCTCTGCTCCATCTCCTGCTCGGAGAGGACGCGACGGTCACCGTCCTCCATTCCAAATCCACCGACTTGCTCTCGTTCACGAGGCAAGCAGACGTGGTGGTCAGCGCGGTCGGCAGGAGGCCGAGCTTCACCCTGACGAGGGAGATGGTGAAAGAGGGGGCGGTCGTCGTCGACGTCGCAATCAACAGGCTCCGGGGGAAGCTGGTGGGCGACGTGGACTACGAAGAGGTGGCCAAGAAGGTCTCGATGATAACCCCCGTCCCCGGCGGCGTAGGCCCCATGACAGTCGTGATGCTCATAGAGAACACGCTCATCGCAGCAGCTCTCCAGAACGACCTGAAGGATTCCGGGGTGCTGAGGTGACTTGTCAGAGACGTCGTCCCGCATGGAGAAGAGGCGCCTCCGCGTCGCCTCTCTGCAGAAGAGAAGGTCAATCACACCGGAGGACCTGGCCAGCGCCAGCGCCCTCGTCGAAGCCAACTTGCGCTCCCTGAGAGAGTTCAAGGCCGCCGAGCTCATCATCTCCTACTGCGCGAAAGACGACGAGGTCCAGACCAGGTCGATCATCGAGAATGCCCTGGCAGAGGGGAAGCGAGTGGCGGTCATATTGACCGACGTCGCCTCCGGTCGGCTCCGATTCTCCGAGATGACCTCCTTCGACGAGCTGGCGCCCGGGCCCTTCGGGATCTTGGAGCCCAAACCGGGTCGCCTGCACCCGGTCCTCCTTGAAGAAGCAGACCTCATCCTCGTGCCCCTGGTCGCATGGGACGAACGAGGCCAGCGCCTCGGCTACGGGCAGGGGTACTTCGACAGGGCGCTCGCGGGAGGAAAAAGGATCAAGAAGATAGGGCTCGCGCTCGAGTCCCAGAGGCTGCCTCGCGTCCCCAACTCGAAGCACGACGTCCCCCTCGACGTGGTGGTCACCGAGAAGCGGGTGATGAGGCCCAGACGCGTCGCGGCAAAACAGCTTTCTTCGACATGAAAGCATTCAAAAACACTGGAAAAGCTGTCGGTTGGCGAGAGACCAGATGGCAGATAACTTTCGAGTAGGCATAGTCGCGGGAAGCAAGAGCGACCAACCAGTGGTCGACGAGGCAGTCAAGGTGCTGACAGACCTGGGAGTCTCGCACGAGGTCCAGTTCCTCTCCGCGCACAGGAACCCGGAGGGGCTGAGAAAATATGTCAGCGCGTCGAACGTCGACATCTTCATCGCGGTCGCGGGGCTCGCCGCGCACCTGCCTGGGGTGATCGCCTCAATGACCGTGAGGCCCGTGATAGGCGTGCCGGTGAACTCGAAGCTTGACGGGCTCGACTCGCTGCTCTCGATCGTGCAGATGCCTCCGGGCGTCCCTGTCGGATGCGTGGGCATCGACAACGCGCGCAACGCCGGCATACTCGCCGCCGAGATCATCGCGATCAACGACCCAAAGGTGAGGGACAACCTGGGGAAGATGCGAGAGGCATGGCATTGAGCGGGCAAGATCACAAGCCCCCGGGGAGGTTCGTCCGGTCCGGGAAGGTCAAGGACATCTACGACCTAGACTCCGAGAACATGCTCTTCCATTTCACGGACCGCGTCTCGGCCTTCGATGTGATACTCCCGACCACGATCCCACACAAGGGGGAGGCGCTCGCGAAGATGGGGGCTTTTTGGTTCGAGACGCTCGGCGTGCCCAACCACATGGTCAGGCTCGAAGGCACCAACATGATGGTGGTAAAGAAGCTCAAGATGATCATGGTGGAGTGCATAGTCCGCGGATACCTCTACGGGAGCCTCTACGAGAGGATGGGCCGGGGCGAGGTCTCGCTGCCTGTCCCGAGAGTGTTGGCGTCCAGGCTCCCTTCCCCCTACTTCGACCCCACCACAAAGTCCGAGGAGCACGACGAGCCGCTCACCGAAGGCCAGATCGTGCAGGGTGGGCTGATGACGCCGGACGAACTGGAGAAGGTGAAGGCATCGACGATCGAGATCTACGAGAAGATGTCAAAGAGGGCCGAGGGCGCGGGGTTCATCCTCGCCGACCTGAAGCTCGAGTTCGGCAGGGACAGGACCGGCAATGTCCTCCTCGCGGACTCGATTGGACCTGACGAATTCAGGATGTGGCCAGCCCAAGCCTACGCGCCTGGGAAGACGCAGGAGAGCTACGACAAGCAGCCCGTCAGGGACTGGCTGCAGTCCTCAGGATACAGGGCCAAGCTCGACGAGGCGCGAAAGGCGGGCCAGGCGGTCCCACCTCCGCCCGAACTGCCACGAGAGCTGGTGGAGGAGGTCAGCCGCAGGTACACGCGCGTCTACGAGGGCATCACGGGGCGAAAGCTCTCGGACGGCTAGCCAAGGGACACGAGAAAGAAAGGACCAAGGACCAACTTTGCCCAGGGCACCGCCGGGAGAAAACGAAGCCTACGCCCGTGCCGGTGTCGACCTGGTCAAGGTCCATTCCATCCACAAATCGATTGCGGACTCCCTCACCTCGACGTTCCGGACCCGGAAGGGGAAGTTCGGGGAACCTGCGATAGGGATAGGGCACTACGCAGGCCTCATCGACATCGGAGGTGGGAAGCTGCTCGGCCTCCACACCGACGGGGTGGGGACCAAGGTGCTCATCGCCCAGAGGATGAAGAAGTTCGACACCGTGGGGATCGACTGCGTCGCGATGACTGTCAATGACCTGATCTGCCTGGGGTGCGAGCCTGTCTCGCTCCTCGACTACATAGCCCTGGAGAGGGAGAACGACGCGCTGGTAGACGAGCTGTCGAAGGGACTCGTGAGAGGAGCGAACGAGTCGGGGGCTGCGATAGTCGGAGGAGAGACGGCGATAGTGGGAGACCTCGTAAAGGGCTTCAACGGAGACGGCTTCGACCTCGTCTCGATGGGGGTCGGCGTCGTAAACAGGGACGAGCTCGTCGACGGCAGCGCGGTGGAGGAGGGGGACGCGGTGGTCGGGATAGCCAGCTCGGGGTTGCACTCCAACGGATACACTTTGGCCAGGCGGATAGTCCGGGACTACAGCCTCAACGATGAGGTGGAAGAGCTAGGCGAGTCGATCGGCGAGGCCCTCCTAAAGCCGACGAAGATCTACGTGAAGCCTACCCTCGAAGCCATCAAGGGCCATGACGTCCACGGGATCGGGCACATAACCGGCGGCGCGTTCACGAAGCTTACCAGGCTCGTGGGCGACAGGAAGCTGCAGTTCTGGCTGGACGGGCTCGACGCCCTCGAGCTGCCCCCTGTCTTCCGGTTCCTCCAGCGCGAGGGGGACGTGAGCGAGAGGGAGATGTATCAGACCTTCAACATGGGGGTGGGGCTCTGCATCGTGTGCCCCGAAGCGGCGGTGGACGCCATCGTCCGCCTCTATCGGAAGCGGGGATTCAAGGCGAGACGGATCGGCGCAGTGAAGTCGGGAGAGGGCGTGTATGTGGGCAAGACGCGCATAGCCTGACTTTCGCTCTATGGCAGTCGAAAGGCGCCTCCGCCGCTAATACTCTACCTTCGCCCTCCCAATCCTCCTGTGGCTCTTCAGGACAGGAGAGACGACATTCTTAAGGAACTCTTCGCAGCTCTCTTTCGCGTATCCGGCGTGGGCGAGCGGGTCCAGGAGCACTTCTATCCGACGCTTCGTAAGCTTGGAAGAGATCACCTTGTCCTCTGAGAGCATTCGCTCGAGCGGGTTCGGCTCACCCTTCATGACGGACTCCCACGCCGCGAACGAAATGACCCTGATGAGTTCGTGCATGTCCTGTCTGTCCGCCCCCTTCTCTACAAGCTCCATCATCACCGCCTCCGTTCCGGCGAAGACGCCGAACTTCTCGAGGTTTTTTACTATCATCGCTGGGTAGACCCTTAACCCCCTCATCAGCCTCTCGTAGATCGCGAGGCACTCGTCGATGGCGAGGAAAGCCTCAGGGATGGAGACCCGCCTCGCCGCAGAGTCGTCTAAGGTCCTCTCGAGGATGCTGCTCGAGGCGTTCATGAATGCGACCAGCGGCATCACGGAGACCACCCTCGCCAGGGAGCACATCCGTTCAGCGGTCACCGGATTCCTCTTGAACGGCATCGCGCTCGAGCCGACCTGAGACTCCTCGATGGGCTCGGAGAGCTCCCCGAACGTGGGGGACTGGAGTATCCTGAGGTCGAGCCCGAACTTCGCACACGATGCGGCGACGGAAGCCAATGCCGCGAGGATGAGGTAGTCCAGCTTTCTGGGGTAGGTCTGTGTAGAGACGTCGAAGTATCCAAGCCCGAGGTCCGACATCACGTCCTCCTCAAGGCCATGGACCTTGGAGGCGCTCCCGATGAGTTTCTTGAAGCTGGCGGACGTGCCGACCGCGCCCTTGATCCCTTTCCCCTTGATGAAGTCCTTGCGCAACAAGTCGACCAGCTTTATGTCCAGGACGATATCCTGCGCATAGTTTGCGAACCTGTAGCCCATGGTGGTCGGCTCGGCGGGCTGAAGGTGAGTCCAACCCATGCAGACGAGGCCCTTGTGGCGCCTTACCCTTGCCGCGGCCGCATCGAGGCAACTGACGAGCCGGCCGAGCACGAGGTCCAGCGCATCGCTGAATATCAGCACGTCGGCATTGTCTTCGATGTCCATCGAGGTGGCGCCGAGATGGAGCTTCCCTCCCCCCTCCCGGGCCTGGTCCGCGAAGACGCGGAGTTCGGCCATCAGGTCGTGCTTGATCTTCCTCTCGATCTCGTGCGCCTTTGCGATGTCGACGCTTTTCTCGCCGGCGCTCTTCCTTATCGCCTGAAGCTCCTCGCTCGACAGCAGTCCGAGTTCCGCCTCGGCCTCGGCGAGGCTGAGCCAAACCCTCCTCCACGATGCCCTTCTGTGGGTCTCGGAGAAGAGCTTCTTCATGGCGTCGCTGCCGTAACGCCATGTGAAAGGAGAGAGGTACGAGTCGTATCCGTAGGTGTCTTCTTTCAAGGAATGCAGTGCCATGCGCCGGTTGAGGATTAAACTTTACCGAGGCTTCTTCTTTCCTTCTTCCTCCTGCGCTCGCGTGCCCTCCCTTACGTTCCTCCCCCCTCTCTCTTCTCTATGCCCTGAACTCGACGAACAGCCTCCTCGTCTCCCTGGCGGCCCACCTATACGAGAGGCCGATGACGGCCGTCGCGAACACGATCGAGACGAAGAAGAGCGACTGCAGCTGGGGCTGGATGCCAGGGATCGAGACGAGGGCGCTGCCGAGGATGGAAGGTAATGCGGTCAACACCAGAACTATCATCCCGACGATCATCATCGCTATGATCCCCAGAGGGTCTACGAACCTCGGACGCGGCCTCTCTTGGAAGTCAGGGTACCTCGCCCCGAACGCCGTCCCGATGAAGACCTCTTCCGTCGTTATCAGCAACGCTATGACTATTTCCTCCAGAGCCTCCACGAGAGGGGGCCTTGTGATGGCGACCACGAGGACGAAGATGCAGGCCGTCGCGGACATCGCCAGGGCCAGGGCGGTGAAGATCTTGGCCCGGAGCACCTGCCTCGACGTGAGCGGGAGAGCGTAGAGAAGCGCCGCCGTCCTCCCTTCCTGGCCGAACCCTATGGATGAGATCATCAGACCGAAGAGGCCGCCGACGAACCAGACCGGAAGCTGGTTGATGAACGAAGGCGCCTGAGAGGCGCTCGCGTTGACTCCGGGGTTGAAGGACACCTGGAGCAGGAAGACGAAGGCCAGCACGAACGGGATGGAGAAATACTGCAGCAGTTCTCTCCTCCTGAAGAGGCCCTTTAGGTCCTTCCTGACGAGCGTGGATTCGGCCGTGTCCAGTCGGAACAGCGAGAGGAGGTTGAACGACGAGCGCCTCCCCGGCCTGTAATCTCCCTGGGTGACCACCACCTGGGTGGGGTTGGGAGCCCAGTACTTGGCGCGGACGAGAGTCGCCGCCCACAGCATCGACCCGGCGAACAGCGCGGTCGCCGCCGAATACGCCGCGGCCAGCCCGACGTCTCCTGCGAGGCTGGCCCTGATCGCGAGAGAAGCCCAGAATACGGGAACGAACCCCACTAAGCTGAGCGTCGAGGCGAACTTGTTTATCAGGTCGATGAGCAGGACGAAGTTGAAGATTACCTGAAGGACGAGGACGAGCGCTATCGTTATCGCCAGACGGAGCACGAGGGCGCTGCGCCTCGCCCGCTTCATCACCGCCGTGCTCACCCTGTTGATGGCAGCCCGAAGGATTTCGACTATCGCGCCGCCATAGAAAAGTGACGCGCAGCTCAACAGGAGCATCTCGACCCAGACCAGCCCGTAGCCGAGGCTGACCGCAGGACCGAGGGTCGCACCCATGATGACGGAAGGCACGACGGAGTACGTGTACGAGATCGAAAGGGTCGACCCGGTCACGTACTCAGCCTGTGTCACCGGGAGCCAGTTTATCGCGTCGCTCGAGGCGAACTTTGATGAGGCGCTCAACTCGAAGAGCACCCCCGCGACCAATACCACGCTGGGGATCAGCGCGGGGACGAAGACGAGGGCCTCGACGAACGCCGTGACGACCTGCGAATGAAGCGGCTCGGGAATCGAGGGAAACACCGAGGCGACGAAGAGGCCTGCCGCCGCGGCCAACCCGAAGCCGGCCGCGTCGATCGCCCCAAGGACCGCCGGGTTCCTGAAGAAGCTCTCTCCCCCCCTGCCGCTCCTCCCCGCGCGCAGCTGCGATTTTGTCAGGACGTATGCGATGGTGAGTGCTCTTCCAAGTTTTATCATCGGCCGTGACCTCATCGAGACAATTCTTTCACGACTTCGCCGATGTCGTCTATCCCCGTCATCTTCAGGAACACCTCTTCAAGGGTCGAGCCGGGCAGGCCTGCCTGCTGTCTGAGCTCGGCAACGGTCCCCTCCGCGATGATGGTCCCCTGATACATTATCGCGACCCTGTCGCAGAGCGCCTGCGCGATCTCGAGGACGTGCGTAGAGAAGAGGATGGAGACCCCCTCGGCGGTAAGCTCCCTGAGCAGGTCCTTCACGAGCCGCGCCGAACGCGGGTCCAGGCCGTTCAGTGCCTCGTCGAGCACGAGTATCCTGGGCTTGTGGACGAGCGCTGAGATGATCGCGACCTTCTGCTTCATCCCCTGGGAGTATCCGCTTATCATCTCGTTCTCGTGCCCGGCTAGCTGCATGCCCGTGAGGAAGTGCTGGATCCGCTCCCTCCTCTCGGCCTCGGGGACGTCATACATCTCCGCGACAAAGTCGATGTATTCGACGCCGGTCAGGAACTCATAGAGCTGGGGAGTCTCCGCGACGTACCCCATCTTCCTCTTCGTCTCTATCGGGGTCTTCGAGACGTCCTCCCCGTACACGAGGACCGTCCCGGAGTCGGGCCTTAGTATGCCGAGGACCATCTTCATGGTCGTCGACTTGCCGCTGCCGTTCGGGCCCAACAGCCCCAGTATCTCGCCCTTCCTCAGGGAGATGCTTATCCCCCTCACCGCTTTTATCTCGCCGTATGACTTTGACAGTGAATCGAGACGGAGCGCGATACCCTCCTGCTCGTCCATTGTCTAGCACAGCGCCCCTAATCTCGTGAAAAAGAGCGAGCGACCCCCGTCCGACTCTAAGACGTTCGTGGCAGGCGCCTCACTGGGCGCCACAAGATGCCGCAACATATAGGTTCTCGAGGCGGCCATAATCATTAGCAACTGCGCATGGGTTGAGGCCTAGACGTAGTCCAGTAGCCGGATCCACGCCACACTCTCGGAAAGAGGCGTCTGCCTACTGACCCGGAGGCGGCGAGACCTGAATATCAACAGTGAACGAGAACCGTGTCCCGTCAACGAGAATGCCATTAACAGTAAGAGGGTAATCAACGCCTGTCTGAAAGCCGGTCCCACCCAGCAGCTCTGGTTGCTGGATGCTCCGACCAGGCAAAAGAGGATGCGAGTCCGTCACGTTGAATGAGAGCGGGAAAGTGGAGACATATTCCCCACGGTCGATGCTCGCATTCAAGGAGGCGATCGGAAGGTTTCCGACGTTTCTCGCCGTGATAGTGACGTTGGGTCCAAGTGCTGGAAAGAACGGTTGAAATGGCCCGACGACCGAGAATACCTCTACCGGGTTGCCAGACCTCGGCAACACCTGGAAGGTCGTGTAGATGTATTGGTTCCACAGGTCTGTTGCCACGATCGTATACTCGCCTGGAGGGAAGTACGTGAACGCGGGAGAGGAGGAGTTCAATATGAAGGCATTAGAAATAGTGGTGTTCCAATATCCCACCAGTCCATCGCCGAGACCGCAGTTCAATCCGTTCTCTGGAGGAGGGTTCGGGCCGCAGTACCCAGGCGTTCAGCCCTGCCTTCAAGTAAGCATACTCATGCTGGTGCAAAGAAAAGTCGTACGTGAAGTATTGAATCGTGGTCTGATCTCCATTCGGGAGGAACGTGATAGGGCCTCCTGAGAAGAGTCCAAGGGAGGGGCAGGGAGGAATGAAAGGCGGCCCCTCCTTTAGAGGTGCTCCTGCTGAAGAGATGTTTCCTTTCGAGTAGTGCCCCTTGAAGACCGCGAAGGTCGCAAGACCTTGCGAGGGGCTGTCAGAGCAAACGTAATCATACCCGTTCCATGCGAAGATTACAGTGGTCTGATTCAATGTCG
>JAPCJN010000068.1:0-6145 GCA_027886925.1 Nitrososphaerota archaeon
GAGCTTTGAGATAGACGGCGAATTCGTGATGAGGGCCCTCCCCCCGAGGAAACGTAGCTCTCACAAGAAGATGAACGGTGTAGTCTGCGTGGTGGGCGGGAGCAGGACGTATCACGGTGCCCCTTTTCTTTGCGCGATGGGGGCGGCCCGATCAGGAGTGGACCTGGTCTATCTCGCCGTGCCCGCCGCGATAGTCACGCCCATCAGGTCGCTATCCCCCGATTTGATCGTCATCCCGCTGCCCGACAGCAAGCTGACCCGCGGGAATGCCTCGAGGCTCGCAAGTTGGCTCCCGGAGGTCGGCGCGATAGGGATCGGTCCCGGATTGGGGCCGCAGAACCCCGACGAATTGAAGAACGCGCTTGCAACCCTCTCCGAAAAGTGCGGGACACTGGTGGTCGACGCGGACGCGCTTCGCCCCCAGATCCTTGGGTCTCCGGAGGCCCAGAGGAGCAAGACCATAGTGACCCCGCACGCGGGGGAGTTCGAGAGGCTGTTCGGGCAACCCGTCCCCGACGACATCGACGCTAGGGCTGCTCTCGTAAGGAAGGCCGCCGGAGACCACGGCCTGGTCGTCCTGCTCAAGGGGCCCACCGACGTAGTCAGCGACGGAGACAAAGTAGCGCTGAACAACACCCACTCGGCGGCGATGACGGTCGGCGGGACAGGCGACGTGCTCACAGGGATAACGGCGGGCCTTGCTGCGAAGGGCATCGAGAGGTTCTCCGCTGCCTGTTGCGCGATTTTCATCAACGGGCTCGCGGGGGTCGAGGCGACGAAGGACCTCGGTGACCACATCATCGCCTCCGACGTGGTGGCCCGGATTCCGAAAGTGATGAAGCAGTTTGACAAAACCGAGTGATGACAGCCGACCCAAAAGGCCGGGGCTTCATTCGAAATGGAAGGACGTCGTCGACTCGCTCGAGGCGATCATCCCGATCTACGAGAAGGGCTCGAGCAGGATCTCGCTCTTCTCGGACCATGCGATGAGGAGCGAGGTCGCCTCCTTTGCGCTCAACGACGGGAAAGGGGCGTTGGTCCTCGACCTCGGCGCCGGCCCGGGGACTCTGTCGAGGGTCATAGCGCGAGCGGGCGGCGTCCCCGTTCTTGCAGACGCGTCGCGGAAGATGCTGGCAAGCGCACCGCCATTCGAAAGGGTCCAGTGCGTCTTCGAAAGCCTGCCTTTCAGGTCGGGAACCTTTGGAGCGGCTGTCGCCGGGTTCTCCTTGAGGGACTCGAGGGACCTCGAGGACGCACTCACCGAGATAAGGCGGGCGTTGGCGCCGCGGGGTC
This sequence comes from Nitrososphaerota archaeon, assembly GCA_027886925.1. Next base: position 1,294 of record JAPCJN010000068.1, read on the forward strand.
GGTTCGGGTTCTGCGACCTGGGGAAGCCCGTCTCAAAGGCGAAGGCCGGATTAGTGGCGGCATACATCTACGTGGCGGCGCCCCTCATCGGTTTCGCCTCGGGCGGCTACGCGGGACTGCGTTTCGGCTCGCTCTATGACACGTACAAGCTTGTACTGGACAACGTTTCACTGAAACAGATGCTCCTGCATCACTTCAAGGAGGTCGACATAACTTCCAAGCGAATGGGAGGGTCGATCGTGGTCCGCTGCTACGTCTGACCGTCTTTGGCCTCGGCCTTGCTTTCCAGCAACGATTCCAGCTCCATGAGCACTCCCTGGAACTCCGATAGTGGGATCGAGCACCCCGCTGCCTTCTCGTGTCCCCCGCCGCTCCCTCCGTGCCTTTGGGCGATCGCGCCGATCTCTTTTCCAAGGTGCGTTCTGGAGCTGGAAGTGCTCCGGAGGCTGACTTCCACGATGCCGCCCGGCTTCTCTTTGTAGGCGACTCCAAGAGGGACGTCGAAGGCGCCTAGAAGGAGCTTGGCGATGTTGCCCGTCGCGCTCTCGTCGGTCTCCATGTAAGCGAGCATCCCGAGGCGAGTTCCCTTTTTCCTCACCTCCTCCGCGAGGAGCCTGATCTTCTCCGCCTGTTGGAGCGCCGACTCCCCCACTTTTTCGATGGTGTGGGGGACCTTCATGTCAGCCAGCTCCTTCACGAGCATCTCCAGGTAGGCGTAGTCCCGCCCGTTCCTGGCCAGAGCATACGAGAGCAGCGTGCCCTCGAGGAGTACGAACTGTCTGTCGAGCGTCTCCATGATGCGGCTGGCGTTGGGACTGCCGTCCATGTAGTCCGTGACGGCCCCATACAGCGCGAGCATCTTGGCGTCGACCGGCAGGTCGTTCTTGTAGGCCATGTAGGTCAACATGGCCGCAGAATCCGCTGAGTCATGGTGGAGGTCGACACCGAGGCTGAGAATCTGCTCCTTGGCTTCTGCGGTCAGATAGTGGTGGTCGATGTAGGTCACGGGCATCCTCCTAGCCAGTGCCTGCAAACTCTCCAGGAAATCTGGGAAGTTGGACACGTTGGTCCCGAGGTCGCAGATCGTCAGGCCGTCGATGGTCCCGGGGATGGCGCTCATCTCCTTTAGCAGGTCGTCGTAATCGGTGAGCCTGAATGTCCCCCCCTTCGCGGCGAACACAAGCGCCGCTGACGCCACCCCGTCGACGTCCTTGATATGAGAAATGCAGTGGTGGGGCAAGTCGAAGGCTTTGACTCGCCTGCAGGCCAGCGCATATAAGCAAACTTCGGAGTGTCTTGACGCCAGGATGATCAGCGCGCCGAGAGGGGTCCTCAGGCTCGTTTCGCTGCAGCTCCTCTCCGAGTCGTCGCTCTCGGGCGCCGAACTGCAAGAGGAGATACGCAAGAACAGCCAGGGAATCTGGAAGCCTGGGCCCGGGTCGGTCTATTTCTTGCTCGATGAGCTAAGAAAGGGCGGTCTGATAGCCGAACTGCCGAGGAGGGGTGGGACCGTGAGGCGCTACGTCATCTCGAACAAGGGGAAGATCGCGCTCGAGAAGCTGAGCGGAGAGATCGACGACGAGATCAGGAGGCAGCTCAAACTCCTTGCTTACTGCTGCGACCAGACCTCGAACTCGAAGTTGGCCGAAGCTCTGCGGGGCCTCTCCGAAGCTCGCTAGCTCGCTAGCTCGTTACGGCTCGCTAGCTCGCTTACTCGCTCGATGGCAAGCCCTGGAACCTTGCCGCGCCAACGATTGATTCTTCGACTCGACCTGCCTCGAGCGACAAATGCATAGACCGCCGCCACTGACACCGCTATCGTCGCCACCGCGAACGTCCTGATGTCCGTGTAGTCCGTAGCGAAGCTAGCTTGCACCTGCGACGGCAACGTAATCACGATAGAGGACTGGAGTCGCGTCCCGGTGAGCCCTCCTTTCCAGCCCGTGAACATCGTCTGGACGGTGTTGGGGACTGCCGTCAGCGTGAGATTCCTTCCTGGAGGGACATAGATGGTCGCTTGAGTTCCCGCGGACACCGTCCCGTTGACAGAGCCATACGAATAGACCACCGAACCGAGGCGCTCCGTCGAGATCGTCATACCGGGGAAGAAGATGGCGGTCTCGTTTACCGGTCCGGAAACCGTCAATGCGGGCGAGAGCGTCGTACCGTTGTAGGAGAACTGTGTCCCTCCGTGCCAATACCCGAACCTCCAGAGGTTCGCCGGCGTCTCGCTCAAGTTCAAAGAGGAACCTTGGTCTAGCCATTTGTTGGTGTTTCCTATAGTGCCACCTGCAAACGTGTTGGCGCCCACTTCGACGAAAAACTGATGGGTATACTCGGCGTCCAACTTGAAGGGAGCGGCTGTCAAGGTGGAACCCGTGACGTTCGACATCCAGCGTTCTCCTGGCCCTCCGGGAAGGACGAGAGGAACGACCCAAGGGGACCCAGAGTCGATCCAGAACTGCCCAGGCGATACGCCCAGAGAAGACACCAGAGCACCGCCTAACGTCGTGTAGTTCAGGTGCGGGACGGGTGCAGACCCTCCCTTTACGCTGTAGCTCATCGTTCCCAGGTACTGGTGGTAATACCGTAGCTGTGCCTCCAAAGGCGCCGCGGCAGCTCCCGAGGCCGTCTGGGTGGTGATCCACCGCTCCCCCGAAGAGGAGCTAGGCAGCAACGGAGTCACGCCCCAGTTCGTCCCCGCGTCTACCCAGAACGTCGACTCAGTCATGGCGACCTGCCCCACGACGGGCAACGCGAACGAGGTGAAGTTGAGCCTAGGGTCGCTGTAGAGACCTCCCCCTATGACGGTGAAGTTCAAGACGAACGAGTACTGATGATAATATACCAGGTTGACCTCGCCCGCACCCGAGATCTTACCCGACGGCGCCAAAGTGGACCATCTCTCCACGGCCGTTGACCCAACGAGGGGGTTCGTGTAGTTGTATCCTGACCCCGAATCGACCCAGCCCAGCGCCCCCCGTGTCGGGACTCCGAACGTCGTGAAGGAGGCGGAAGGGGGCGAGTAGCCGGTCCCGTTTCCTGTCACGCTAAAGCCGAAGTTGACCATAAACTGATGATAGTAGATGAAAGACTCTGTCCCTCCTGCAGTCGCGGCCCCAAAAGTCAACGTGCCTTCCCATCGCTCGCCGGCCGTCGAGCCGGACAGAGTTGCGGGGACCGCCCAGCTGGACCCAGAGTCCAGCCAGACCGCGGTCGCGGAGCCTGACAGCGCCTGGGCACGCCCAACGCCGAAAGCAGTGTAGTTCAACGGGGGAGGCGAGGGCGCCGCCCCTCCTATCGTGGAATACTGGAAGTCTTCAAGGACCTGAGAGAAGAAGTTGGACGTGTGAGTGTTCCCGCCCACGGTGTCGGTGAACGCGCTCGGGTTGGCCGCCCAACGCTGAGACTGGGAGACGCGGAGTGATCCTATCAGGGCCTGTGTGTGGTAGTCGGTCCAACCCTGGCAAGAGAACTCCCCAGCACCCGCGCTCACTGAAATCCCGCACACTGACTGTCCTGTGACGCCTAGCTCCGTTCCGTTCACGGAGACGGAGCCCGAGACGCTCCACGCCGCGGGGTTCTTCGCCGTGGCTTGGTAGGTGTTCTCGACCTGGTAGTATAACGTCGCTGTGAACGTCTGGCAGGAGCTAGAAGCGCAGCTTCCGATGGTCAGGGAGTTCTGGCCGGTCGCGGTCAGGTATCGCGTGTTCGTCCCCGCGGGGGGCAGCCCGAGGGTCACCGGCGAGCAGCCGGAGGCCACCTGAAAGCTCTGGAGCGACCCGTCCGCCACTATTGTCGTCGGCGAGACCGAACAACCCGAAAGAGTGACGTCAACCACCGGACCTGAGTTGGACACGGTGACCTGGATCATCTCGTTGACGTTCGCAGTCAGCGAGAATGTCCCTGAGCTTCCCATGTTGTTCTGGTCGCCTGAATAAGTGGCGGTCACCGTGGCGGAGGAGGTCGGCGTGTATGAGACATTGCACAAACCGCCACCAAGCCTGCACGGATTCGAAGTGAACTGCCCCTTGCTGTCGCTGGACTGCCAGCTCACGGTCCCCGTAGGCAGGTAGGCGCTGACCGAGGCGGTGCAGGTGGTGGACTGGCCGACGGTCAGCGTAGCAGGCGTGCAGACCACCGTCGTGACGCTGGTCGCAGGGGAGACGGTGAGCACGGTCGAACTTGGAGAGCCTGGGGCAACGTTGTTGGAATCACCACCATAAGAGGCTTGTATGTTCGCGTTCCCTGCGCCCGAGGTCAGGACGATGATCTGACAAGAACTGGAACTCTGGCTGGTTGGCGACAGAGTACAGGTCGCCGGGACCGTGACCGTCGCCGTCCCGCCCGTATACAGGAATGAGACGTAGCCCGCCGGTGAATACCCCGTCACCGAGGCGGTGCAAGAGGAGGGACTGCCCACGGCGACTGTCGAGGGAGCACAGGCTAATGTGAGCGTGCTAGGGACGGGGTTCACCGTGACGAAGCCCAGGCCGCTTCCTGAAGCGGTGCTCGACGAATACGAAGAAGGATCGGCGGGCTCAAAGGTCGCACCGATGAGATGTGGAGAGCCCGCCGCGGTGGTCGGGATGTAGTCCACCTGACAGGTCCCGGAGGCAAGCGGGCAACTGCTCGGATTGAATGTCCCCGATGAGGTCGTGGTCAAAGTGTCCACCGTCCCGGTTGCAGAGCCAGGACTGACAGTTATGGTGCAGATTGTCGGAGTATCGACGGACACATTGGTCGGCGCGCACGATACGGTGGTCGTCGTCGGGGTCGCAGCGAAGGCTGGCGCTGCCATCATCAGAAGGCCTATCGCGACGTCGAGCCCCACGGCTATGAGAAGGTACCT
>JAPCJN010000068.1:6193-11245 GCA_027886925.1 Nitrososphaerota archaeon
AACGTTCACACCTTACGCGCATTCTGCATATGAAGGATGCTGCGCCCCGCGGTATAAGCTCTCGGATTCCACATTCTATTTTTTGGCTTTTTGTCAAAGGCGCCGTGACTTTGCACTAGGAAAAGTCTTCAAAGCCCATATATATCGTCCGGGATTTGTCCAAACTGCCAAAGGCAGGGAGCGAAAGGAAAATCCATGAGTTTCAGCGGTGTTCAACGGCTCAAGACGATTAACCTGAGAGAATCGTTTGTCGGGTGGGTCCGAAAGAACATAATAATGGACAGCATCACGATAGGCATCCTCGCGTTCGTGGTATTCCTCACGCTCGTGATATTTGCGGCCACGACGAACTTCGCTAGTCCTCCCTGTCAACCAATCTATCAGTTCGGATCCGTGACATGCCAAGTGCACACCTAGTCGAACTCCAAAGGAAGGCTTCGGACGGGGATTCTTCACCGCGGCCCGAATCCTCGAATTCTCCGCCTACCTGACGTTCCGGCTTACGGTCCTCACCGGTCGTCCGGTCCATAATGAGCAACTGATGCGATTCACGCCTAGACTGAAAGCAGTCGTTGGCCTTAACGTCTAGGAGCCGCAGCAACGATAGGCCTGCACCTGTGAGGAGCGCTGACCTGTGACGGAACCCTGAGATAGGTTTTTTTTTGCAACTTTTGGCGACGGGATGAAGAATTACTACCGGTGCTGACCACAGTCAACTTCGAAGGGCGCGTCCCAGGCCAACCCCGCTTGGGGGCTAAGCGGCACACCCAGACCTGCGGTTTTCGAGAAAGGTCAAAGCTCCGGGTGGCATGCAACCGGTGGTCGCCAGCTTCAAGAAAGTCGTCAGAGCCATTTTGGAAGGGCTTACGAACATGTTATATTCTCTATTGAATAATGGCCAAGCGGCGCTTTGGACTCTAACGAGGAGATTTTGGCCGAGCTGCGGAAGATAACCGAGCTGTTAAGCAAGCCCCCGCCCCCGCCCCCGGTGAAGGGCATTTCCCAAGAGTTCAAGGCTTTCCTAGCTCAATACCAGGTACTTGGGCTCGCCGTCGCGTTCATCATAGGCATCTACCTGGGCGCGGTGGTCAAGGCGCTCGTAACCGACCTGATACTCCCGATCGTCCAGTTCGCCCTCCCTTCAGGGAGTGCCAACATCAACCAGTACATGGTCGGTCCGTTCGGAGTCGGCGACTTTGCAAACGCAGTGATAACATTCATCATCGTAGCACTAGTGATTTTCCTCATCGTCAAAGTGGCGAAGCGGTACAAGATCGGGTAGCCTCTCACTCCGAACGTCGTGCCACTAGCGACGCCGCGCCAATGATCGCTCCCCTCAGTCTCTGAGCTTAAGGTGACCATGCCGCCTAGTTCTCCATCCGGAGAGCGCTCACGACAGGCGGGGCCAAGCTGGAACACGGCGGCCAGCGTGAAGCCATACTACAATGTGGGACCGACCAATCCGCGCTGCATCTGGGCGCGATACCATTCGAGGTTGCTTCTAACCGCGACCTCATTGGGAGTGAATGCGAAGGAAGGAAAGGCCTGAGTGAATGGGCTGCCGTCGATTACGAACGAAGAATAATAGTCGTAGGGTATGTCCAGAAACCCCTTCGCCTTGGAATCGATCAAACGCGCCGTCAGCATGATGCCCCGCCCCCACACGCCAGCGGTACCCTTCCTTCCGGCGGCGCTGAACGCCAGGTCGATGAAAGCCTTGCCGCTCAGGGTCGACGGCCCTGCGATGTTCCAGATGTATCCAAAGGCGGAGTCGTTCTTCTCGAGTTCCTCGATCGCGCTAACGGCATCCTCGATCAATAGGAGGCTCCTCTGGACGTCAAGCCTTCCCATCCAATGGGCTTTGTTCCCTGTAAGCACCTCCTCGAAAACCCTGTTGAGCAGCGGGCTCTTGACCTCCGGCCCGTAAATCTGCGGAAATCTGGCCACGACGACCTTCGCGAAGTTGGACCAGTGGGTGGCCATCGCTTCCTTTTCCAAAGCCCGGTTGTCTTTCTCGGATAGGAAAAGGTGGCTGGCGATTATCACCTTCGCTCGATTGCGGATGCCAGCGAGCAAAACTGCCGATGCCGTCTCCGCGGCTACTTTCTGCTGCTTGATACTTGAAGGTTCGAACAGGTCGAAGATCACCGTGGCTCCCTCGCAACCATCTTGGATGCTCGTGTTAGTCGGCTCGATCTCGACCAAGGAGACCGACTCTGGAAGGATACTCTGCGCCCGTTCCACGTTCAGCACTAACGCACGGACGGCCCTACCCTGGGCGACCAAACGTCTTGTCAATAGGGCTCCCAGTGGCAGCGTCGCCCCTACCACAACGCAGAACTTCGCCATGACCAACATCGACCTCGGGGTTTACATAATCGCAGGGGCAGACATGAATAAAGTTAATGGTGCTTTTCAATGATAATCTGAGCGTTATTGTAACTAGTAAGTCGCTGCTTCGAGGTCTCAAGCTCCGGAATTTGTTTGTCCTCCTCCCTTCCGGGGGCTTTCCTCGCCATTGAGACGGACGCGCCCGAGTCGCGCGCAACAAACCTAGAAACCAGGGGGTATGTCGTTGACTTTTGTGTTTCGTCGGCTTGCCCCGTGTTGGTTCCGAGTCCCCGGTTGTCGTCTAGGGGCCTACGCGAAGGAGCCTGAAAAGAGCGCTTCGGCGCCATTGCTGAGACGCACAAATCCCGTAATCTGGTTTCCGCTCACCTGGTTGAAGTTGCTGGGCGCGGTGATCGTCAAGACCAAAGAACTGCCAGCTACGACCTTCGTAGCGCCTCCCGCCCCTGCGCAGCTCGCAGCTTGGGCAGTGTTGCCGGCGTAATTGAGGGTCGCACATCCCGCGGTGGTGAAGATGCTCACGTTAGAACTGCCGGAGTTATATATGGTCAGCGTGCACGTGTTCCCAGCTCCGTTGCAGGACGTGAACTGAGCCTGGACCTGGGCTGTGGACGTGAACGTCCCGAAAAGTCCGAAAACGAAACCCGAGACCGCGATTGCCGAAATGAGCGTCATCGCCAACAGCACGACCGTCGCGAGCACAGGTGATATCGCCTTTCTCTTCAAGCCGGTCTTGAAACCGATACATAGGCTATTAGTGGTTGTGAAGCTCCAATCGGTATTCGGCGGTACCGATTTCGGCGATTGCCCTTCGCAGACGCTCTATGCATGCGATGGCGGTGAGAGTAGCACTAGGGGCCGCTTCGCATCCTAAGGATGCGAATAGAGAGGCCCGAGGACGAGCGGCCACAGTCAGAGACTGACCTATCTTCGAGAATACGACGATGTTGTTCTTTCACTCTGCGCAACATAGCGGAGGAACTTGGGAATTGGCTCAATGCTCAGCACGGGTCTCGTTGCCACAGACTTTCTTAATTGCCAGGCCATTCCCAGTTCAGCGACCTGGGCATTTCCTGTCGGTGATTTTCGTCTAAGACTTTATCTTGTCTTCCAGTAATACCCACAGTCTCTGCACTTGTACTCTCCTCTATAACCAGCCCTCCTGTCCAGCTTGGTCGAGTCGCACTTTGGACAAGTAAGATCGCCTTCATCGTAACGGGGATCGTGAACGAAAAGGCTCCCCGGTTCCTCAGAAGGGGAGTCTCCTAGGTACTTTTGATAGACATCCTCCAAAGAATCGCTCGTCCCATCACCTACACGGTGCGATGTCATTCTTCGTTATACGGCTTTTGGTAGCCGCCAGATAGGCTTCGAACCAGCGTAAATCGGCAATAAAAGAGACTTTCGTCCTGTTGTCGTCTCGACAGGGAGTTCTGACATCCTAAACACGCGGTCACACTTCAACGCACTAGGCAATGAGGTGCCCGCATGCGAACGTAACCCGCTGCGCACAAATGCCGACGCTGGTTCGTAAAGCTGCGCTATAAGGGTCCAGGACTATCTCTTTCTGATGAGCGGCGGCACCATCTCCTCCTGACGCTCACTGTTGACCATTTCCAGGTATTTCTGAATGATTTCCTGGCCTTCTCGAGGGAGGTCAGCGGGCTTCTCCGGGGGTGAAGGGAATCCGACCTTCAGCGTTGCTTTGAATTTGTAGGGCTCTTCGAAGGCGTTACCCTCCGTTTGCCCTTTCAATGCGACAGCAGGAGCTCCTTCGTTCCGGTTCTTAGATTGCAAAGAGGCGGTGGACATTATATATGTACTCGGAATATAGACCTATTATCCATATTCGACGTTCTCCTTTCTGCGACCACTCCTTTTCTTGGAATCTGGAAACCGCCCACTGGGCGGCCCTCCTTGCTCAAGAGTACACCGATTTGCGATTGAGAGGCCACTCCTGACCACCGCCCATCGCGAATCCCAATCCGGAAAGCTGAAGGGTCGAGTCGGAAGGGCGACTGCGTGGAAGAGCCCGGGCCGGACACCGAGACGAGAGCCAGAAGGATCTCCGTGGGGCCGTCGGCGGCTGTGGCTGCCCTCGTGTCGTCCGTCGCCATTCTGATCATCCAGCAACAGCTCAACGCCGACTTTGGGGTCGCGTACCCGCTTTTCAGCTACGGCAATGAAGTCGTCGCGGCCGATCTGCTTGGCTGCGTCATCCCGCTCGTTGCCTGTGCCCTGCTGTTTGGATACGTGATAATCAGGGCAACGAACGAGGGCCGGCCGCTCCCGTTCAGGAGCCCTGCCCTATGGCTTTCGATGGTGGCGATATCCTTCGTGTCGGTGATCGTGTTCACCTTGGCTTCAGGAATCTACGGAGGTTTGGGCATCCCAATTTCCTGGGCGAGGGGGACGGTGGCTGTCGGTTCGACCGGCGGAGCCGTCTACGGGGCCACGCTCGGCAGGGCCAGAAATGCGATTGAAAGCGCGTCCGAATGCTACGTCATCGGGGCGCTGGCGATGCTTTTGGGGGACGTTATTCGGACGTTCACGGGGCTAGTTAGCGGCCCGGTCGTTGTGTGGGGCGGAGGAGGAGCTCTAGACCTTCTCCTGTGGTTCGGGGCATACATGGCTACGGCGTCCTCCTGTTACCGAATCGTGCAGCCGCGTGTCCAAGCTAGGATGGCTCGCCTCTATCGCAAG
>JAPCJN010000069.1 GCA_027886925.1 Nitrososphaerota archaeon
TGTCAGGGTGATAATGAGGACATCAACTGAAGACATCGAGGTAGGAGACCTGCTGATCAACAAGGCAAAGGAAGGGGACAGGTTGGAGATGCCCCGCTGGGTCGCAGAGGAGCTGGCAGACCTCAACCTCGCGGAGACGCAGGAAGAACCCTTCGAAGTGGAGATCTACAAGGCGCTGACAAGGGAGAAGATACTCCCCGCTCTCCAGCTCTCGCCGATGGAACCAAGCTTCTATCTGCGCATGCGCAGAAGGCTCTCGGTCATCAGGTCGGGCGTGGAGAAGGGGAAATACAAGAGAGAAGACTATGAAAAGCTAAGGACTACCAGCTACGACCTGATTGGAAGACGCTTGAGCAAACTCCTCTCGATGAGCTCGTCGGCCAACGTCCAGACGTTCGCGGACAAGATCACGCCTGAGGAGAAGGTCTTCTTCTCCACGTGCAGTTCGATCTCTGGCGAATGGAAGAAGGCGCTCCTGGGAGAATAATAGCGGGAAACGAGTGGTCCATGCATGGCAGTGTTGACTAGGGGGCTGTCAGAACTCTTCGAGGAATTCCTACGGAGCTATGAGGACAAGGACGGGGAGCGCAAGTACCAGGTCCTGCTCGCGCAGCTTGCAGCCTCGGGAAGGAAATCGATAATCATCGACTACGAAGACATGATCCACTACAACACTGACCTTGCAGAGAGCCTGCTCAAGGACCCAGACAAGGCCCTCAGGGAATTCAAGCTGGCGACCTTCGAGGTCCTCAGCACAGAGAATCCCGTATACGCAGGGGAGGTCAAGCAAGACCTCATCGTCAGGATCCGCGGGGTCACCGACAGGGTGCCTCTCCGCAAGGTTGACACGTCGCACCTCGACAAGATGATCGCCTTCGCAGGAATGGTGATCCGCACCTCAGAGCTGAGGCCTCTCCTTGTAGACGCGGCCTTCGTGTGCCCAAACGGGCACACGACCAAGCTCCTGCAGGAAGGTCCGAGCATCAAGAAACCGCTAAAGTGCGAGAGCTGCGACGAGACGAGGAACCTCGAGCTCTACCAGAAGGAGAGCGCGTTCATCGACAGCCAGATATTGAGGGTTCAGGAGCTGCCGGAGGAGCTCCCCCCAGGCCAGCTGCCGCGCTTCTTCGACGTCGACGTGGAAGGAGACATCGTCAACACCGCACGGCCAGGCGACAGGGCCATCATGACGGGAATAGTGAGGGCCGAGCAGGATTTCACGCTCGGGCAACCCCGAAGCAGGTCGTTCCGGTCGAAGATAGACAGCAACTACATCGAGGTCGTCGGGAAGGAGCCCAGTCAGATACACATAACCAAGGAAGACGAGGCGATCATCAAGAGCATAGCCACCGGGCCCGATGCCTACCTGAAGCTTATCAAGTCGATAGCGCCCGCGATTCTCGGACTGGACGCGGTGAAGGAGGCGGTGCTCCTCCTGCTCGTGGGAGGACCGATGACCCTGCTTCCTGACGGGACGAAGCTCAGGGGGGACATCAACGTGTTCCTCGTAGGAGACCCCGGCGTCGCCAAGTCGGAGATGCTCAAGTTCGCAGCGCAGGTCGCTCCGCGAGGCCTGTTCGCGTCGGGAAGGGGCTCTACTGCGGCTGGCCTTTCGGCTGCTGTGATTCGAGAAAAGAACACCCTCATGCTAGAGGCAGGTGTGGTCGTATTAGCTGACCAGGGTATCGCCTGCATCGACGAGTTCGACAAGATGAAGGCTGAGGACAGGAGCGCCCTGCACGAACAGATGGAGCAGGGGACCGTGACGATTGCCAAGGGAGGGATCTACGCGACCTTGAACGCAAGGACCGCGATCCTTGCGGCGACGAACCCCATACTGGGAAAATACAACCCGTACCAGAATCTCATCGACAACATCAACCTCCCTATACCGCTCCTGACCAGATTCGACCTGATTTTCGTGCTCAGAGACACGCCAGTTCCCGGCCAGGACGAGAAGCTCGCCACCCACATCCTCGACGTCCACAGGAAGAGGGCGTACGTGGAAATGCCTCCCATCCAATTCGACCTCCTGAAGAAATACATCGCCTACGCGAAGAATATCTCGCCGGTCCTGACGATGGAGGCCGAGAACAGGATCAAGGAATACTACCTGCAGCTCAGAAAGAACGTGACGGAGGGGTCGATAGGGGCGACGCCCAGGACGCTCGAGTCGCTGATCCGCCTAGCCAGCGCAAGGGCCAGGCTCCTCTTGAGGGACCAGGTCACGGAAGAAGACGCACTCGCCGCCACGGCCCTGATGAACAAGATGGTCGAGGACGTCCTCACCGACACTGGGACAGGAACGAAAGGGGATTTTGGGATCCTGCTCGGCCAACCGGCCGGCGTGAGGGGGAAGCTCACGGTCGTCATGGACACGCTGAGGGCGCTCGAAGGCCCGGACAAGAAGCCCGTGGAGGCGAAGATCCTGAAGCAGGAGCTGCTGAGGACGAACAAGTTCGCCAACGAGGACGAGATCGACAAATCGATCCAGAAGATCGTCAGGGACGGCATAATCTTCGAGTCCAAGCCAGGGTTCTATAGAAGAGTGCAGGGATAGATAGAGAGAGAGCGAGCCATGAGGGTCGCTGACCTCCCGCTGCCGGGAGAATTCACATCATTCTTGAATTCGCAGGGCTTCGTTGATCTCTATCCGCCACAAGCAGCGGCGGTGGACGCAGGGCTCCTCGACGGAAAGAACCTGCTCGTCGCGAGCCCCACCGCGAGCGGCAAGACGCTGATTGCGACCTTGGCGGCGTACAAGAAGGTGGTCGAAGAGGGACGTAAGGTCGTGTACCTCAGCCCGCTCCGCGCTCTCGCCTCCGAGAAGTACTCCGAGTTCAAGAACCTGCTCGAGAGGTTCGGCGTGAAGTGCGTCATCTCCACCGGGGACTTCGACTCGGCGGGGGAGGCACTCGGCAGGTACGACCTGCTCGTCCTGACCAACGAGAAGTTCGATTCGCTACTGAGGCACGGGATAAACTGGCTTCCTGAGGTCGGTCTCTTCGTCTCCGACGAGGTCCATCTTGCGGGCAGCGGCGACAGAGGCCCCACGCTTGAGATGATACTCACGAAGGTGATCCACACCGGGGTGAGGGCGCAGCTGCTATCGCTCTCCGCGACCGTCAGCAACGCGGAGGAGATCGCGAAGTGGTTGAAATCTGACCTCCTCGAACTGACCTGGAGGCCTGTCCCTCTCAGAGAGGGAGTCTATGACCACGGGCGTGTCGTGTTCCAGGATATGCAGGGGGAGATCGAGACGGTCAGGTCGTCATATGGCGCGGCGATTGACGTCGCCATCGACTCCATAGCAAACGGTGGTCAGTGCCTCATCTTCGCGTCGACGAGGCGGCGGGCTGTGAGCCTCGCGACGAAGGCGTCCGAGCTGACGCAGCGCCATCTGGGCGAGTCGGAAAGGTTGGCCTGCAGGGAGGCGGCCAGAAGGATCCGCGACTCCGGGGAGGAGACGGGGTTGAGCAGGCTGCTTGCGGACCTGGTGGCGAGCGGGGCGGCGTTCCATCATGCGGGTCTGTCCCACGAGCACAGGAAGGTAGTCGAGGACTGCTACAGGGATAGGGCCATCAAGCTGCTCGCGAGCACTCCGACGCTTGCTGCGGGCGTCAACCTCCCGGCGAGGCGGGTTGTGGTGGCCGACATATCGAGATATGACGGCGAGATCGGGATGAACTCCGCCATTTCGGTGCTCGAATACAGGCAGATGGCCGGGCGAGCCGGAAGACCCCAATACGACGACTATGGCGAGACAGTGATAGTCCCGCCGTCGACCTACAGCGCCGACGAGGTGATGAGGCACTACGTGGAATCAAGCCCCGAGCCCATAGAGTCGAGGCTAGGCGGCGAGAGGGGGATGCGTGTCCACCTGCTGGCGGTGATAGCGAGCAGGATCGGGGGGATATCAAGGGAGGAGGTCGACTCGATTTTCTCAAAGACCCTCCTCGCGGCCCAGACCGGCGCGGAAAGGGTCGCGAGGCATGTTAACGAGGCGCTCGGCTACCTTTTCGCAGAGCAGCTAATCGTCGAGAAGGGGGGAGTCTTCCAAGCCACGGGCTTTGGGAAGAGGATCTCGACTCTATACATCGACCCCGTGACGGGCGTCCTGTTTAGGAAGAACCTGAAGTCATTCGGCCCTGGAGACGACCACACGATCGAGCTCCTGCACCTGGTATCGAAGAGCCCGGACTTCGAGCCCAAGTTCCCCAACAGGGAGAAGTACTCCCAGCAGGCATACGACTTCCTCGAGAAGAACAGGTCGTCCCTCGTGCGCTCCAACGGACCGAGGAGCTCTTCGTTCATGGAATACGAGGACTTGATGCAGGAGATCCGGACGATCATGGTCCTGGACTCCTGGATTGACGAGTGGAAGGAGGACGCCATCCTCGAGAAGCTCGGCGCCGAGCCTGGCGACCTTCATAGGGCGGTGGACAGCGCGGACTGGCTCCTCTATTGCCTCTCGGAGCTTTCGAAGCTCTTCGGCAAGTACGACGTGATCAAGGAAGCGAACTTTCTCAGGAAGAGAGTGAACATGGGGGTGAAGGGAGAGCTGGTCGAGCTGACGCGGCTCCGCGGCATCGGCAGGGCGAGGGCGCGCTCCCTCTTTAGCTTCGGCTTCCACACGCTAAAGTCGATCAGGGAGGCCCCGGCCGAAAAACTGGCCCTGGTCGAAAAGATAGGACCGGTCTTGGCGCAGAGGATCAAGGACGACGCTGCCTGAGGACGGACGAGCGAGGGAGCGAGGGAGCGAGAAGTTGCTCACGAACGGGTTTGCGATTTTCAAAGGCGAGAGCGCGCCTTCGCTCGCCAGGAGGGCGAGAGAGCGTGTCAGAAGGTACGCCACGCGCGTCTTGGTCGACGCAGGCGACGGATTCATCGATTTTGAGGGGGCGCGCCTTTCAGGCAAGCGCTCAGTCGCCCTGGCGTACTCGGTCGAGGGAGGAGGAAGGGACGGGGCTTTCCCCCTCGTTCACGGATTTGCCGACGGGATCCATGGCGAGGACGGAGGCGGCACGCCCCCTGAGGGCGAGTTCTCCCTGGTCGGGAAGGAGAGGGGGGACGATTTCTTCGCTTACAGGGACGGACTAGGGACCAGAGGCCTCTGGGTCGTGCCGGCGAGAGTGCAGGGCGCCGGCTCGCTCGCGAGCGACCACAGGCTGTTGGGGGGGAGACGTCGACTGCTGCCTCCTGGGACGGCTTACCGGAAAGGTGTGATCAGAAGGGAAGGAAGGAATCTCGAGAAGACCTCACTCCCCGAGTCTTTCGAGGGCGCATCCAGGCGGCTCGCTACCCTTGTGGACGAATCCGTGAGAAAGCGCGTGAAGGGAAGGAAGCGCGTCGCCGTCTCGTTCTCGGGCGGACTAGACAGCTCGATCCTGGCGATGGTAGCCTCGAAATACACGGAAGTAATCCTCTGTTCTGCCTACGCTCCCGGGTCCAGGGACGAGCGCCAGACGACCCGATCGGCAGAGCTGCTCGGTCTGAGGCTCGAGGCCGCTGTCATGCGGGAAGACGAGGTACTGGAGAGATCGAAGGGAATCGACCTGCCGTCCGACGAGGCCACCCTGATGGACAGGGCCCTTTGGTGCATCTACTCCACGACCAGCGAGCTCGGAGGTCGCCAGGAGGCGCGGATGATCCTTCTGGGGCAGCTCGCGGACGAGCTGTTCGGCGGGTACAAGAAATACGCGGTCGCGGCGAGGGCTGACGGAGCGGAGGCAGCGGAGAAGATGATGAGCCAGGATGTCAGGGCGTGCGCAGACAAGGGCTTCCTCCGCGATGAGGCTGCATGTTCGACATGGGCGGAGGCTAGGTTCCCTTTCGCCGAATCGAGCATCGCCTCCTTCGCAAAGGGATTGCCCTTGGACTACAAGATAAGGGACGGACAGAGGAAGGCGGTACTTCGCGCCGCGGCCCTGGAGCTCGGACTCCCGGAAGAGATCGCCAACGCCCCCAAAAAAGCGGCCCAGTTCAGCTCGGGCTTCGCGAAGCTGCTCAAGAACCACTACTAATCCTCCGACTCCTTTTATCGCCGCGGATTGTCCCTAGGGACCATGAGCCCAGAAGGACAACCAAAAGGCAAGCTGGTGGGATTCAAGCCGCTGCAAGAGGGATTCTGTTACTACTCGCTGGACGACGGGACCGTGCTAGGCGTGAAACCGGTGATGGTGAAAATCTTCAGGCTCCTCAACCAAGACGGGCGGCCAGCGAGCGGGCCGGACGGGGCCCCCGCCTACTTCTACCAGACGCAGAACGTCACTCAGGTCCTAAACCGCGACGAATACAAGACGATGTCGAACCGCCAGCTGCAGGAATAGTCCCTACCATCCGAGACGGCCCCTTTGGACGTTCAAGCGGACAGGGCGAGATACCTCCCGGCGGAGGACACGTATCTCCTGCGGGACGCGCTTCGGTCGTGCGCTGGGGAGGCCTGTCTGGAGATTGGGTTCGGGACGGCCACGGTGATATCAAGCGTTTCCGAGAAGTTCAGGTTGGCCGTCGGCACTGACATCATAGGTGTCCCGGAGGCGAAGCTCGCCCTCTCTTCGAAGGTCGACCTGGTCTTGAGCGACAGGGCCAAGTGCTTCAGGGACGCGTCGTTCGACCTGGTGTTCTTCAACCCACCCTACCTCCCAGCGGTGAAGGTCGAGGACAGGACGGTCGACGGAGGCCCTACAGGCGTCGAGGTCCCGATTTCCTTCCTCGAGGAGGCTTTGAGGGTCTTGAGGGGCGACGGTGCCATCACAGTCCTCCTCTCAGACAAGGGAGATCTCAAGGCGTTCGCGGAGCACTGCGAAGGAATGGGCCTTGTGGTCGAGCAGGTCTCCCAGAAGAGGATCTTCTACGAGACTCTTTTCGTGTTCAGGCTGAAAAGGCCGAGACCAACTGAAGGCTAAAATGCTCGTCTGCAGCGCGAGGTCCTTTGATGGTCAGCAGCCGGTCTTCCGTGTTCTTCGCGATTGCCTGCTTATTCCTGCTCTTCACCTCCGCCAACCTGGCCCACGCGGCGTCGCTCGGTCAGTGGAACCCGACGGCGAGTTATCCGCTCAAGATCAGCGGCGACTCTTGCGTGGCCATGTCTGAGGAGATATATTGCATGGGCGGCTACGACACGAACGACAAAAGCTACAGCAACGTCTACTACGCGCCGCTGACATCGTCGGGGATAGGAAGCTGGTCGACGGGAGCGTCTTACCCTACGGCGGTCGACAGTTCGTCCTGCGTAGGCGCGGACGCCCGCGTCTACTGCGTGGGAGGGGAAAACGGCCAGACCGTCCTGAACAACGTCTACTCATCACCCGTATCGTCACCCGGATTGGGACCGTGGTCGGGTGCCGCCGCGTATCCGTTGCCCATCGCGGCGACATCTTGCGTCGCCTCCTCGGGATACATCTACTGCGTCGGGGGCTTCGACAACAACGGCAACGAGGTCGACTCGACCTATTACGCTTCGCTCTCGAACCTGAACTCATGGACGAGCACGACCCCCTATCCCACCGCGGTCGACAGCGAGTCGTGCGTCGCTTATTCGGCCTACGTCTACTGCGTTTCGGGCGAGACTGAGAACGGCGGGAACCCCAATAACCCGATAAACGAGGTCTACTATGCCCAGCTCAGTTCCTCTGGAATCGGGGCCTGGTCGGCGGCTTCTGCGTATCCCGTGCCCCTAGCGGCGTTATCGTGCGTCCAGAGCTCCGGAGACATCTACTGTGTGGGAGGGTTTGACATCAATCTGAAGAGCAACGGGACCGCGTACTCGGGGCAGATCTCCTCTCCCGGAGTGAGTTCGTGGACGATCGCCACCCCATATCCTGTCGCGATCGATACGAGCTCCTGCGTGACCGATACGCAATACATCTACTGCGTTGCCGGCACGTCCGACCTTTCCAAAGGAAGCGGATCGACGCTCAGCTCTTCGTATTACGCGGCTCTGCAGGGGTCAGGAACGACGACTTCGTCGACGACGCCCGAATTCCCCAACGCCGCCATGCTTCCAGTCATTTTGTCGGTCGTGCTCGGTGTCGTGTCAGTCCTGAGCATCTGGACTAGAAAGAAAACCCTCTAGAGCCCGATGCTGTTTATGGCCGCCCCGGAGTTCCCGTCGAGCACGAACACTATCTTCTTGCCCTTGTGGTCGTAGCGCGTGAACCAGACTGGTACGTGGAGGAGCTCCCCTTCCGAGGCGTCCATGTCCGTGTGCATCTGCTGGATCATGTGGTACTGCTCGTGGGCCTTCTGGGACTGCAACTGGTCGACGAGGGTCTTCGCCTGTGCCTGTGCGACGTCCTCGCTGATGTCCCCGTTGAGGACCTTTATGCTCTTGTCAATCTTAGACACGTCGAACAGCTGTCTCTGTGACAAGGCGAAAGTGAAGTCGTGCGGTTGATATTCCGTCAGGTCTTTCATGGCGACGACCGGGAAGTTGTAGCTCTGGTCAAGCTGGTAGGTCTTCCTTCCTCCGCCCATCCCCATCCCCATGCCACCCCCGTAGAACATCGTCCCCGGCAGGGCGAAACCGCCGCCGATTCTCCTCCAACCCCCGATGCCTGTGATCGGCGACAAACCGAGAATCCCGGACGTGTCGAACGACCTCCTCCTCCCTCCTCCTCCGCCGAAGCCACCCCCGAAACCTCCCCTTCCTCCCCCCATCATCCCGCCCATCACGCCCATGAGCGCCGCGGTAGTCGCGACCTGGCCGATCTGCGCCATCGCGTCCACCGCCACTATCGAAGTCCGGGCCGATACCGGTATGATCCAGTAGGGAATGAAAGTGGCAGTCTCCTCTTCCAGGACCGACTCCTCGTGCATGTGGTGCCTGAATATGCCCTTGTCCATCATTTCGGTGATCTTGGCTTCGACCTGTTCCTTTGTGATCGTCATCGGAAGCATGGTGTGCTTCTGTATGTCCTTCCAACCGTCGTTCCCCAGGGTGATGCCGGTCCCGCAGTACTCGCAGGTGATGACCATCTCTCCGAACCTTGGTGAAATGGGGGCGCCGCAGCTGGGGCACTTTAGCGCCGTCGCGCCTGCCGGGGCGATCACCGGCCCGCTCCTTTGCTGTGTCGTGGAGCCGCCTTGCGGCGGAGCAGATGTCTGCGATAGGCTAGTTCCGCACTTGTAGCAGAACGCCGCGCCGTCTGGGAGCGAGGTTCCGCAATTGGGACAGTTCGTCATGTCGATCGATCACAACTGTGTGCCGCAGTTGGGGCAGAACTTGGGCTGGCCGGTTATCCCTTGCCCGCAGTTGGGGCAGAACTTGGGCTTTTGTTGGCCCTGCTGCTGCGATGCTTGCTGAGGCTGCTGCTGTTGTTGTTGTTGTTGTTGGACTTGCGGCTGCGCGACTGGCTGCGCCTGAGTCGCTCCGCAGTTGGGGCAGAATGCGTTGTTCAGTGGGATGATAGAGCCGCAGTTGGAGCAAGACTTGGTCCCGCCCTGGTTCATGCTGCCCATCATGGCCGAGCCGAACGCCGACCCGACACCCACGCCAGCGCCTAGGCCCACGCCGAGGCCGGCTCCGACCCCGGCCACGCCCGACGGGTTGCTTGCGGCGTCGGTCATCGCCTGTCCGGCCTGATACTGAAGGTAGTTTACGCCGAGGACCTGCATCTGCGACCTGGTGTCTATCGCCTTTTGCACCTCGTCCGGGAGGCTTATCGTGAGACCCGATATCTTGTTGATCTCGATCCCGTATTGGCCGAAGTTGTCCGTGCTCGTCGAGAGGACGACCTGCTCGAGGTTGGTGAGGTTCGCGGCGAGGTCGGTGACCTTTAGTCCCTGGGCCTTCATCTTGCCGAGCGCGTTGTAGATCAAAATGACCATCTGTTCCTTGAGACGCGACTCCACTCCGTCTGAGGACTCCTCGTTGAATGTCCCGACGAACTGGTTGATGAAGTTCTCAGGCGACGACACGCGCCACCTGTATTCTCCGAAGACCCTCAGGTTGACTATCCCGAAGGTGGGGTCGGTGAACTGGTAGGGCTCCGTGCTGCCGAACTTTCCGTCCATGAACCTCTTTTGGAGATAGAAGACCTCTGCCTGTTGCTGGACGCCGGTGAAGAACTTGAGCAGGTTGCCCACGATGGGCGCGTTGAAATCGGTCAGGGCGTACCTGTTCGGCTGGTCGAAATACGTCAGGACCTTCCCGTCCCGGTAGAAGACGGCTATCTCGTCCTCCCTGACGACGATGTTGTCGTTTAGCCTTATGTTCCGGGGGACCTTCCACATCACGTTGTCCTGTTTGAACTGGTCCTCCCAGTTTATCGTCGTGGAACCCAGGACGCTCCCTCCCGTTGCAGGTATGGGTGTGCTGCTGCTCCCGCCCGATGCCGCGCCAGATTTCCTCCAGAATAGGCCTATCATGATTCTCA
Source organism: Nitrososphaerota archaeon (assembly GCA_027886925.1). The sequence goes on from JAPCJN010000069.1 coordinate 10,380, forward strand.
CTGCTTCACCAAAATTCCCTTTACAGCTTCCATCCTGACGCCCCACTTTTGCTTAAAGTCAGCCAGGGCGGTGTTCACGTTTGTGAGCTGAGCCATTATCGACGCGGGATTCGCGGGGTCGTAGGCTAACGCAGGCGGGGAAGATGCGGCGACCAGTGCGAAGGCCGCGCTCACAAAGTCGTTGTCATAGTCGTAGAGCTGATTCAACCTGCCCTCGTCCATGCTCACGCTGGCGACGAACCCGGAATATCCTTGCTCGGCGTGCCTCACGTCTCCTGCGACCTGCTGGAGCTGGAAGATCAACGACCCTATGCTTGTGAGGTTCGTGTAGTCCCCGGCGGCCGACATCTGTTTTCGAGTCGCCTCGAGGCTCGACTTCGCGGCCAGTAGTTTGTCCGCGACCTGGTTGCGCAGCATGTCGTCGGCCACACGGACGTCGTCGAGCTTTCTGTAGTTTCTGAGGCCCGGTATGAGGAGCTCAAGGTTCTTCTGGGGACCTCTGCTCGCCTCCACCTGTTTTCGGATGTCTGGGTTATCTTGAGACAAAAAAGCTCACGTTTCGACTGCGAGAGGGACCACGCCTATTATTAAGGCTGTAAGAAATAACTATTGAGACGCCGCTATCTTGGCGTGTTCCCTGATGAACCTGTCAGCGTCGAGGACCGACCTGCACCCGTCCGCT
>JAPCJN010000004.1:0-10569 GCA_027886925.1 Nitrososphaerota archaeon
CATCGAGGACTCAGGCGGCAGAATCTGCATCAGCGGCGGCTCCTTCTTGCACGGCTGGGCGGGCGGCAGCTTCCCTCCGATCGACGCGCTTCAGAGCCTTCAGGGACCGCTGATCCTGGACCCGTCTAACTAGACGTATCCAATTAGGGCTTGCAGGTAGTCGCCGTCTCTGCGCAGAATGTCCATGCAAAGATAGATCCGTTGTAGACCGGAAGGAGGTCGGCCCCGACTTGGGCCGACTGCCAAGACGCGGTCTGGTTAAAAGTCCAAATCGACCAATAGCTGGTCTTCGAATCCGCCACTCCGAAAATCGAATTCACAAGGTGCTCAGGGGGGCTGAAGGACGGGTACCACGTCGCCCCAACGTTGCTGCCAGGCAAGACCAGGGTCGCGGTATACAGGTTCCAGCCAGGCTGCACCTGGGTGTTGTTGAACCACCGCGACGTCCCGTTCGCGAAATCGACAAAGATGTCCGCCGCGTAGACGTGGGCGGACTGCGGCTTGAGTTTCAAATAACTGCTCCAGAGCCCTGGCAGCTGGGAGCTCGCCTGCTCGTAGCTCGGGAGTGATGTGTTCATGGACCCTGTCGTGCCGGCGAGCAGGGAGAGCGTCTGGTTGTAGAGGGATAACGCCGCGTTATATTGCGTCGCAAGCTGATTGTATTGGAACGTCCCGCTGGCTTCCTCAGTGGCATACTTACTGGCGTTCTGTGACTCCTGCCCGTACTGATAGTAATAGTAGGCTCCAACGCTCGAGCTGATTATCAGTCCCGCAAGCAGGATTGCAACCACGCCATAGAGGTTCTTGTTGTTCATGCGACATGGACGGATTATCCAGCCATGTTTAAGCTTTCTGCGCAACATCAGCTTGAGGTGCACTCCCGAACACGTCGGCGGGCCTACACGCCTCCGAAAAATTCGGCGGGCGGTTATTCTCTGATGCAGACATACATCCGCATGGGAACGCTTCTAGAGCTCAGCTCCCTCGTCGTTTGTAATATTAGCCGTACCTTCCTACTTCTTCAGTGTCGTCTTGAGTCTGATCAAGTCGCAAAAAGCAGCTTGCCATTGTCCTTTAACGAGCATGGTTCGGGGAGCGTCGCCCGCAGGCTTCATCGATGGCTAGCCCAATACCGCCTGTCTTTCGTGGACCCGGCGAGAACCGATCTCGGGGGTGTGCGCCCCCGAATGACGCGACAAGTGGATGTAGCAGTAGGTCTCGCCACAGACATGGCATGTGAAGTTATAACCGAGGTTTAGCTTTCCACCACAGTACCGGCAGTAGGCCTCGCGCTTGAACTGAGTTCTGGTTGCCTCGCTCACTTTGCGCGCTTACCTCGAGTTCGTCCACAATGCCTGCCGAGCCAAGGTGCGTTCATGCCTGCCAATTATTTGTGGGGCGAACTGAGTATATCGCTTTCCGAAAGAATCTATAGGTCGGAATAGCGACTATGTGTTCACAATATTTCTTTGCAAATCGAGATGCAGCGGCGTGCAAAGGCCTACTTCGATGGCCAAGTCTTCAGAGTGTCGATGATTTGCTTCGCGCGTTCGCCTTTGTAATATTTCGTAATCAATTTGGTGAACTGAAGGGGTCTGTTCGCATAGAGCAACCGCAGCTCGCGGATGAGTTGCTCTTCGGTAAGAAGTCCTGCCATTCTCGATCTTGTAGGGCGGCCTCCCCTTCAATGTATCGTCCAGAAATGCATTAATTCATCCTCACAATCATGCATCGCGTTGCTCCTTCTAATATCCCATACTCACAAGCTGGAGAACTGCCCTATGCTAGGCGGAAAGGAAGCCTTGAACAAGCACTATAGGAGCCTGCAGACGGACGTCGCGAGCAGGCTTGGAATCAAGATCTTCGCCTTGTACACAGCACCCATGCAGCACGCGCGGTTCATCATTCTCCAGGCGGACAGTTTCGAGGCACTGCGAGACTACCTCGAGCCGCTCTACATGATAGGCAACGTCGATATCTATCCCGTCACTTCGTTCTCAGAGAGAGTCCACGCCCTGGAAAACAGACTGGAAGCTCCCCCGACGGACTACTACTGCATGACCTGTCGAGCCAATTTCTTCGAGAACGAAATGGAGAGCCACAAGGGACACAAATATTACAACCAGAAGCAGATGGAAGAGATTTGGCCTCACGAACTCGGCGGCGAGGCAGGCGGAGGCTAGCTCGCCTTGAGCCGCTTCCTACATCGGGACCCTAGACGCAGCCGTTCTATGACGCCCTAGAAACAGCAACGCAATATAGGCCTGTAGCTACGGCGACGGCGCAGACCTCCAGGAATTCAGCCGTTTCGTCTTCTCAACCTTGTCGGCCATGACTCGTGGTAGGATCCATAGGCTGCAGAGATGGATATCGCGCCTTCTCGGCTCATCCTTTCACCATCCGGAGACACCATATATCCTGCAAAACTGGCTCGAAAAGCGCGGGTGGTTGAGTGCTCCCTAGTCGGCTTCGCGCTACACCGGGGTCCGAACCGGTCAACAGGTTTCCGAAGAACGGGTATCTGATCGGATTGGCGGTCGCCGTCATAGTGGTCTTAGCGACTCTCGTTTTTGGAATCGAGCCGCTTTTCGCTCCTTCCACGACAGGCGACGGGACGGCGACCACTACCAGTACCGCCTACGACATAGCAGCCTCATCTATTCTTGCATCCGCCGTGCAGCGTGCACCCGCAGGATACGCAGAGACCACATCAAAGCCGCTGAACATCACCGAGCCTGGCTTTGAAAACGGAGGCGACGCTGTTTTTGCGACCCAAGAAGGGACCCTCGCAAATATGACGATTCTCGTGTTTGGGACTCCATCTTCGGCCCAAGCCTACATGAGCAGCGTCGCCGCAAACGCGAAAAGCCTGACGGGCTACTCCGACATCAGTTCAGTGCTAGCAAGCTACCAACGCTACGGGGCGTGTTATGGGTTCGGCCAGGACAATCCCTTCGGGGCTGGAGCGGTGGCCACCGGGATCTGCACGAAAGGCAACGTCTACATCCAGGTCCACCTATCCGCGGCATCGACCCTCTCATCCGTGGAGGGGGACGTGTCCAGCCTGGTCGGCGCCGCCTACCAGGGCCTGGGGTGAAACGAGCGGCTACCCGGCGTTCCGGGACTCCTTCTCCAATATGCGCGGTCTGATCATCTGCAATATCGCATACTCGTTTCCGCTCTTGTCCTTGAAGTTCAGGCAAGGCCCGTCGGGTATCTCGAACCTGCGCCCGTCCGGCGCCCACCCTTTGGCCTTTAGCATCCTCGCTGCTTTCTCGATGTCGTCGACCTCGTAGATCAGGCGCTTGCTTGGCGGCTTGACGTGGTCGGCGATGAGGATGAACGGCTCCCCGCAAAGGTCGAACGCGGCCACCTTCGCCCCGAACTCCTCGAACTCCCAGACGAGATCTGCGCCCAACGTTTCCTTGTAGAACTTTCTGTCCTCCGCGTAGTTCGAGGTGCCGACGTAGATATACGCCAGCCGTTTGAATATTTTGTTCGGAATCGCGGTCACCCGGCCACGCTCCAACGGCTAACTCCGACCTTGAAGTTGAGCGTCGGGTCTTGGCAGGTCATCCTTCTCGACCACCACTAGATTCCCATGGAATTCCGACTCGCATGGGTGACGAGAACCTGTGATTTCTATTAAAGCATCCGACATTGGATTGGTGAGGGTCGTGCCGTTCTTTCCCGCGCCGACATGACGCCGGGTCTAAGACTATAATAGGAACTTCGACTGCAAACCGGCATGGTCAAATCTTCTGATAAGAAGATAGTCGTGTCCAAGGACGGGCCGTACGTCGTCTCAGGCGACATCCCACTCACCATGCAGATCATCAGCCCCAACAAGGACGGCCTCTCGTGGGACTGGAAGCATGGGAAGAAATTCGAGACGGAGGCGTCGGAATATTCGCTTTGCCGGTGCGGATACTCGAACACAAAGCCGTTCTGCGACAAGACCCACAGCAAGATTCATTTCGACGGGACCGAGTCAGCGACGCGCAAGCCGTTCGTTAGGCAGGCAGAGACTTTTGACGGTCCGACGCTCATCCTAAAGGACGCCGAGGAGCTTTGCGCGTTTGCGCGTTTCTGCGATCCAGGAGGCAAGATTTGGAGCCTGATCGAACAGACCGACGACCCGGAGACCCGCGAGCTGGCGATCCGGGAGGCGAACCATTGCCCAGCGGGGCGCCTCGTCGTAGAGGACAAGGCGACTGGCAAAGAAATCGAACATCCACTCCCACAGTCCATCGGATTGGTGGAGGACCCTGCTCTCGGCTGTAGCGGGCCTCTCTGGGTGCGGGGAGGCATAAGGATCGAATCCCATGACGGCAAGCCCTATGAGGCCCGCAACAGGGCGACGCTCTGCCGCTGCGGGTCTTCCAGCAACATGCCGTTCTGCAACGGGAGCCACGCCAGCATAAAGTTCAGAGACGGGCTGGTCGAATTCGTCAGAATAGAAAAGTAATGGTAGGGCTATCCAGCTCCGGCCTCCGTGTCTGTCGACACGGAATACCCCGCGGTCGAGGCGATTCAGGCTAACGATCCGAATGTCGTATGGCTTCTCAAGGTACTTACGGATCTTATCGATACGTGCTTGAAGTTCATCCTCTCCGGCGTCGTCCCGTGGCGATGTCATCTACGCCAGCTGTGACGGATGGTCAAAGACCTATTTCAGACGTTTGTCGAGCAGCATCAGTCGAGTAGGACCCTGATGTAGTCATAACAGCAAATGGCGCTTACCCATCCAGCCCAACGTGCTTGCGATATCTAATCCACGGCTACTACGGATAGGAACTCTTAGAGTAAGGCCAATGTGTTTACAATCTAGCTAGCCTCTCGCATCTTGCCGCCTTCCGGCTCATGTAACCAAGGACTCGACCATGAGACCCGATTCAGTTATCCGGGGGCGGATAGGCGGAGGTGCGAGTTTCGATGGACAGAGCAGCGCTCTTGGACTTTCTCGCAGTGCTGGTCGTGGCCCTGCTTGTCGCCGTGTGCAGTCTCGAACCGCTGATCACAGGGAATTACGACGAGACGACCTTCATTGTCAGTATCGCCCTCCCACTAGGGCTGGGCTCCGCCATCCTTTCATTCAAATCGAAACGGGTCATTCTGTTCGCTTTCCTCGCTTACATCTGGGCGGCGCTCGACGACGCTCCCGTTTTCTTCGATTCCATTCTGACCTGGCCGGAAGTCACGCGGTTCCACCCTTTCCTCCCTCGCCTGTTCATGAACATCGTGATCCACGGGCTCACGATCATCTTCATGTATCTGGCCCTGCGGCAGTCGATGAAATGGACGAGCGTCAAGCTGCGTGAGGCCGTTGGGGTCATCGCATTGACCTCGGTGGCGTTCGTCCTGGCCTACGCCCAGAACATCCCCCTGGCCGCAATCCAGAACTTGGTGGAAACATATTGGTTTCAGTTCGACATTGCGGAGAAGCTAGCTTCCATATTCTTCTTTTATCTCGCAGTCAGGGAAGCGAAGAAGCTGAGACCCTACACGGAAACTTCTGGTCCTTCTAGACCTTGAGAGTCGGGACCGATCTCTAAGAATCGCTCTGCTTCGTCTAGCATCTCGAAGCATTGAGGGTCATGATGAAAAGAACTGGTTTTTGTCACATTCAGGGTCCTTTATCCGCGAAGTGGAAACAACTGTGCTGGGAGGGTCGATTTGTCGTTAGCGGGATGGTGGGGTCAACTCTTTTCAAATCCCTCATTTCAAGGCCATGCACAGAGCAAGCTATTCAATCATGATTGGTGGGGTCGGTGAGATTTGAACTCACGATCTCTTGCACCCCAAGCAAGAATCTTAACCAATCTAGACTACGACCCCCGGTAGGTCGCGTCCAATCAGTTGTGTGTTTAAAGGTTAAGTGATTACCCCAAATGAAGCGAGAAGGCGGACGTAGTTCTCGTCCGACATTTCCTTCTTGTATCTCCTCAGCGCCTCCAGAATCGCCTCGGTGTCCCTTATGCTCAGAATCCTCTTTATCCGCGGAGATATGCTGCTACCAAGAAAGAGATACTGAGCGGCCCCAGTTACGTTCTTCAAAGTCCTGTTCCGGCTTGCTGACTCGAAGTCTATGATGTAGGGAGTCTCGTCGTCGATGATGACGTGCTTCCTGAGGTTGCTCAGTTGCCCATGATCTAGTCCGACCAGGTCCAGCTTCCTGCACTGGTTGAGGACTGAGTGAATCATCGCCCTGAGCCTCCTCGCCTGGCCTTTCCCGGTCAAACCCTTCACGTATTCATCCACGCCGCAGCCCCTGACATATCCCATCACCATGAAGTCCTTTGAGCGTTTGTAGGCGGGGGCTCCGACCCTCACCCTGTTAGCGAACTGCGTGAGCCTGAATTCTTCGACCATGTTCTTTCGGTTCGCGTCGGCACGTCTGATCTTGAGGGCAAACTCCGCCTTTTGGCCGTCTTCAGCCTCCCCGACAGCCTTGACGACTATCCCCACGGTCCCTGTGCCTACCAGACCGAGCCGTCCGATCTTCGTCCTTCCCTCGAACGTCACCTGTTTGATGCCGAGCCCCTTGAGCTGCTCGATCCTCGCTTTCGCAAGCCTTAGGTTGGGCCTTGGATATGTCAGGACGCCGAGATAAGGCATCCTGTCCAACTGGTCGACGGCTATCGTCTCGGAGCTGGGCGGAGTCGGCGCGGAGGCGACTGACTTGGTCAAGGTGTTCTTTTTCCGGTCGGCTATGCTGCGCGGGTCGACGCCGCGAAGGTCACTGCTATCCTTCACACTCCGATCGGGTCAGAAATGATGGAGGCCGTCCCTTCCCGCAGCCAACCCTTCTCCCGGATCTCCTTCCTCAGCCTCTCTCCGTGAAGGACCCTGCCGTTTCTCTCTATCGCGTCCGCAATCTCCCGCGATGCCCCGATTTCCTTGACCCCAGACGTCAGCAACGTGTCCAGGAACTGCGAAAGCGACTTGAATCGCCTCTTCTGGAGGAGCCGGAGCCGCCCGTCGTCTCCCACCCAGAAGAGCTCCGCCTGTTTGCGATTCTTTGAAGCGAAGCTCTTCGCACCTTCGAAGAGTTCGACGCCCGGCCCCTCTCTCTCTTCCAGCTCGGGGAGCGTGTCGACCTCAGGCAGTAGGATGATCGCGCTCGAGGAGAGGCCGTCTGAGGCAGCGCCGAACCGGGCGAGGGTGAACCCCTCCCTTTCCACGTGCTTCGCGACCTGCCTCGCGCTGCGCTTTAGCTCGCCCCAGAGGGTGTCCTCGCTCAACACTTTGTGCTCGAACGCCACCAAGTAGACCTCCCTCAGAAGATGAGGCCGTTCTTTTCTCTTGAACTTCCTGAAGAAGTCGATGGCTGGCTTTTCAAAGAGGGCGCGCGACGCCAGCACCATCCTCGCGACGGTCTCCCTCGATATCGCCTTCCCGAGGTCCCTTTCCTTGTCTATCGGGTCAAACAGCGTGAAGAACACGTCGTCCGATTTTGGACGAATAGTCTCAAAAGAGCGAAGCGCGGATTCGAACGTCCTGTGGATGTAGACCAGTACCTCCGCGGCGTATCCACTGAACCCCTCCCTCTCTATCTCGGCGCCGTAGACGCCGACGACCTTCATGAACTTCTTGAGCAGCCTCACCTCCGTCTTCAGCTCGCCGTCCAGGTTCTCGTTCACGAAGGTGACGTGGTGCATCGACCTGTCCGCGGCGCTCTTCCACTCCCCCGGCCCGACGTCGTAGCAGGGGACGATGTTCGCCTTGAAACCGTCGACCAGCGCCTCTGTGTATGGGTGCTGGGCGTACTTCTTCCCGTATTTGTGTCCGCGGACCGCCTCCCTCCCGACCTTGAGCCCTATCTCCTCGAACTTCTTCTCGTCGACGCCCGCGTCGAACTCGACGAAGATGTCGATGTCTACGTCGTCGGGCAGCCACGTGCCTTTCGCGAAAGAGCCTCCAAGGAAGACGCCCGTAATCTCATGATGGGACTTCGCCGCGGCAGAAACCCTCGACAGCAACTTCTCCGCCACGCTTCGAGTCTTCGCCTCGGCCGCGGCGTCGGGGACGACCAGCTTCCGTGCCTGCTCCAGGACTCTGACTATCCTTTCAGTCACTGGAGAGCATACTCCCGCACGTCTCTATAAATCGGACCGTTGGGAGTGAGGGTGCTGGACTTTAGCTTCAACGCAGTTATCGTTGTCCTTCCAAAGTCAGAGTCCGAGTAGTCCCTTATCACCTTGACCAGCTCCTCCTGGTTCCTCGGAGAGCGGACCCTCGCCACCGTGATGTGCGGGTGGTATCTTCGCTCGTCCTCCTCGCCGACGCCTCTGAGCGCGTCTATCACCTCCTGCGCGCTCTTGGACGCGGCGGGCTCGTCCTGCCGCGAGACTCCCGCCCACACGACGCGGGGTCGCCTCGTGTCGGGGAATGCCCCCAGGCCGCGGACGCCGACCTCCATCTTGGCGAGCGCGAGCCCCCCGATCCTCTTGTCTATCTCCGCGACGACGTTCTCAGGAATCTCTCCGAGGAACTTCACCGTAAAGTGGAGGTTTTCCCTGTCGACGAGCTTGACGTCCGCCTTGGTCTTTCTCAGCTCTTCCTCGACAGCGAGGAGGTTGTCTATGACGGTGGGCGACGTCTCGAACGCGAGGAATGCGCGCAAGTTCTCTCGTCTTTCCCCATCTTTCGGCTCTATTTTATGGTAACAAACTCGAGGAGACGCTCTTTCGGCCTGCGCCTCCGTCGCAATTATAACAGCCTTGGCAGCGGTACTAGGATAAGGATGCTGATCATCGCGATCACTGGGATGCCGGGCGCGGGAAAGTCGACGGCCGCCAAGGCGCTCGAGGCGCAGGGATTCAAGAGAATAGTCATGGGAGACGTGATCAGGGAAGAGACGCGCAAGCGCGGGCTGGAGCCCGACCAGACAAACACGGGAAAGGTGATGATGGAACTCCGCGAGAAGTACGGACAGGGCGCCGTGGCGGAGGTCTGCGTTCAGCTCCTAGCGTCGATCAAGGACGAGGTGGTGGTCGTCGACGGGATCAGGTCGATGGCGGAGGTCGACGTCTTCGGGAGGGCTGGAAGGGTGCTCCTCCTCGCCATCCACGCCTCTCGGGGCCGGCGGTTCGCGCTTCTCACGGAGAGGGGGAGGAGCGACGCTCCAGAGAGCAGGGCGCGCTTTGACGAGAGGGACTCGAGGGAGCTCGCGATAGGCGTCGGGAACGCGATAGCGCTCTCCGACGAGACTGTCTCTAACGAGCGGACGACCCCCGACAATCTCGGGAAGAGAGTCGTGGAACGGGCGACTTCCTGGGTGAACTCGATTGGCCGATCACCAACATAGCGGTGGAGGCGAAGATGACCGTTCCCTCGCGGACCGCGTCGAGCTGCGAGCGTCGGTCTCCCCCTCGGAGGACCCCGAGAAGGTGCTTGCCGCGATGCGGCAGGTGTTCGGAAACTCAGAATACTCTGTCGATGTGAAGGCCTTCTCGATCAAGCTTTCCTCCGCCTCCTCGAAGTCTCTCCGGAGGCTCCACGACCAACTTAGGGACCGGCACGTCAGGGCAGCGGCGAGGCGGCTGATGCTGGTGAGCCTTGAAGGGAACCTACTCACTCTCAAGCTCAACCGGCAGGCGGCGACGGCTGGGGTCTTGGCGCTGTGCTCGAGCGCGGTCGAATCACCGCTAGGTCCCCTTACGCTCGAGATCGAGAGCTCCGCCCCGGCGAGACTTATAGACTGGCTGACGGCCTACTGAACCTTGTTCGGGACTTCGACGAACAAGCCGTCGTGGGCGGCGATCGTCTGTGGGAATATCTTTTTCGCGTCCCTGACGAGGCCTGAGACGTTCTTGTATCTCGCGCTGAAATGGGTCAGCACCAGTCTGCCTACCCGCGCCTTCTTTGCTAGGTTCGCGGCCTCGGCCGCCGTCGTGTGCTTCCTCTCGACTGCCTTGTCTGCATCGCGGGCGGCGAAGGTCGAGTCGAAGATCAGGAGGTCGACGCCAGAGAAGAAACGAGCAAGGTTCGCCGTCGGCCTGGTGTCGCCGGAGTACCCTATCTTCCTGCCCGGCCTTTTTGGCCCTAGGACATCGCCGGGCCGGGCCACCCGTCCACCCACGACGACCGTCCTTCCATGTTGGAGAGCGGACCACTTCTTCCCTTCAGGTATGCCGAGAGCCTTTGCTTTCTTAGAGTCGAACACCCCTGGCCGCGGCAGCTCTTCGAAGATGTATGACCAGGCCTCGATCGAGTGGTTCGCCCGCGCGCACCTGATCCGGTAGGCGTCCCTCCGCAATGCGACGCCGGGCTTCACCCCGACGAACTCGATGTCGAAGGTGAGCCCGATGTTGAGCAGCTTCATGGTGCTCTTCACCCATTCGTAGAGGGCCTTTGGACCGACTATCGTGAGCTTCCGCGACCTCTGTGACATGCTCATAGTCTGAAGCAAGCCGACGAGCCCGTTGACGTGGTCGCCGTGGAGGTGCGTCACGAGGACGACCATCTCCTTGCTAAGGCCGAGCCCATGTTCCACGAAGCTCTTCTGAGCGCCTTCCCCGCAGTCCATCAAGACGACCTCGCCGTCTCGCCTTATCGCCACCGAGG
>JAPCJN010000004.1:10655-19276 GCA_027886925.1 Nitrososphaerota archaeon
CTCGAGTTTCGCCAAAGCGCTATCACTCCACCCTCCTGAGGACCGTGATGGTTCGAGTGAGCTTTCTGTGCATGTAGAGGTCGTGCTCCTGCTCCACCCGCATGTTACCCATGCTGTACGCGCTTGAATCGACAACAAGGCTCTTCGGGTGCATAACGACCAGCTTCCTTCGAGCGGGGAGGATCCCGGGCGCGTTTTCAATCAGATACCTGAGGATCTCCGAGGTCTCAACGCCCGCCCTGCTCGATGCCCTTCCGTAAGGGATGTCGGTGGCTATCGAGCCTACCTCCCTGAGCGGAAGGTGCCTCGCGTCCGCCCTTATGACTCCAAGCCAACCTTGTTCGTATTTCATGGAGTTCCTCCGAGCCCCTCGCACCATCTTGCGGGCGAGGTCGATTCCCAGCGGCATCGCCCCGATGATGTAGGACTCGATCAGCAGGCTCCCGGTGCCACAGAACGGGTCGAGGAAGACTTCGCCGTCCTGGACGCCCGAAAGGTTCACCAACGCCCGTGACAACTTCGGGAATATGGCCGACGGGTGGAAGAACGCCCTGCTTCTGGGCTTTCGCGTGACCCAGCCTTGCCGCATCGAACCGGGGTTGGTGAGGGCCATGTATGGCGTCCCCCCTCTTCCTTCTCCCCCTCCCATGACAACGGTGACCTCGCGGTCGGGGTTGTCCAGCGACACTTTGCCTCCTACCTTCGAAGCCACCTGAGAGATTACCTCGCGCTCTTCCCTCTCCCCGCCTTCGCCGTAGACCCTCACCCTGTAAGTCCCGGTTCGCAGCTCTCGAAGCTGGTCATCGTCACCTAGCCCGTCTTGGAGGAGAGGGCCGACGCGTCTTGAGAAGGCGATCCGTTCCTCTATGATGCGAGGGTCTGCCCGGGTTGTGGCCAGCAAGACGCCCGGCTGGAGGACTTCGAACCTGGCGAGTCGGTCCACGTCAAGGACGAGGGTCCTGGCTTCTCCGTCGGGGATCGTCGTAGACTCTCGAGAAAGGAGGATCAGGATTCTCTTGCTAGTCGCGCTTGAGCGTCCGAAGGTACTTTGCGACAGGCTCTGTGGCGTCAACCTTGTCTACTCTGCTGGGCACCGAATTGCTCCCTATTATTTCGTCGACTCCCGCTTTCATGAGCTTGTCGTAGGTGTCGCCAATGAGGACTGCGTGGACACAAGCCGCCACGATCCGCCTTGCGCCGGCTTTCCTCAGCAGATCGGTCGCCGCGGCCACCGTCCCTCCCGTCGTGATGACGTCGTCCACTATCACGACGTCCTTGCCTTTCACCTCAAGTCCTTCGGCCTCTACTTTGATCCTGCCCGTCGCTTTGTCCCTATGCTTCGAGAACTGCACGAACTTGGCCCCGTACAACGCCGCGAACGCCTCGGTCCTCAAGATGGAGCCAGCGTCGGGCGCGACCATGATCGGGTCCTGCAACTTGACGTTCGCCTTCACGTATTGCGCCAGTGCGGGGATGGCAGACACGCTGTAGATCGGCATGGAAAAGAGTCCTAGCCCCTCGGCCGAGTGCATGTCGACGGTGGTGACCCTGGTGACGCCCACCGACCTCAGGAGATGGGCGATTATCCCGAGGCTCACGATCTCGCCGGGGAGGTAGGCCTTCCCCTGCCGTGCATAGCCGAGGTAGGGGATAACCGCGTGGACCCTCGCCCCTTCCTGGCTCATGTGGTGCGAGGCGAGGAAGAGCTGCATGTAATGCCTGTCAGCCGGCGGATAGGTCGCCTGGACGAGGAACACCTCCAATCCGCTGAGTTTCTCCTCGAAGGTGAACTTCACTTCGTTGTCTGGGAATTCCTTGATATTCACGGCTAACAGCGGGAGGCCTAGCCGCTTGGCGAGCCTCTCTCCAAAGTCCTGGGAGGAAGGACCGGCCATGACTCGCCACTCTGTCACCGGAGTTCAGGCCGCCAGCGCGGCAACCCTATTTAACAAGTTAAGACACAGAAAAGCCGAATTCCACCAAAGACTTAATGAATGGCGCCCTTGAGAGCCAATCGAAGACGAATGGTAGACCAATTTTGTCCCGAATGTGGCGGGGCGCTAGTCTTCGACGCAGTGAACAAGAGGTTCTCTTGCAAGAGCTGCGGCCTGTTCCTGACCAGGGACCAGCTTTCAGACCTCAGATTCAAGCTGAAGACGTTGCCGGACGACGAGAGAAGGAAGAGGCAGCGACAACAGTCTGACTATCTCGATTGGTGGCTCAGCGGGAACAAGAACAAACAATAGAAGACAATGAATGGCCGAGAAGCGGAAGCCTAGTGTCAACTCTTTTCGCTCGTCTTGGACGGCGAGCCAAACAGTAGACCGGGTCTGAGAAAGAGAATTGATCGAAGATCTCTCAGACCTCCTGTTCACAAGGCGAGCGTCGACAGGCCGAGCTTTGGTCGCGCAATGATTGAAATACGCTGTTGGAACTGCGAAAACGCACTTTGGTCTCTGTCGTGAATCTCGCGGTCGGAAAGGAACTCCTCATCGGGAGGACGATGAACACCAACGCGTACTGGATCGGCGGCAGGCTCTACAAGATGGGCGGGATGCTCGATAGGATACTCACGGTCACAGACTCTCTGGACGAGATCTCCTCGGGCCTCGGCGAACTGCTTTCTGGGAGGCCGGATTTCATCATCGTCGTGGGGGGCCTCGGCCCGACGCCGGACGACATGACATTGAAGGGAGTCGCCAGGGGCCTGGGGAAGAGGGTCAAGCTGGACGAGGACGCGCTGCAGCTGATCAGGGAGCATCTAAAGAAGGTGGGGAGGGAGGTGGCCCTGACGCCTGAGCGGAAGAAGATGGCAACGATACCCGAGGGAGGGCTTCCCCTCGCAAACGAGCTCGGGACCGCTCCCGGCGTCAGGCTCGAGTCGGGGAAGACGGTCGTCTTCTGCCTACCGGGCGTCCCCCGAGAGATGCGGAACATCTTCACGAACTTCGCAGAGAAAGAGATCCGAGCTAAGACAGGGACCATCCACTCGTCGAAGGTCACCATGAAGATAACCGGAATCTACGAGGCTCCTCTCGCCCCCGCGCTGGCCTCGGCGCTTAGGATGCACCCGGAGGCCTACATCAAGTCACACCCGAGGGGGATGGCCCAGGGCGTTCCAAACTTGGAACTTGACATCACCGTCATGTCTGCAGACGAGAAAAAAGTACGCGTTGCTCATTCGGAGTTGGTCTCGTTCCTCTCCGGGAAGATAAGGGAACTCGGCGGGACTATCTCCATCAAGAGTAGAGTCGCGACCTGAGGCCGGCTGGTGGGGGCCCTACCGCTTTCCCAACGCTATGTTTATTCTTGGTCGGAAACCTCGACGCCTCCTTGAACATCGTCTTCCTCACAGGCACCGCAGGTTCAGGAAAGTCCGTCATGACGGCGTCCCTGCTGAGCTGGTATCGCGAGAAGTCCCAAAATGCCATCACCGTCAACCTCGATCCGGGGGTCCTGGGCCTGCCCTACGAGCCGGACGTAGACGTCAGGACGATGGTCGACCTCAACGAAGTAATGACAACATACTCCCTAGGGCCGAACGGCGCGCTCGTCTTGGCGAGCGACCTTATCGCGACCAAGCTCGCCGATATCCAAGAGGAGATCGACTCTTTCGACCCTCAGGTCGTCCTGGTTGACACGCCCGGTCAGATAGAGCTCTTCGCCTTCAGGGAGAGCGGTCCATACTTGGCTAGAGAATTGAAGGCCGACTCGAAGGCTGTGCTCTTCCTCATCGACTCCCTGGTGGCGTCGTCCCCGACCAGCTTCCTCTCGCTGCTTCTTCTTTCGACCTCCGTCCAGCTGAGGATGGAGCTCCCCCACCTGCAGATCCTCTCGAAGACCGACCTTTCCAAGACCGCGCAAGAGACGATGAAGTGGAGCAGAGACCCGTCCCTCTTCGAAGACAACCTCTCCAAGACAAAGTCGGGAGATTCCTACACCTTCTATTCGCAGATCTTCAGGGCGGTGAAGAACTCCTCGGTGTCGTCCAGTCTATACCCGACGTCGGGATACACGAGGGACGGTTTCATCTCTCTCGTCGGGGAGCTCTCTAGGATAATGAGGGGCGGGGAGGAATTCGAGGATACTTGACGACGCAATACGGAATCTGGGTTGCGAAAACATCACAATTAGTGAGAAATACTACGTTTTCCGTTACCTATTAACGGAAACCGAAAGCTTAAGAACCGCCTGGGAGAGTGGGGACGCATCGTGACCTTTCGTTTCCGCGGGTGTTACACGGCAATGGTCACCCCGTTCGATTCGAAGAAGAACGTCGACTGGGAGAGGATCATCGAGCTGGCGGAATTCCAGCGCACCCAAGGGGTCCGCGGCATCGCACCGGCCGGGACGACGGGGGAGAGCCCCACCCTAAGCTGGGACGAGCACTATCGCGTCATCGACTCGTATTTCGACGCGGCAGGTCCGTCCGTGGAGACTCTCGCCGGGACGGGTTCTAACAGCACCGAGGAGTCCATCGAGGCGACCCGGCGCGTCGCCGACCACGGCGTGAGAGCCGTCCTCCTCGTCGATCCCTATTACAACGGCCCAAGCTCGCTCGAGATAAGGAGGGAATACTACGAGCCGATCGCTAGGGCGTTCCCTGAAGTCCAGATGGTCCCTTACATCATCCCAGGGAGGACCGGCGCGCAGCTGCTTCCTCAGGACCTCGCGATCCTCGCGAGAGAGCATCCAAACCTCCAGGCTGTCAAGGAGGCGACGGGCAGCGTCGAGAACGCCCGACTGACGAGGAAGCTGTGCGGTCCCGAGTTCTCGATAGTGTCAGGCGACGACGACCTCACCCTCGCCATGATGCGCGACGAGGCCATCGTCTGTTCAGGCGCGATCTCCGTCATCGCCAACATCGCCCCAAGGGCGGTCGCGGACATGACTGAAGCGGCGCTCGCCGGCAACTTGGCGCACGCCGGCAAACTATCAGCCGCCCTGCAACCTCTATTCGCCATGGTGACCGTAAAGGTGGACGAGGACTCTCCATATGGGCCGGTCCCTGTCAAGGCGAGGAACCCTCTCCCGGTGAAGACGATGATGAACATCTTGGGGATGGAAGTGGGACCGTGCAGGAGACCCCTCGGCAGGCCTACCAAACACGCCGTCGACCTGATGCTCAACGGCCTTCGAAGGGTGTGGAAAGAAAACCCGGACATCCTGGAGCCGATCGAGAAGGCCTTCGAAGTTTCGATCGAAGACAGGCTCCATCACTCACAGCACTGGGACGGATTGACATATGAGACCGCGTACCGGTAGAACCGCCGGGCCGGACAAGCCGCTGCGGGTCTGCCTCGTCGGCGCCACAGGCCGGATGGGCACGCTGATAGCAACGGAGGCGCCCAAGGATAGGTTCGTGATAACCGGCGCGGTGGCCGCCCCCGACGACCGGGGCATCGGTAGGACTCTCAGCCAGCTGGGAATGAGGGAGAGCGACACCGAGGTGTCGGCACCATCGCGCCTCCCTTCCCTGCTCCGCGAGAGCGATGTGTGCGTCTCTTTCACCAGCGCTAAGGCCGAGATGAAGAACCTGCCGGACGTCGTCGAAGCGCGGGTGCCCTTCGTCATGGGGACTACAGGCTTCACCCCCGAGGAGAGGAGCAAGATCAATTCGAGCCTATCAGGGAGAGTGCCAGCGGTAGTCGCTTCCAACTTTTCCATCGGGGCGAACCTGTTGATCGCGCTCTCAGCGGCGTTGGAGTCGCTGCCGCGGGGTTGGGACGTGAGCATAGTCGAGGCGCATCATTCGGGCAAGGTGGACGCGCCCAGCGGGACCGCCCTGAGTATCGCGGAGGCCGCGTCGAAGGCCCGGAAGTACACGAGGATGGTC
Organism: Nitrososphaerota archaeon; assembly: GCA_027886925.1. The sequence continues at coordinate 16,492 of JAPCJN010000004.1, forward strand.
CACGGCCGGAGCGGGACGTCGAAGCGCACGCCAGAGGAGATCGAGGTCGTGTCTCTCCGGGGAGGGGGGACTCCCGGCGTGCACACCGTCTTCGCTTTCGGCCCTCACGAGATGTTGAAGATGGAACACGTGGCATTCTCGAGGTCTTCCTTTGCCCTAGGAGCTCTCCAAGCGGCAGAGTGGGTCTCCGCGAAAGGTAGGGCGCCTAGGGTCTACGGGATGGCCGAAGTTCTGGGGCTCCGCCTGTAGAAAGATGGATGGTAGGTAGATGTCACGGCCGGCTGAGCTTCACAGCTCGTGGTCTTTCTTCTTGCTGAGGCGAGACCAAAGGACGACTAGGAGCAAGAACAGCAACAGGGATACGCCAACCAATCCCCTCAGGGTCAAGAGATACTCCCCGGTGTTAGAATAGCCGAATTCGAAAACCGGAGGAATGACACCCGCCGCCGCAAGCGAAAGATACAGGATTAGGAGTATCAGAGGGATGACGAGTCCGACGACCAACCTAGCCGGGACTTGCATGGAAAGTCATCTGCCTAGTTCTCATACAGGGCGTCGTGCGCAGCCGGCTTCCCGTCAGTCATGACCTCGAAACCTGTGTCGGTCACGATGACCGTCTCCCCTATCCTGCAGCCTCCGACCTTGAGGTTGTCGTATAGGGTGATGCAGGGCTCTATTGCTATGACGTGGCCTGGCTTTAGGCTCTGGGTAGGTCCCTCCTTCCCGGGCTCAGGCGCCCACGGCGGCTCGTAGACGTTCATCCCCACCCCATGGAGGATGGGTTGGATGCGGCTGAACGAGTATTGCGAATACCCGTATTCGTCGACCACCTTCTCTGCCGCGTCGCGGAGCGACCTGGTGGTCGCCTTCGGTCGCGTCGCCTTCAAGGCGGCCATATAGGCATCGTAAGTGGCAGTGTAGAGCCGCTTCTGCGCCGCCGTCGGTTTTCCGATTATCGTCGTCGTGGTGATGTCGGTGTTGTAAGCCTTGTAAATCGTCGCGTAGCCCATAATCAGGAAGTCGCCGCTCCTCACCACGTTGTCCGAGTCGTGCCTCGTCATCAGGCCGGTGTTCCTGCCAGAAAACGTCGCGAGGCTCCACGACATCCCTTCCGCCCCGAGTTTCCTCGCGGCGAACTCGCCTTCGGCGGCGATCTCATACTCCTTCATCCCCGGGCGGGCGCACCTTAGCGCGGCCCTGATGGAGGCCTCTGTCGCCTTCGCCGCCTCTCTCATTATCGTAATCTCCTCCTTGAGCTTTACCGCCCTCTCTTGGGCTATCGCCTCGCCCGCGTCGACCAGTTCTACGCCCTTCGCGACCCCTGCCAGGGCATTGTAGTCCGCGACTCCCAGCTCGTCGTATCCCACCCTTCCGCCGCTTATGTGGTCCCTAAAAACCGCCGAGACCTCTTCCGCCCTCCCGCCCGAGTGCATTATCCGCATGTCGCCTATCCACGGCATGTAGTGTTTGGCGCGGGTGTAATCGCCAGCGACAGTAAGCACGACGACGTCGCCCCGGGAGGTGAGAAACGCAGAGTAGCTGTTCTGGAACCACATGCTCACCACCGGCCGAAAGTCCGTGGAGTACCTGACGTTCTCGATGCGATTCAGGAGGAGCCCGTCTAGCCCCTCCCTCTTCATGAGGGCAGTCAGCTTCGAGACCTTCTTCCTTCTAAGCGCCGCCATGTCGACCTGTGTCAATTTTGCTTTGGGCACGATTTGTTCTTCCGTCGCGTTCCTTCATCTTGCCCTGCGCCACCGTCTATAAATGATTGACAAGCCATGGCGGAGTGCGATGCCTATCCAGAAAAGGAAGTCGAGTCCCGGTCGTGGGAACAGCGTCAACGACCGCGCCCGTAAGCTGAGAAACATCCTAAATGGCAGAAGGACAGTCGCGGTGCCTGGAGTCTTCAATCCCGCCGTCGCGTTGTTGGCGGAAAGAGCCGGGTTCGAGAGCCTCTATCTGTCCGGTGCGGCTTTCGCAAACTCGTTGGGGCTCCCAGACCTCGGCGTCACGACCCTGACCGAGGTCGCGGACGCGGCGGAGAGGATATCCTCGGCTGTGCCCTCCTTGCCGCTCATAGTCGACGTTGACACGGGCTTCGGCGAGGCGGTCAACGTCACCCGCACCGTCGCCAGGATGGAAAAGGCCGGAGCGGCCGCGATCCAGATCGAGGACCAGGTCGTCCCAAAGAGGTGCGGGCATCTCGAGGGGAAGGAGGTCGTCGAGCCTCTTGAGATGGTGAAGAAGCTGCTCGCGGCCAAGGCCGCGGCCAAGACCGACCTCGTAGTCGTCGCGAGGACCGACGCTGCCGCCGTCGAAGGAATCGACGGCGCGATCGAGAGGGCCCGGGCTTACCTGAAGGCAGGAGCCGACGCGATCTTTCCAGAGGCCTTGACCTCAAGGGCCGAGTTCGCCGAGTTCGAGAGGAAGGTGAGGGCGCCCCTCGTAGCGAACATGACGGAGTTCGGCAAGACCCCCTACCTGTCCGTCTCGGACTTCTCGAAGATCGGGGAGGGATACAAGCTCGTCATCTTCCCGGCGACCGCTTTCAGGGTCGCCATGAAGGCGGTGCAGTGGGCATACAAGGAGCTGTCTCGCTCTGGCACGCAAAAGGGTCTCCTCGACAAGATGATGACGAGAAGTGAGTTTTACGCGCTGACGGATTACCGCTCCATCGAGAAAACTGACGATGACGTCGCGCGCGAGGCCGTTCGGCTCCTGGACAACGATTAATAATCGGGCGTCCAATCGGCGCATAGAATGTCCGAAATCCTCCGGGCTC
>JAPCJN010000004.1:19286-42262 GCA_027886925.1 Nitrososphaerota archaeon
TGACACGAGCATAGGAAAGAGCGACGCAGACGGTTCGCTGATCTACCGCGGCTATCCGATTCAGGAACTCTTCGAGCGCTCCACCTTCGAGGAGACCGCGTTTCTCGTCCTCTATGGCAAACTGCCGACGAGGAGCGAGTTGGAGGGCTTCAGCGCGAGGCTGCGCAAATACGCCAAGGTCCCTCACAACGTCTACAAGATCGTGAAGGCGATCCCGCGCGACGCCCACCAGATGGACGTGCTCCGCACCGCCTTGTCTGGCCTAGGGGCGACGGAAGGAGGCGTCTCCGACGAGGAGCAGCAGCTTTCGATCATCGCCCAGATGCCGACCCTGGTCGCCAACTGCTTCCGGCTGACGCACGGGATGGAGATAGCCGAGCCGGATCCGTCGCTCGGTCAGGCGGCGAACTTCCTCTTCATGTTGAACGGAACGGCTCCGAGCGCCTTCGAGGCGTGGTGCTTCGAACGGATGCTCATCCTTTACGTCGAGCACGACTTGAACGCCTCGGCGTTCACCGTCAGGGTCGTCGCGTCCACCCTGGCAGACATCTACTCTTCCTGCACCGCAGGCCTGGCCGCACTGAAAGGCCCTCTGCACGGAGGGGCGAACGAAGCCGCCATGCACATGCTGCTGAAGATAGGGAGCGCCGACAACGCGAAAGCCGCCGTGCAAGGGATGCTAGGGAGAGGAGAGAAAATCATGGGCTTCGGCCACAGAATCTACAAGACCGTGGACCCACGCTCCCAGCTCGCAAAAAGGCTCTTGCGGGACCTTTTGGAAAAGCAAGGAAAAGGGATGGAGATGTACGAGCTCTGCGAAGCAGTGGACATGGCGGTCTGGGATGCCAAGAAGCTTCCTACGAACGTGGATTTCTACGCGGCTCCGATCTTCTACTCGATGGGCATCCCTATTGAGATCTACACGCCGATATTCGCGTCGAGCAGGGTCGTGGGATGGGTCGCCCACTACAACGAGCAGCTCCTCGACAACAGGATCTACAGGCCTGACGCGATATACAAGGGCGAGAAGGGCCTCAAGTACGTCCCTCTCGATAGCAGATAACGCGACCACCACGTCGTCGTCGTCGTCGTCGTTACCTGACGACGCAATATTCCAGCAAGGGTGACACGTCGTGCTGCTTCTCGGTGGTCCACACGAAATCCAAGACCTTGTCCACCTGCGACTCCTTCAGGATGCCCTTGGTCAAGCGCCGGAACTTTTGTTCGATCTCGCTAGTCGTCATGGGATTCCCGGGATGGCCCTTCGGGAGGTCCACCTGCTTTGAAAGCACCCGTCCGTCGCCAAGCCTCACGGTGATCCTGTTCGATATCCTATGCGGGTAGATCGCTGTGAGCGCCTCGTCCTCTCCCACTATGACCTTCTTCACGAACTCCCGTATCTCTGGATCGCGAATCTTGCGCGGAGCGTACGTGCCCATGTCTATCCTTCCCTCGAGGAGCGCAAGGCCCACGATGTAGGGAAGGCTGTGGTCTGCGGTCTCCCTCGTCCCTGGCGACCACTTCTCAGGGTCCTTCCCGAGGATTGTGTATCCCGCCTCGTGGGTGTCGACCTCGACCGAGGCTATCTCCTTCCTTGGGTCGCCCCCGATGCTTCTCCTAAGGTCCAGCGCGGCCCAGATCGCGCTCTGCGAGTGGTACTCGGCTGGGAAGAACTTCACGAACGTCTCTTCCAGCTTGAAAGTCCCGTCCCTCCCACCGAAGCGCTGCGTGTCCAGCTCGAAAGGCCCTGAGACCTGGCGGAAAAAGCCCATCTCGCCTTCGAAAATAGGCGAAGGCCCGCCGATCCCCTCTCGGGCGAGGAGGGCGGAGAACACGGCGTTGCGCGCCGCGTTTGCGAAAGAGAAGCCCTTCCATTCTGAAAGCTCTCCGGCCCTCACCTGCCTCATCGCGAGGTGCGAGTTCAGGGAGATGTTGACGGCCTGCGTCAGCTCGTCTTTGGAAAGACGCATCAGCTTCCCCGCCGCGAGCGCGCTCGAGACCAGACCGTAGCAGACGTGGTCCCATCCTCGATGTCTCAGGCTCGCGGCGTCGCAGAGCCTGCACTGAATCTCATAGGCGAGCGTCATCGCGAGGAGCATGTCCCTGCCCGAGCGCCCCTCCGCCTCGGCCGTCGCCAGGACCGCGGAGATGTTGTCGCTCGGGTGCGCGGGCTCCTTCGAGAGGTACGTGTCGTTGAAATCGAAATACCTGATCATCGCACCGTTGACGAACGTCGCCATGTCGACCGTGGTCTTCTTGCCGGTCCCGATGACAGTCGCGGCTTTGCTCCGGTATCCGGTCTGGGCAAGCCTAGCCACGGCCTTCAGGGGGCTTTCCCTGCACGCGCCTATTGCGCAACCAAGCGTGTCAAGGAGGCGCTTCTTCGCCTCAGAGACGACGGCCCCGCTCCTCGCCCCGGCCAGATCTCGGTAGGTCAGGGACGCCGCGTAGTCGCTCAACCGCTCAGCGAGGTTCATGCGGTCATCATTGCCTCGTGGCTCGTCGTGCTCCCTCCTTTGGCGCCCTCAGGAGCGCGTTCGCGGCATCCTCGATGGTAATCTTGTGGTCCACGACATCCTCCGCGAGCGCCTCGACCCATCCTGCCTTCTCTTCTATTCTGGCCAGAGCCTTCTTCCTCGCGAGCTCGGTTATCATCCCCCTTGCGCCCCTGAGCCGAATCTCCTTTCCTCCGTCCGTGGGAGAAGCGGACAGGAACTTCGACCGAATCTTTTCGATCACGGTGAGGACCGCGTCCATCCCCTCGCGCCTGGTCGCGGAGACCTTCAGCACCGAGGGGTCGCGTCCCTTGAGGTCTCTGGCCATCGACATCAAGTCCACAACCATGTCGTCGGCCCCCGGAAGGTCGGCCTTGTTCACCACGTAGAGGTCGCCTATCTCCATCAGGCCCGCCTTCGAGGCCTGCACGTCGTCTCCGATCCCGGGCATGAGCACGACCGCGACCGCGTGGGCTACGCGGATGATGTCGGTGTCAGACTGTCCGATTCCGACTGTCTCGACGATGATCAAGTCCGTCCCCGCGGCGTCGAGGATTTGGATGACGTCGGATAGAGCCCCGGAGAGCCCGCCTGCCCATCCCCTCGACGCCATGCTCCTGATGTAGACGCCCTTGTCCATCGTGTGGTCCACCATCCTGACCCTGTCCCCGAGGAGCGCCCCGCCGGTCAGCGGGCTCGTCGGGTCGATGGCGACGATGCCCACCCTCAGGCCCTTCTTCCTGTAATATTCGGTCAGCCTGTCGATGAAGCTGCTCTTGCCTGTCCCAGGCGGGCCGGTCACTCCGAGGACGAAGGCGCTGCCGAGCATCGGGCTTATCTTCCTTAGCAGCGTCGCCGCCGCCGGGTCGCCGTTCTCCACCAAGGTGATCGCTCTCGCGACGGCCCTCCTGTCGCCGCGCGTCAACTTGCTCGCGAGGTCCTCGGTGCCCAAAACTCGAATCTGCGGATGACATGCCCCCAGACTCTCGAATTAAACCTACCCTCGCGGAAAGAGAGACGCATATCGTCATAACCTGCTCAGTCGGGCAGGTGGCAATGGCCAGATCGACGCGCGGCTTACCTCGTCCCGTCGGGGGGGACGAATCGCTCGCGAGCAGCGGGTCCAGCCTCGGCCTCATCGCCAACGGATCGGCGCCCCGACGGGAGGGTGTCAGGGGCCGGCTTGACATGTCGGTCCGAATGATCCTGTCCTCCCCGCCCTCTACGACCGAGATGAGGCTCCTCGGCCCGGTCGCCGCTGCGGCGGTCTCGGAGGCCATAAGGAAGGACACAGGGGTGATCAGCTGGCTGCACTGGCCCAACCTCGTCTCGATAGACGGGAGGATAGTGGGAAAGACTTCGATGTCGTCGTTCCCTCTGCCAGCCGTGCGCGGGGAAAAAGGCCAGAAAAGGGCAGTGGTAATCGAACTCAGCGTGAACTGCTTCTGCGCGCTTTCGAGAAGACCCAGTTCGAAGGAGCCTCCTCCGACGTCCCTCCTGAATGTCCTTGGAGTCGAGGTGGACATCGCCCTTCTGCGAGAAAGGATCCTAGAGTCCATTACTTGGTACTGCGCCGAATGGGAGAGGGGAGTCTATGGAAAGCTCGTCCAAAGGATGGAACCTACCATTTCGTGGATGGGAAGAGACGTAGTGGTCAAGACGACGAGCGGCGTCCTCTTGAAAGGCCGTGCAAGCGCACTCGCAAAAGACGGCTCGCTGCTCCTCGTCCAAGAAAAACCAAAAGGAAAGGCGACCCTGAAAGTCTCTCCCGAAGTGGTAGACCTAGTCGTGGAACCGCCTCTGACGAAATCGACACCGCGGAAAAACACACTTTTATGAGGAAGCTCGACGGCGCCTTTAGAGATGCTCTCCAACCAGAAGGACCTCTATTGGAGCAAGAAGGCCAAGGACATCTCGGCGAAGAGGAAGAAGACGGCGGCGTTCTTCGACCCGAGGACTCTCAAGGACCTGAAGAGCGGTTACGACCGCTGGCTCAAAGAGGTCTATTCTCCGTGGGTCGAGGAGACTCCGGAGGTCAAGAAGCGTTTCGACACGGCCTCAGGGATCCCGTTGAAACCGATCTACAATCCCGACGACATCTCGTCGACCTCGCAGTCTGATATCGCGCTCCCCGGCGTCTACCCCTTCACGCGGGGAGTCTATCCTTCCATGTATCGAGGCAGGCCGTGGACGATGAGGATGTTCTCGGGCTTCGGCACGCCAGAGGACACCAACAAACGGCTCAAGCTCCTCCTCGAGCACGGGGAGACGGGCCTCAGCATCGCGTTCGACATGCCTACCCTCTACGGCTACGACTGCGATTCGACGAAGGCTCAGGGAGAAGTGGGTAGGTGCGGCGTCAACGTCTCCTCGCTCCGCGACATGGAGGCGATATTCGACGGCATCCCCCTCGAAAAGGTCAGCACCTCTATGACGATAAACGCCCCTGCGGCTGTCCTTACTTGCATGTATGCGGGCGTCGCGCGACAGAGGGGCATCCCCCTCGCCTCCTTGAGGGGGACCGTCCAAGCAGACATGCTCAAGGAGTACATCGCACAGAAGGAGTGGGTCTACCCACCAGAGGCGCACCTGCGCATAGTGAGGGACATGATGCTCTACTGCACGAAGCACATGCCGCAGTGGAACTACGTCAGCATCAGCGGCTACCACATCCGCGAGGCCGGCTCGAGCGCCGTCCAGGAACTTGCATTCACCCTCGCCGACGGCTTCGGCTACGTCGAACTCGGCATCGAGGCGGGCCTCAAGGTCGACGACTTCGCCCCGCGTTTGAGCTTCTTCTTCAATTCCACGATGGACTTTTTCGAAGAGATAGCGAAGTTCAGGGCCGCCCGTCGCATATGGGCGACCGTCCTCCGCGAGAAATACGGCGCGAAGAAGCCAAGGAGCCTCTTGATGAGGTTCCACACGCAGACGTCCGGGGCGTCCCTCACCTGGCAGCAGCCCTACAACAACATCGTCAGGACGGCGCTCGAGGCGCTCGCTGCGGTACTCGGTGGCACCCAGTCGCTTCATACCAACTCCTACGATGAGGCCATGGCCCTTCCCACTGAGCATGCCGTCCAGGTCGCTCTGCGGACGCAGCAGATCATCGCCGAAGAGACGGGAGTGACCAGCGTCATCGATCCCCTCGGGGGGTCCTACATGCTGGAATACTTGACCGAGGAGCTCGAGAACCAGGCCTACAGATACTTCGACAGGATTGAGCAGGCCGGGGGGATAGTCGAGGCCATAAAGTCGGGATTCCTCCAGCGCGAGATAGCCGAGAACGCCTATCGCCTCTCGAAAAGGGTGGAGACCGGGGAGGACGTCATCGTGGGCGTCAACAAGTATACCGCTAAGGAGGAGGCCACCATAAGCACCCTGAAGATAGACTCCAAGGCCCAGCGCAGGCAGATCGAGAGGATCCGCAACGTGAGGACGCTGAGGGACCAACCGAAGGTCAATGCCCTGCTCGAGAAGCTCGAGAAGGCATATGAAAAGCCAGATGCGAACTCGATGTATCCACTCCTCGATGCGGTCTCTGCCTACGCCACTCTCGGGGAGATCGTTGACGTGGGCCGGAGGGTTTTCGGGGGTTGGAAGGAACCAGTGCTGGTCTAGGCCGTTCAACTTCGCTCGCATCCGCTCCGACCCTGCGCACCTGGCTACGACGACGCCGATTAGAGGAACAATCTGATCGGCGAAGCCACATGTGCGGAAAAGCCGGGCCGGCTGCCAGCCTGTGGATTCACAGAACAGTTTTTCTATTGGGCGCGCCAGCGACGGCTTGATGAGGCAGCGGGCCGCTCACGACAACAAGAGGAAGATCAGGATACTCGTGGCGAAACCAGGCCTGGACGGGCACGACAGGGGGATCCTCGTGCTGGCCAGGGCGTTTCGAGACGCGGGCATGGAAGTGATCTATATCGGCCTGCTACCGACCCCGGAAGAGGTCGCGCGCATGGCGATCGACGAGGACGTCGACGTCGTGGCGCTCTCCCTTCTCAACGGCGCCCATATGACCGCCTTCCCACAGGTGAAGAAGCTCCTCGAGAAGAACGGGGGGAAGGACATTGTCGTCGTTGGCGGAGGGATTATCCTCGACGAGGACAAACCCAAGCTCCTTAAGCTCGGCATCTCCGGGCTCTACGGCCCTGGGACTTCTCTCGCCGAAATCATCGACCACATCAAGGAGCGCGTGCGCAAGGAGAGATGGGGCGGAAGCGGGCCCAACTAGGTGTCATGCAAAAGGTCGGAACTAACTCGAGCCGTCGACGAGAATGAGAGTCCGAGTCCTCGCAGTGATCCTGCTGCTGATCGTCGCATCGGTCGGGAGCGTCTATTTCTACCAGCAGCTGAACCCTACCCCAAGTTGCTCTGCCCCCTTGGGAGGCGCGAAGGTCCTCAGGACGCAACTCTCCAGCCCCAAGACGTTCGGCGGCGTGACGGAGTATGCGCTACCTCAGCCGCTCAGAGACCCCAACGCACCTACCGTGGCTCCCGACGGCTCGGTCTGGTTCGGGGAAGAATCCGTACCCGGCCTCGCTCACTTCTACCCGGGCAATGGGACCTTGGTGGAATACAGATGGCCCGGCAACTACACCCCCGCCCCCAGCACTGGAAACATCTGCAGCGGCTCCAGCGAAATATGGGGCGTCGCTCTCTGGAACGGCAAGGTCTGGGCGGCCGACACGGCTGGCAACCAGCTCATCTCCGTCGACCCGGCAAGCGGGCGGGTGGCCGACGTGAAGCTTCAAGCGAACTTCTCCTTCCCGTACACCCTCACGCCAGGGCCAGACGGGAACCTGTGGTTCACCGAGCTCTTCGGAGCAAAGATTGGGGTGCTAAGCGCCAACGGCACGATCCACCAACTCGCGCTTCCGGGAGGGGTCGACGCCGCCCCCGTCCAGATAGTTTTCGCGAACTCCACGACCGGCTACTACGCTGACGTAGGCGAAGCGGGAGCCAACAACGGCGGAGTCTACTCTTTCAACCTGAACCACTTCTCGCCCACCCTTCTTGGAGGCCAGAAGCTCAGCGAACCCTCGAGCCTCACCATAGCCTCGGGAGCCCTCTGGGTCGCTCTGCACGGCTCCTCCAGCGTCGCGAGCTACAACTTCACGACGAAGAGCTGGGCCTACTACCCAAGCTCCTACGTGAGCTACATCCGGACGACCCTCCCCTACTTCGTGAACGGAAACGGCTCGAGCGTCTGGTTCAACGAGCACTACGGCAACAAGGTCGCAAAGATAGACATCGCGCGCGACTCCCTCACCGAATACTCCGAGTCGAGCCCGCCCGTAGAGAACGCTTCTGCCATCGGAAACACGCTGACCTTCGCTCTGGGGAGCGGAAGGGCCTGGTTCGCCGCGTTGACAGGCAACGTCATCGGCTATGTGAACGCGTCGTATCAGCCAGGCTTCTCGACCACCATAGCTGGGAACAATACGATCGTCCTCGACAGGGGTTCGAACGCGACCGTCCGCCTGCAAGTCGAAGGCGTGCCCAAGGGCGGCGTCAATCTGACTTTCTCAGACTCCGAGGAGTTGACCTCGAAACCAAGCAACCTCACATTCAGCGCCCCTCCCGCTATCCCCGGTCCAAGCGACGCAGCGACTGAGAGCGTGAAAATCTCCGCGTCGCAGTCTCTCAAACCAGGGACCTACACCGCGATACTCAGCGTTTCGGACGGGTTGACGACCGAATCCTCTTTCCTGAGGATAGTGGTCCCTCAATAAAGGCCCCACACAAAGCGTATAATGGCCCCGTTTCGGGTCCTCCTCGGTTTGCAAAACGGCGGCGGAGAGGACGATGGCGTCAGCCCGCGCGTCTCATTCGGTCCGAGGGCAGCGTGGGTGCTCGTCGCAATATTGGCGATAATCGTCATACTCTTCGCCGCTTGGACATACCTGCAGTGGTCCATCGCGGAGCACGTCTACTCAACAAAGTCGAACCTTGACTGGTTCGGCATCACCTTTTACCACGGCCTCACCTTCTTCGTGGGGGGCCTCCTCGCGCTCCTCGCCATAAACCCGAGGGTGGGCTCGAGCGACCTCACCGGCCTCTTCACGCTGATGTCGAGGAGGTTGCCCCAGGTGGGCGAGGAATTCGAGCGGCCGATAGCAGAGGTCAGACCGGGCGTCTGGCTGTGGGGGTTCTGGCAGGTCGTGAAGTGGGCTCTCTTCTTCGGCTTCTTCGTGCTCAACCGGAGCTTTCCTTTCCTCGACCAGATAATGAACTCCGTGGCGATGCTGTCTCAGGGGATAGGCAGCTGGGCGCAGGTCCCCCGATTGATGGTCCTTCCCCTTTCCCCAGTCTCTGGAAACGACCTCATCAACCTGATGCCGACCATGGAGGTCCAGTACAGGCTGTTCTACTACGCAGTCTCTGCCTTTCTGTTGATCTTCGCGCTCAGGATGGTGCTCCGTCTCCTGAAGAACCTCACGACCAGGGGGCCCAACGTTTGGATTCGCAACGCCCTCGGAGTCCTCGCAGCGATCGCCCTTTCGATAGTGCTCGGCGCTCCCTACTGGTACATGGACGCAGCGACGCCTTACATCTTTGGGGTCTCCGTTGTGATCTTCGCATCTATCGTCTTCGCCTACGCCTACTTCGGGAAGAGGAGGGACCTTGTCTTTCCCCGACGCGGGTTCTATAGGGCGATCGCGGTGGTCTTCGTCGTCCTGCTTGTCGTCCAGGGTGGCGCGCTCGCGTTCCTCTACCTCAACTGGAACAACAACTACGTCCCCTACCAGTTCGACCCGGGCGTCCAGAAGCAGATCGCGGTGACCAGGTGGGCAGCTGGCGTCCAAAACATAACGCAGGCGTCGATACTCAACCTCCCCACCAGCAACTCGTCGACCATCCTTAACGTGGTGAGACAGTGGGACCAGCAGGCCGCGGCCGTGACGAACACCAAGGCGATAGGGGCATACAACTGGATGGCGTTAGGCAGCTCCGAGATCGTCTACCTCAACAACGCGGAGTACTGGGTCTCCCCCACCACCCCCACTTATCCGGCCACGGACTGGATCAGCCAGCACCTGATCTACACGCACGCCGCCAAGATATTGGTGATCAACACCTACAACGGCTCCGAGGTCCCTCCGACCAAGGCTTACGGAGTCCCCAGCGAGCCCCCGATCTACTACGGCGAGGGCTCGGGTTTCCTGAACGACGTCTACGTCCACGTCCCGGGTTACGACGAAATCGGCAACGCGTCCTATTCCGGGACTCCCGACTATAACCTGACGGGCTGGCAGAAGGCCTTGTGGATGACCGCTGCGGAAGGGCAGATCGGGTTCGCGTTCTCGGGGGGGCCGATGCACATGCTCTGGAACAGGAACGTCTTCGACAGGGTCCAGAGAGTCTTGATCCCGGGTCTCGTCGAGGACCCCGCCGCTTATCTCGCTTCGGACGGGAAGAGCATGTACTACGTCGTCCAGATTTACATCGACTATCCCATCCAGTCTGGTTTCGCGGCAACATCCCACGGATCGAATGGACAGGGCAATTACCTGAGATTCTTCGGCGTCGGCCTGGTGAACCTCGCCGACGGCTCGATGAACTTCTACACCGTCTCCAACCTGATCGGCGCTGGTCCCTCTGACTTCATCACGACCTTCTACAACAACTACTACAACAACTGGCAGAGCCCTCCCTCTTGGCTCGTCCCTCAGCTCAGGTATCCTGAGCAGCTCCTCGGCTCGCCGTCGGTGGCCGGGCAGCTCGACTACGACTTCGTCTATCACGTCACCGACCCGTTCGTGTGGAGGTCCGGATCTCAGTTCTACGAACGCCCGGCAAACAACACCGTCCAATACATCCCGTGGGCGATAGGCAACCAGACCTACTTCGCCGCAACCCAGCTCGTCCACTACCAGAACGCGGCGAGCCAGAACCTCGCCGGGATGTATATCGCATACGGAGGCGACAAGCTGGGCCAAGTCTACCTCTACCAGAACCCGTCGAACTCGACCGCTGTCATCGGCCCCTCGGCCGCCGAGAACGCCCTCACAACGAACCAGCAGGTCAGGACCCAGCTCACGCTCTTGCCAAATTACCGGTTCGGCTCATACCTGCTCTACTCGGTAGGGGGGGTCTTGACTTATTTCGTCGCGGTCTACACGAACCCAGGGCTCTCGGGGGTCGTGACCCAGCTGCCGTTCATGACGGCTGTCAATCCCATCAGCGACGTCGTCGCCGTGGGGGCAAACGCGAGCGCCGCCTTCAAGACGCTGCTCTCGTTGGGATCGGGCCCCGCGTCCAACGGCGGCGGCGGTCAGGGCGGGAACAGCACAAAGACGACCACGACGACAACAACCACAACGACGTCGTCAGTCGTCAGCGGACCCGCCGTCGTCAACACACCGGGACTTTACGCAGGAATTTCCAAGCTGGCCAGCACGTCGAACCTCAGTTTGGTCAACGCGACGACCGTCAGCCCCAATGTCTGGATCAGCACGGGGTCCGTGTCCGTGGCGAGCGCGGGAGTCAACGGCGCTGTGTCGCAGGTCAGCACTCTGATCCAGAGATACGGGTCCGCGAGCGCGGGGAGCACGCTCTACGCCTGGACCGACAACACGGGCGCGCTGAACGTGGGCATCTTCCAGGTGAAAGGCGGAGTGACAGACCTCTACTACGTCACGATAACGAGCTAGAGCTCTCGTCCCGCTCTTTACCTGCGGGCGATTATCAAGACCGCGGCCACCACGATTACGAGCAGCGCCAGAACCAGGAACCTCAAGACCCCGTTCCTCTCCCAGATGACCAGGCTCGCGTTGAGCTGGGTGAACGGGTTCCTAGAGTTGAGCATGCTGACCAGTTGGAGCGCCTCTTCGTAGATGAACTTCCCACCGTCGACCCTTACCAGGCCGTCGCGGGAAATCGCGAACGTGTGCCCCTTTATCGCCAGCGGAAACCTAGACCCAGTCCTGAACCAGCTCTGGAACTCTTCCTTGCTCACGAGATAAAGGACTGCTGTAGCCCCCAAAAAAGCTTTGTTTCGACGCTCTCGTGACGAATTATCTGGCCGAATCTGCCCGCCATGAAGCAGTCGTCCAGCAGGCGAAGGCGCCGCTACCTCAGTTCGGCGTGCCGGCCGACCAACGGCTTCTCTTTGCGGCGATTCTCTAAAGATTTGGGAAGAATCTCGGAAATTCACTATATACTCAGACGACGCTCTTGAGAGCAGGTCAGCAAGAAATGTCACGACCAAGCGCCGCAGCGATAAAGGCATGGCTGCCGGGGTTCGGGTTCGCAACCGCCTTTATCTTGTCGGCGTGCTCGCATGCCGAGCGCTTCCAGACTGCGCTCGAAGACCTCGGCGGCGCATCCTGTTTGTTTCTTCTCACAGGGGCCGGAGCCAGCGTCTTGGCGTCATACGTCTCGGGCCTTGTGATCGGTGGCGGCATCGACCGCTCGCCCCTCGGGGGACAAAGCCCATGACGCACCACCTTCCCAAGCAGCGCCAACAACAGCGGACGCAAAGGTGCAGCGTCTGCGCACTCTTCCAGAAGATGGGCCGCGGCCAGTATCGCTCGGTCCACGACCGCGAGATGTATCTTCAACACCTCCTGATAGCGCACGCCGACAGGTCGCGAGAAGGACCAGAGCGCCACGAGAGCCAACGCGGAGTTGCACCGCGACGATGACAATCAGATCAGAGGATGCATGCCCATTGAGCGACCAGCAAGACTCTTGCGCGATGTGCGGGCTGATTCACGAAATTTACCCCAAAGGGAGCGCCGAGGACGAAAGCACCAACGCAACGATTCGCAGGCACTTCCGGAATCAGCACGCCGCACCCGTCGCACCATACGTTGTGATGCCATAATGGAGAAGATCAGGGTTGAATCCGAGGACGGGAGTCGAAGACCCGCTGAGCTTCCGTGGGAGCAGGTGAGCATGTTCCATTACGATGACCAGGGGTTCGGCAGAAAGCCACCCTCCGGCCGCGCCGCGATAATGGTCGGACAGCGGCAAGGTAGGCCTCCCTCGCGGAACGACGCGGAGGAGAAGAGCGGCCTCACTCGCAGAGGTATGGTCTACGAGTACATCAGGGCACATCCCGGTGCCCATGTCCGTAGGGTGGCGAAAGAACTAGGACTCGCGACCGGCGATTTCCATTACCACCTTCAATGGCTAGAGAAGCATGGCTACGTCGAGACGAGAAAGAACGGGTTCTACCGGTTCGTCTTTCCTGCCAGGATGTTTGAAGAGCGACAAGAGGTAGTGCTCGGAATCCTCTCGCAAGAGACGCCCAGGGATATCCTCCTCTCACTGCTGCAGGGCGCGGGAACGACCCAGGGAGACCTTGCGAAGAGCCTCGGGCACTCGCAACCGACGATCTCGTGGCACTTGGAACGTCTGATTCGGAAGGGCGTCGTCAGCAGGAGGAAGACCAACAAAGGGATAGCTTACGCCGTCGAGGCAGACCAAGGGGAGATCTTGCGTTTCGTGAAGGAATACCATCCCGGTGTCTGGAGAAGGTGGGCGAGCAGGCTACCCGGAATGATGCTGACCGCAAGAGATGGGAACGCTGAAAGGGTGAAGATCAAACGGGTGGGGCTGATGCGTCCCGCGCTGGTAGAACTGATCGGTCGCAGTTGACGCGGAGTGAAAGGCTTGCTTCGGTTCTCATGAAGCAAGAACTAATATCGATTGGACCGATGCCTTCCGTCGTAGTCAAGATGGACTCCTTCGAGCGGCTGCTGTGGTGGCTCTTCGCAGGGAGCGCCGGCGCACGGACGAGGTCGCTGGTGCTTTTCAGCATAAGAGAGCAACCCAGGAACGCGCAGCAGCTGTCGCAGTCGCTCGGTCTCGACTACACGACCGTCAGGCATCACCTGAGGGTCCTTGAGACGAACAAGATAATCCTCGCTGAAGGCGACAAGTACGGACGGGTCTACTTCGTCTCAGAAGGGATGGAGTCGCACTGGCTGACCCTCGAGGCGATTCTCAAGAGAGCCGGCGGAAAGGAGAAGAAGAGGTAGACAAGAAATGGAAATAGACAACAACACAGCAAACAACCAACCCGCCGTCGAACCGAAAAAGTCGAGAGTGGGAAAGATATGGGTAGTGATCGTGCTCCTCGTGGGGCTGATTTTTGGGGTACTAATCTCAGACCTCGCAACACTGCCCGAGGAAGGGAGGCCTGATTTCTTCCGTGGAGTCCCTTACTTCAACCCCGAACCGAGCATCCGTCTGCACGTCGTCCTAACGACGATTGAGGTCGCGCTGCTGGTCTCTCTCGTGGTCATCTATCTCAAAGTCTACTCAGAGACAAAGGCGAACTTCTCGTTGGGCCTAGTAGTGGTCCTCGGCGCCCTCCTTCTCCAGACGATTCTGTCTTACCCTCTCATTCTCGGTCTGGAAGGATTCATAATTCTGCCAGGAATACTCAGCACCGTCGCTGACTTTTTGACCTTGGGCGCGTACGCGGTGTTCCTATATCTGAGCCTGGAATAGGAAAAGGGCCGCCTTCTCAGGCGGCATTTGCATATGCGCGGACGTCGACCGCATCAGTGGCATTATGCGGTTTTTCCTACCTATGTCGCCCATCCCCGTCATGGTTTGCCTGCGACTTTCTTTTCTCATCAGCTAGCACTTTGTCAAGCGCGTCGAAGCGCTCGTTCCAAAGCGCCGTCAATTTCGCGACCCATTCGGAAAGTTCCAGCATCGCATCAGGATTTATCTCGTAGATCCGCTGCTGCGCCTTTTTTTCTACTCGCACCAACTCTGCTTCCCGCAGCACCTTCAGATGCTGCGAGATTGCCTGAGGGCTTACCGTGAAATTGTTGCATATGTCAGTGGCAGACAATCGTCCGTTGGTGGCGAGCATTTCTACGATGTTGCGCCTCGTGGGCTCAGCCAGTGCGTAGAAAAGCTGCTGTCTGGCTCCGTCGCCCCTTTGCGTTCGCGCTGACATTGCGACCGGTCTTCACATGCCCTTTAGGAGCTCGTCGAGACGTTCATGAGACTCCACGACCCCTTGCTCCATGCCGCTCTGGACCATGCCGTCACGGTCGGCCACCGACTGGAATACGGCTTGAGCCGTCACCCTCGTCCTTCCTCCAGGCAATTCCTCAAACTTCGCAGTCTGAAGGCTCACGTGTCCTTTCTCTGGCAATCCCTCGAACTCGAAGGTGTCGATGATTCGCTCAGGCGCAAGGACTTCATGAATCACCCCGTGGAACCCAAACTCGTTCCCGTCTTTGTCCTTGTGCACGTAGCGCCATCCGCCGCCGCTCGTAGGCTCGAACTTCTCGAGCCTCATCGTCAGGTTTCTTGGCCCCAGCCACTGCACATAGAGCTTGGGATCCGTGAATGCTCTAAAGACAAGCTCGCGCGGCGCGTCGAACTCGCGAGTTATGATTACCTCTTGCTTTCCGGGTTCCGCGACGACTTTAGTTTTGTTTACTGTCATAGGATTGTTCACACCAGTGTAATTAAGTCTGGACTTAATTAATCTTGCGCTTTAGCACAACTTTGTCACCGGTTAGGGGAATTCTTGGCGCATCGGTCGGGATATCGTCGTCTGCAGTGAAATCAAGGAATACGGGAAAATCACATCTGTAGCTTTTTATTTAGACAAGAGGCTCGATGCAAGATGGATTCGAACGCCAAAAAATCCGACGAGAGGGAAACAGTGCGACTCGAAGCCTTCAGCGACGGTGTATTCGCGTTCGCGATCACCCTGCTTGTCCTCTATCTCAAGGACCCGGTCCTGACCGGCGGCGGCGGTCTTTTCCAGGGGCTTCTGGACCAATGGCCTACCTTCTTCGCCTTCGTGACAAGCTTCATGACGATTCTGATAATGTGGATAGGCCACCACGAGACCTTCACCTACATCAAGCGGATAGACAGACGATTCATGTTCTTGAACGGCTTCTTACTCTTTTTCGTGACGTTGACGCCTTTCACCACCTCCCTCGTCGCTGACCACATACTGTCCAGCGACTCTGGAACCGCCGCCGCTGTCTATTCCGGTAGCTTTCTCCTTCTCTCAGTCGCGTGGAACCTACTCTGGCGTCACGCCTCACGCCACAACAGGTTGCTCGACAGGGAGGTCCCTCCATCCGTCGTCCAAGCCATGGCCCGCAACTTCTACGTCGGGCCTATCTGCTACACCGCCGCGCTACTCATAGCGCCGGTGAGCGGAATCTCAAGCGTGGTCCTGGTATTTGCGGTGGCCGTTTTCTTCGCGGTGGCGACGTCGACCCCCCAAAGATCCCTGCAATCTCAGCTTCAGGGGGCCCGACCGTCAACGCATAGAAGCATGATAGCGTAGATATATAACCAACTATTACGCTAGTAGCTTCCAGATAGCGAATGGTCAGAACCAGTTCGATGAAGATGGCCGTTGTAGTCCTTACCATCGCGGTCCTTTGTGTTCCAACAGTGGCCGTGGCCGCGATATCTCAGAACAACGACAACAGTGGAAATAATGATAACAAGTTCAATCATGCAGGAAACCTGCTGATCACCGACCAGTTCAACAACAGGGTGATTGAGGTCAACCCCGACAAGAAGACGATTGTCTGGAGCTACGGGTCCAACGATCCCAATCTGTGCAATCCAGGGCCTGGAGCCATCATAGGCTCGAACGATGCCGAGCGGTTGGCGGAAGGTCGGACGGTCATGGCAGGAACAGGGATCCCACCCGGAGCAGACCCGGCGATGCCGAACGGGTGCGTCGACAACCGCGTGATCGTCGTAGACCATAGCGGTCAGATTGTGTGGCAGTATGGCGAGGCTGGGGTAACCGGGTCCGGTCCCGACCAGCTTAACGTTCCCGTCTTCGTCGTCCAGCTGCCCAACTCTGATTTCATGATCGTCGATCAGGGAAACAACAGGGTGATAGAGGTCAATCAGGCCAAGCAGGTTGTCTGGTCTTACGGGCCGACTTCAGGCCATGGGGTGCTCAACAGCCCAAACAGCGCCGAGCTCCTCCCCAACGGCCACATCCTAATCGCTGACGAAAACAACAACCGAGTGATCGAGATCACTCATGCCGGGAAGATCGTCTGGGAGTACAGCAACGGTATCCTGTTCGCGGCTTTCGCGAGCCGTCTCCCGAACGGTGACACCCTGATAACGGATGCGGGCCATGCGCGCATAATCGAAGTGACCCAGGACAAGCACGTGGTCTTCGAGTACTTCACCAACCGGGGGATGGACAGCAACTCCAACCCTCTTCCGACCAACGCCGTGATGCTGCGGAACGGCGACATCTCAATCGCCGACCAGTTCAATGACCGTGCCATCATCATCAACCCCGACAAGCAGATTGAGTTCCAGTATGGAATGACGAACGTGGTGGGCAACGGTCCTGACCAGCTCAACGGGCCATATACCTCCTACGTCGTCGGCGATTACACCGGTCAGACGCTCCCGCCCGGTCTAGGCGACGACTAACCTAATCGCGAAGACGAAACAAGACGGCTCGGAGAGAGTCTCCGGTGGGAGCGGCTCGTGTGGATATGGTCATGAATTGGTGAGATTCAGCGAGGTTATTCACTCTGAATTGGAGAATTGGCGCCTTGGCCGGGATACTCGTCGATTTGCGGTCGAATTCGAACCCGGGTCACGAGAGCTCTGTTAGGATTTTGACCCTATTGACAGTCTCGCATACTGGACCACTATACGACCAAGGCAGCCGAACCCCCTACAATTGGGCTCGATATTAAAGCGATTCATTGAAGAACGAAGGCCACTTCCCTACCTAGCTGTGAGGCTGCATGATCAAGACCGAAAACCTCACTGAGAGGTTCTGCAACCTGGTCGCAGTCGACAGGCGGCCCTCTGAGTTGATGACGGCGAGGTCTTCGGTTGCCTGAGGCCTAACGGCGCAGGGATGACATTCTCACAAAAGTGGAAATGAGAGCGGGACAAGATCTGCTAACGTTCATGCAAATCAGCAGCGGATGAACTGCTTCTCTTCGGCTTGTCGTGAAGGCGGGGTGCTTTTCAAGAAAAGATGCATCAATTGTTCTGCAGAGCAAATGTTGAAGCACGACACGAGCGGGCCGCTTCCGCCAAAAAAACGCCCAAACCTCAAATAGACAATCAGTCCTGTCGGATTCAAGACTAAGGTTTGCCTGACGCATCGGGATCTCCGATCACTCGAATCAAGATCAGGATTGAATCGCTCTCAGACCTGGTCTTCGGCCTTGCACTTTCAATAGGCTCCATCATACTCGTTGGAAAGCTACCACAAAATGGTCAAGACCTCGCAGTCAATGTGTTGCTTTTCGGTTTCAGCTTCCTGATAATCGTGATGACTTGGCTGGGCTACTCGCGCACCATGACCATCCTTCCAGTAGAGGTGCCATTCGCTTTGTTCCTGAACATCGTCCTCCTTTTCTGCGTCGCCATCGAGCCATACCTCTTCTACGTGGTGCAATCTGCGCAGACCCTCGGAGTCTTGGACGCGGGTTCGGTCGCCTACGCTTTAGACGTGGGCCCCATGTTTCTCGTTCTGTCTGCACTATGCTTTCTCCTGTTGAAGGAAGAAAGAGTCCGCTTGAGCGACCGGCGAGTCCATCCAGCCGTCCTTGCGAGGTTCAGGCGTTTCATGTTCGCACAACTCATAGTGGGGGCAATATTTGTTGCATCGGCATTGCCTGTTTTCTGGGTGAACACGCCGATTGGATTCCTGAGGTTCGATCTCTGGTATTCTTCGTTCACAATCTTCTTCATCATAGCATACGCACGCAGGCCAAAAACCACTTCAAACGGACACGCCTGAACGAAAAAAGGAAGAGATAGTTCCTTGATTGGATTCCCTCGAAGGAAGCGGCCAATGAGTGGGCCAGATTAGACCGAGCCTCATCCAGGGTTCAAAACAAATGGACTAGCCGACAGGATCGGCGCGCTGTGCGGTTTCCCCGCTCAAATACGTGAGCCTGTTGCCGGCTGAGAAGTTGACCAGTGGACCATTCGAGAGATTGTTGTTGCCGATGACCACGATGTTTCCCTCCTCCGTCCTCACCCAGGTCGCACGAAGCGAAATCAGGATGATCGTCCCGGTTATCCCGCCGAACTGGATCTTGTCGTCGAGCCTGATTACCCTATCATGAAAGAGAAGGATTCCCGCGATTAGATTGGAGAGCGTTGACTGCAACGCGAGCGTCACAGCAATGCCTGCGATTCCTGAGAAAGTAAGCGTGGTGAACTCGGAAGAGAGCCCGGTTATTGTGAGAATGCCTATTGTGGTCAACAGGACCCAAACGAGCGCAAAGACATCTCGCAAAGAACGAAGGACGGGAGGCTTCGCGCCAGCCCTCTTTGCCAACTTCCTGATGATGAAGCTTACGCCCTGAGTGAGTAAGAACGTCGCAACGATTGTCAGGACTGAACCGACGACTTCCTCTTCAAAAGTGAGTGCCACCAAACGGATCTGTACCTAGCACTCGCTAACTGCTTCTATCGGCATCATCTTGAGGACAGCTCCCGCGTAGGTTTTTTGTTACTTATCACCCGAGGTCTACAACATTGTCCCTAATGCTTAGGGGAACGAACGAAACAGGAAACCGTTGAAAATGGCCACACGGTTCCTTAGGCCGATGCGCCGCAGCTCGAGCAGAATCTGACCCCTGACGAAAGAGGGTTTCCGCATGCACCGCAAAACGCATGGCCAGCAGCCAAGACGCTTCCTTGGGCGACTGGTGCGGCTTGGTTTGGCATGACGTAAGCTGGCTGGCGCGCGAAGTTCTGAGGCAGAAACATAGCGATTGATTCCTTGTATTCGACGTTGGTTAAGTGGAATGAAGTTTGCTGGAACCTTCCCCTGGTTTGCGTATGGACGACTGCCATTGGCATTCGCTTGTGGAACTCGTCGGTTACTTCCTGCATGGACGGCAGGTAGGGGTTTGAAGAGCTAACGGAAATGTCTGATTTGTTTGCCAGCATCTGAAGGCCAGATGTCTTGAAGTGGACTTTGAAGTTGTGGATGAAGGAGTAGTTCTGAGGGTTAACAAAGAGGTCTTCGGTCGAAACGGTCTTGCCCATCTGTGCGTCAAACTCGATTTTCTTCTTGTTGCCGAAGACCAAACTAAAGGTTTGAGCTCGCTGATTTATTTAGGGATTATGAAGCTAGGGTCGATTGGTCAGGAATAGCTTGCTGTTTCTATTTACTCATTACCTTTCCATGCCGCTAAGTTTTAGTTTTGACGATCAAAATAGAAACAAGAGTTCTCTAAACTCAATAGTAGGTAATGTGACAGTAAGTATGCGCCAGTCCAGTTGGTTAGTCGCTTGGCTAGACGGGCAGATTTTGCGGAATCCGAAAAGTCGAAATTTATTCGCATACCGGCAACAAATGAAGAGTCGAATGGGACTAAGATGTCCTCCTTTACCCTGATTATGTGGATAAGCCCATAACATAGAATTCGCAATTATCTCTCGTGAGCCTTGTTTAGTTGCCGAGCCACTCACAGTGTCACCGCCGCGTCCCTTAACCGTTTTTGATAGCCAAAATAATAGCGCATTTTTAGGTATATTTTGCCAAACAAACCAAGAAATAAGCTTAGAATTAGGGCGGGCCCGACGAGATTTGAACCCGCCTAGGGGGACTTCCTGACCCTCGGGTTAAAAGCCCGATGCTCTACCTGGCTTCTCTCCCGATTAGGGAACTGAGCTACGGGCCCGCCACCTGCGCTTCATGGGGGCGGCTATTTTACCACATTCAGGGAGGCTACCCAGTCACTGTCGAATCCTTAGCGGTCCGACAGGCGGTAGAAGCCATGCTTGACCTTTACGACCATCCCCCATTTCGCAAGTTGGTTCAGCCTTTTCGAGATGTTTCCACCTATCACTGTTCCCCTTTCGTAAAGACCCGCCCGATACACGGCTTCGACGATGTCACGAATTCTCGCCTGGCCGCCAAGGTCTGCAAGAAGTTGCAAGACCTTTGCCTGGTTCATCGTGGCTTCGTTTTCCCGACTTTCTGAAGCCGATGAGCGAAGAGGCAGCCTGATTCCGCTCTTGGTGGGAGGCAAACGCAAAGACTCCTAAACTTAGAGGTCAGTCTTATCTCTTATGGGACAAGGACCAATGATTGAACTGGCGTTCACAGGCGGTCAAAGAGCAAAGGATTCGGATTTCTCCCATGGCCAGAGAAGTCGCGTGTCGCATCTTCCCTTGAGACGACGATCAGCCACAGCACGCCGATGACTGAAATCAACCCGATGATGAGAACTGCTTGTTCCTCGGGCACGGGCGTCGTCGGGTAGAGCCTCCCGAACTCCTGCTCGATGACATATGGCTTGCCCGACAGAGGGTCGAGCAGAGTCTCGACCGGCGCGTAGTTATCGGTCAGGACGGGAACGTCGTCCGTCCCGAGAGTGGTCGTGTATAAGTGGGAGGCGTAGCCTCCGGGCGGAATAGCGCTGCTCGAGGCAGGACTCGAGATCTGAGCCGTCTCGTTCTTGTCCAGCTGCTCTATCGACGAGAGTAGGGTTTGGTCCCTTGATTGCCTGAAGACGAGTTCTACGTTCTGCAAGATTTGGGGAGCCAGAGGAGACTGGACCGTTTCAAACACGGCGGAATCCTGAAAAACCGTCGTAGCCGTCTTGAATTCCGCTCGAAGAAGCCTCGAGGAGTCCCCCTCCAGCGTGCCAATCTGGTTGGAAATGACCATTCCATTCGGTGTCAGGTGGGCTGAGACAAGCCGGAAGAACTCCTGCGTCATCAGGTCGAACGGGACATAGGTCTTGGCATATGCGTCCAGGACTATCAGGTCGTATTTCTTGTCCGTCTCGCGCAGGTAGATGCGCCCATCCTCGTTGAAGATTGTGAGCCGCGGGTCGGGCCTGACGGCGAAGTACTTCTGGGCGGTAGCGATCACGTCTGGGTCGATTTCTGCGACGTCGACGTGGACGTGAGGGTAGGTGGCAAGCAAGAACTTGGGCCCCGAGAAGCCACCTCCACCCACGAACAGGACGTTAGCCGCGTCCGGGTTCAACTGGATCCCCAGGTTGAAGTAGACCGTGTACTGGTAGACCAGGCGCGTCGTGTTTCCGAGGTCCATGCCGCTCTGGGGGATTCCATTAAGGTAGAGCGTCCTCTGGGAAGGCGTATCGACGACGTCGAGAATGCTGTATGGCGTCTCCTTCTCGTACACGACGTTGCCACCTTGCTTTGAGGTCGTCACCTGCGGCGATGCGGGGACGAAGGATGACGAGAGGATCAGGGCGATGAAGACGACGGCGATGACGGAGGGCTTTCGCGGCAGCCACGGGAGCGACACGAGCAACAGCGCGAAGCCGACCGCGAAAATGATGGTCCTTACGTCGAGGAGAGGTATCAGCACGAAGACGGTGCCGAACGTTCCTACGATGCTCCCTATGGTAGAGATCGAATAGAGGTTCCCGGCAACGCCACCGATTGAGGCCAAGTTCTGGGACGCCATCCTGACAGCATAAGGCGAGGTCATCCCTAGGACGAACGTCTGAAGACCGAGGATGAGGGTGGTCGCGAGGAGCGGGCCATATTCATCTCCCAGTGAAGAGTAGAGAGACAATGACAGGACGAAGGGGGCTATGAACGGAACAAGGACGACGAGGACTCCCCCAATGAACAGGATCACGGAGAACCTCCGCTTCGTCGGAGACCGGTCCGCGAGCTTCCCACCAAAGTGGTACCCGGCGGCGAGGCCAGCGAGGACCACCCCGATGAGACTCCCCCACGTCCATATCGAGTTGCCGAATACAGGGGTGACGAGCCGGCTGCCGAGAAGCTCGAGCCCCATCACAGCGAACCCGGCGACGAAGACTTGGACTCTGAGCCAGAGGGTCCTCGTGGCGACGAGGCTCGATGTCACGGCCATCTCTTCACACATTCTATCGATATGAACCTTCGCGGTCCGGCGTGGAGGAGAAGTCCGCGATAGAAGACGGGGACTTTCCTGTGACTAGGATACGTTAACGAGGGCGCTCCGCTATTATGCAAAGAGTAGTGGACTAACTCTCCGTCGCTTCCGACGATTTTGTTTTTAAATATCCTTTTCAGAGTCGGCCCAGATGCCTGTCTGGAAGACATTTAGGCACAATGGGATCGCGTTTCCTGACCCCTACGTGCCAAAGGGACTGTCTATCCGCGTCTCAGGACAGGAGGTCAAGCTCTCACCACTCGCGGAGGAGATGGCCTACCAGTTCGCGAAGAAGAAGGACACGCCCTATGTTCAGGACCCTGTCTTCGTCGCGAACTTCATGAAGCACTTTGTCAAGCAACTCCCACCGCCCTCAAGCAAACACACGCAGTTCCAAGACATTGACTTATCGAGCCTCTACAGGCTCGTCGACGCGGAGAAGTCGGGGAAGGAGACGATGACGAAGGAGGCGAAAAAGTCCCTGGCCCAGTCCCGCAAGGAGACGAGGGAGAAGCTGAGGGAAAAGTTCGGCAAGGCGCTCCTAGATGGAAAGGAGATCGAGATAGCCAATTGGATGGCGGAGCCGCCAGGGCTCTTCATGGGGAGGG
>JAPCJN010000004.1:42373-47744 GCA_027886925.1 Nitrososphaerota archaeon
GGAAACCCCGGGTCCTGCCTCAGGACGTGACGCTGAACTTGGACAAGGGCGCACCGGTCCCTGAAGGCTACAGGGTGACCAACGACGACGAGTCGATTTGGATTGCACGATGGATAGACAAGCTCACCGGGAAGGAGAAATACGTCTGGCCCCACGAGAGCTCCGACATTCAGCAGTCGCGGAACAAGCAGAAGTATGACAAGGCCCTCAAGATAGGGGAGAGGCTCCCCAAGTTGCAGGCGGCGATCCGGAAAAAACTGGCAGACAGGGACGAGAGGGAACGTAAGATTGCGACCGTGTGCTACCTGATAGATGAGGTGGGCATGCGAGTAGGCGACGAGAAGGACGAAGACGAGGCCGACACGGTCGGCGCCACCACCTTGAGGGTCGAGCACATCAAGAGGCTCGACGAGCAGGCGATTGAGTTCGACTTCTTGGGAAAGGACAGCGTGAGGTGGGTGAAGAAGTTGGATTCGCCCGACCCTGCCTTGGTCGGGAACATGAGGAAGTTCATGACGGGGAACAAGCCCGACGCGCAGATCTTCGAAGGGGTGAACTCCGCCCACGTCAACGCCTTCCTCTCTGGCATCGTCGACGGCCTGAGCGCCAAGGTCTTCAGGACCTATCACGCGACGAGGACGGTCGAAGAGGCTCTAAAGTCAAAGGACGTGAGAACGGCCGACGACCTCGAGAAACTCTATTTCGCCAAGGAGGCGAACCTGGCCGCCGCGATATACTGCAACCACAAGCGCACCCCCCCGAAGACCTGGGATGAGTCTCTGAAGAAGAAGGAGCAGAAGCTCGCCGAGTACAGGACAAAGGGGAAGGAAGAGAGGATCCAGAAGATGGAGAAGGATATTGAGCTCACAAAGAAGACCAAGGAGTACAACCTGAACACTTCGATGAAGAACTACATAGACCCGAGGACCTACAAGTCCTGGTGCGACTACGTGGGGCTTGACTGGAACAAGCTCTACTCAAAGTCGCTTCAGAGGAAATTCTCGTGGGTTGCGCAGTCTAGGAGGGTATGGGCTGATGGCGGGACCGCCGTCGCCCCCGTGGCCGAGACCAACCCCCATGAAACTAACCCGCAATCAACTTCCTGACCAGCTTCATGTTAGCGTCGTCCTTCTTCCTGTCTTCCACAGGGATCTCCATGAGCATCGGAAGTTGCGCGTTCTCGCGGTAGCGTAGGAAAGCCTGGAACCCCTTCTTGCCGATGTATCCCTCGCCGATGAATTGGTGTCTGTCGAGGTTGCTTCCCATCGGGCCCTTCGAATCGTTGAGGTGCACCACCTTCAACCTATCATAGCCCACGATGTCATCGAACATCTCCATCGTGCGTTTCACGCCCTCCTCGTTCGCGATGTCGAAGCCCGCCGCGAAGATATGGCAGGTATCGACACAGACGCCCATCCTCTTTGGCTGCTTCACCCCGTCCAAAATCGCCCGCAGTTCCTCGAACCTCGAGCCCACAGCGCCTCTCTGACCCGCGGCCGTCTCTATGAGCAGCATCGTCTTCCCTTCGCTCTTCTCTATCGCCTGGTTGCAAGACTCGATGACATTCCGCACCCCCACCGCTGAGCCCTCGCCTTCGTGGTAGCCGATGTGAGCCACAAGATAGTCGACACCCAGCATTCCGCACCTAGACATCTCGGCCGTGAGAGAGTCCCGACTTTTCCTCTGGTATTCCGTGATCGACGTAGCGAGGTTGGGGAGGTACGGCATGTGCGCGACAATCTTCTCGAAGCCTGCCTTATCCCTCTTCTGGGCGAAGAGACCTGCTTGCGTTTCATCCAGGGGGCTGAACTTCCATCCACGGGGATTCCGGGTGAAGACTTGGAAGGTCGTGCAACCTAGCTCGACGGCGCGGTCGACAGCTAGGTCGAGTGAGCCTGAGATTGACACATGAAATCCGAGGAGAGGCTTGCTCTGCAATTCTCCCATCAAAACATTAAGGATGTGGGTTTAAGGCTCTTGGCCTAAACCCACAATCTCCAGTTTTTGTTCTTCGCTTGGGCAGGCCTACTCTAGCGCTTGGGGGGCAGTCGTGGGACTACCTTCGGGGGCAGTCGTGGGACTACTGCTCGTGCTAGATTTGGCGCGCCTTCTCGAAGAGGTTGCTGACTTTCTCCTAGCGCGCACCTTTGGGCTCTTCTCCGCCAGAGCGGAAGGGGAACCCACCATGACCGCGCTCACTGCAGGAAACGAGACAGCTGACGCATCTATCGATGCGATCGACGTCGCTGGGCTTGAACCTGCCGCGGCTACCTCCGCCGTCATCGTGGAGACCACGCTGGAAGCCATTACGTGTGCTTCTTCGGCGGGGGCTTCAACTATCGACGGCTGGGTTGCGGTCACTTCTGGCATTGGCGCCGTTGAGTTCTCCGAGTCTATTACTGAAAGGGATGTCGAGAGAGTCTCGATTGACGAGGCTCCAGAAACGAAGGACTGTGAGGCTCCTACTTGCCTCGGCTTGACTGCGTATAGAACTGCCGCGACTCCTACGCCGGTGCCTAAGAGTATGGTCAGCATCTGTTCAAAGACCATTTTTGCTGTTACACCAGACGATAAGACGCGGCATCGCATCATTTGCTGTCAAGTCAAACGCATTTCACAATGAAATCAAATTGCGGCACACTCTGAAACGGACGACGTCGGTCCTTCGACGCGCGGAAATCAATAATCTTATATTGAACTGAAGCGAAATCCACGTTAACTGCATGACTTATCCGCTAGACAAGCTCTGTTATCAAGTCTTCAAGTTCGACCGCCGAGTGAGATATGCCGGAATCCTCGATGACACCGGCCGCATAATCGCCGGGGGGATGAGAAAGGGAATCTCTTCCTTGGAACCGGCGAGCGAAGACCTCAGATTGATGGCGAACCTTACCATCCAGATCGGCACCGACAAGACGTGGGACCAGTACTTTGGGAAGATCCAGTATACCTTCGTCAAGCGCGAAAAAGTCAACATGCTCATCTTCGGGGTCGGGAACAACCTCATGCTCATAACGACCCAGCCAGACTTTGACATGGAACAGATAGCCACCCTAAGGGACACCGTAATCACGATCTACAGCACCGGAATGATCCCTGAGAAAGTCAAATAGAATAGCGACGAACTTACTGCTTCGCCATTTTGTCGGCGCACCAGGACCTTTTCAGCTCCGCCCCGGTTCCCTCTGTAATATCAACTAACTGGGGACTTTTTTGACGACCACGACAATCCGACGCGATCCGCTTGAAAGTTCCGCCCAAAAATTTGAAGCGGCTGGGAAGCGACGAGTAGCCAACCACTCTTGCGGCAAACGGCCCGTACCCTGCTTCTGTGCGGCCCTACCTCACTTCGTATTGCAACGGGTTCCCGTGGACGTCGTAGATCTTCAGGCAGGACTCGTCAGCGTAGGGGTAGCCTGCAATCACCATTATGTTCCCCGTGACGTGGAGAAGGTCCTCATGAGAGGGGATGGCATACCCCGAGGGATGCGAGTGCGCCACGCCGACATAACTGAGGTCTATCGGGATCATGCCCCAGCCGAACGCCGAAAAGCCACTGCCGTGCACGGCGTTTGGGGGGATGACCACGCTATCCACCTCCACCACGCCTTTCTTCTTCTTCCCTCGGAGGAGGAGGATCCCCTCCTTCGGGTGGAACATCTTGGAGTACGAGAGGACGCTGTCCAGCACTTCCCTGTGCAAGATGACGCTCTTCACAGCCACGTCTAGAGCACCGCCGACGCTCGACGGCGCGCCTTTGCAGACTTCGATGTCATCGCTGGAACGTCATCCGGCCGCAGAGCGCTCTCATAAAGCTCCTGCGGGGCGCGAAAGGCGTCTCGCAATTCGAGAAGGGTTTAAAACAACCTGAAAAGGCTCCTTCTTAGACAAAGAGGTTTTGATGAAATACTATGTTCGCACCTTCTGCTGGCTATGACAGGGCAATAACGATTTTCTCGCCGGACGGCAGGCTCTACCAGGTCGAATACGCATTGGAGACGGTCAGGCGCGGAAGCCTCGCCGTAGGCGTAAGAACGGACGACGGCGTGATCCTCGCGGTCGAGGAGAGGGGCCGGAAGCTCCAGAGCGGCGAGTCCATCGTGAAGATGTTCCAGATCGACGACCACATCGGGGCTGTCGGCGCCGGGTACATCCCGGACGCGAGGATACAGGTCGACAACGCGAGGGTCATCGCCCAGAGCAACCGCCTTGTCTACGACGAGCCCGTCGACATCGAGACGGTGGCGAAGAGGATAGCCGACCTCAACCAGCAATACACCCAATATGCCGGGGTCAGGCCGTTCGGGGTCTCCCTCATTATCTCCGGAGTCGACGAGAACCGCGGACCGGTCGTGTTCCTCACCGACCCTACGGGCGCGTACCTCGGGTTCGACGCCATCGCCATCGGGGCAGGCAGCGACCAGGTCAACGAGTATCTCGAGAAGAATTACAACCCAGGGATCACCCTGGAGCAGGGAATAACGCTGGCGATCGAGTGCATCTACCTGGTGAGCGAAGACAAACAGGGGGTTTTCCACATAAAGACAGCGGTGGTCGAAGCGGAGACGAAGAAGATGCGAAGGCTCAGCCAGGACGAGATCGCAAAGCACGCCGCCAACGCCAAGACGCGCAGCGAAAAATCCTCCACAAAGGGAACCTAAGCCTGATGTAGGTTCATGTCAAGCAACTTCACGACCGTTCGCCTCGTCATCGAAGGGGAACGCTACGAGATAATGGTAAACCCAGACGCAGCCCTCAGCTACAAGACCGGAAGGCCGGTCGAGCCCTCGCAGGTGATAGGCATCGACGAGGTCTTCGCCGACGCCAACAGGGGACTTCGCGCTTCGGGGGAGAAGCTGAAGAAGCACTTCGGGACCGACGACCACGCCAAGGCCGCGATCGAGGTCTTGAAGCGCGGCGAGCTACAGCTGACCCAGGAGCAGCGTCGCAAGATGACCGAGGAAAAGCGCAGGCAGATAGTGAACATGATCTCAAAGACCTACGTCGACCCCAAGACCGGCCTCCCTCACCCTCCGGTGAGGATAGAGCAGGCGATGCAGGAGGCGAGGGTCACCTTCGACCCCTTCAAGGACACGAACGAGCAGCTGAAGACGATACTCGACGAGGTCCGCAAGATCATCCCGCTAAAGTCAGAGAAGGTCAAGCTCGTCGTGAAGGTCCCTGCACAGTACGCGGGTCAGACCATAGGGGTGCTGAAGGGCTTCGGCGAGATACTTAAAGAGGAGTGGGGGCAGGACGGTGGACTGTCCGTAGTGCTGGAAGTACCGGCCGCTTCCCAACCCAGCCTAATTGACAGGTTGGGTGCGGTGACAAAGGGATCGGCACAGGTGACATTGGTGAAATGAGATGC
>JAPCJN010000070.1:0-5103 GCA_027886925.1 Nitrososphaerota archaeon
GGACTCCTGCCGACGTAGTGACCGCACTGCTCGCAAGGGCCTGAGACCCTCTGGTCCTCGGCTTTTTTACAAAATGAGCATGTCGATGTACGAGTTGAAAAGTGCTTATCTCGGTTGGGTTCTTTCGTCGTGACACCCTTCAGTGCAGAGCACAAGAAACTCTCTTTTTTGTAATCACTGAAAGGTCTTCACGACTGCGACTTGTTGCAGCTCGGGCACCATACGTCGCCGGCTATCATAGGTGCACCGCAGAACTTGCATGACGCCCCTGGACCGATGGTCGGAGGTTCACTACTAGCCAGGTCGCTCTTGACCACCACGTGGTCTGAGATTCCGGTGACTCTTGCCAGGGGTATCCGAACGTCTCTTCCATCCGCTCCTTCCACTACGAGCGTGACCGTATTACTAAGATTGAACATCACATCCTTGACCTTCCCTTTGACCAAGCCTGAAGTCTCAATCACGGTTTTCCCAACGACGTCTTCCTTTCGAAATGACCTCGACATATCAGTAGACCAACTTCTTGTGAGCCTGGATTTCCATCGTTTCTTCTAACCTCGTCAAGCCGGTCTCTTTACGGCGCAACTTTATCTTCTTAGCTCCATTGTCTGCTTTCTTGTTTGCGTAGAGGAGCTTAAAGGCATTCTTTGTTCTTTGCGCTCCGCCACAGCAGGCGGTCGACGTGATTTCGCCCGGCAGACGTATCTGAAAGCGGCGTCAGGCAATTGCCCGTTGCGGTTGAAGTCGCTGACCCGGTCGCATGTGCTTCTCAAGCCGGTGAGTCGTTAGCTCATCGTTGCTAGAAAGAGGGAGGCCGCAGTTATCGCATACGTGCGCGACGACTACCCGCTCGACCAGCATGAAAGACTGACCTATTGCAAAGACCGTCGCCACTATGACGCCGAAGGTTAAGTTGAAGATTAGGCCGCCACCGAGGGCCTCGGCGGAAACAGAGGCCGGGCTCAGAATCAACATCAGAGGGACAAATAGGGCGGTCCATGCTGCGAGTCCTAATAGGACGCCGAGAAGCATCTTGTTCCCGACTTTCCGTGTCCCCCGTGAACCCCTTGTTGCCAACACTCCAAAAATCGCGCCCAGACTCATCCCTGTCAACACGTTAAGCAACCATCCGACGCCCCATGCGAGGTCGCCGAAACCGATCAAGTTCGCGGTGGCGATGAAAAATGGATTGCCGCCAGTGTTTGGAGGAGGAGTAAGGTAGGCGATCAGGCCCATAACTATGGCACCCACGAGCCCGCCTGCTAGGCCGAACAAGATCTGGTTGAATCTTGGGTTAGGCATGTCCTCGTGAGGGTCCGTTTCTTGTGCCAGCATCGGTCCCAGAGAAGGAGATTTTGAGTTATTACGGTTCAGTCTAAATGTTTGGTTTGATGATTACATAGGGATGTTAGGTGCCCAAAGCCGTGTCAGTGTCAATTAGATGTAATCTGTCCGTGTCGGAGACAAGCTATGAGAAGATGGCATGAAGGGTTAGAGGCATAGCGGTGTAGGTAGTAACCCATCATTAGTTTCCATTCCCTTCGGTCTCACCGTGCAAGCGAACCAGAGACAACCCACGAAGACAGCTCCTCCCAACTACCGTTTCTTCTAAATAGAAGGCAATCTTGCCCCATGCCGCGTGCCGCCAAGAAAAGGAAAGGACATCGAAGCCCTCGGAGCTTCGATTAGCTTCCTAGAGGAAGCCATTCAAGCCTTCTGCTCGGAGGCATGGGAGTTGTTAATCCCCAAATTACATGCTGACTCGGTGGAGCTTGCCGCCCCCGTCGATCCGGCGGCTATCAGGGCGAGGGGACAGCCTGACAAAGACGTGGTGGATGATCAGCGGCTTGCGCTCGCTCGTCGGTTGGACGCCAAGAGGAGACTGTTTGAAGGAAGACTACTTTGGAGCTATCGCGATTACGGTTCGCTGCTCGAATAGGCATTTTAGCGGTCGATATCGATAATCTGCTTTTCATGCTGGCTTGGCCGCACCTCTACGGCTTAGCTCGGCCTTACTACCTTGATATTGAGGGGTGCCCAGTTTCCGGCCTGCGCCAGGCGTAGCCACAGCGTCAGGTACATCTCCATCCCACGTGAACCTGCGATGTCACCTAGGTCGATCACGCTCTTCCAGCCGAACCAATCCTTCAGGATTTTGGTGACCTGGGCCTTGGCCTCGCTGTCGTTTCCGCAGATCAAGGCGTCATGGTCACCCGGAACTCGCTCCGGGTTTGCGTGAAGGTCGTGGCCTACCATGTTCAGGGCCTTCACCACTCTAACCTCCGGGAAAGACCTCTGAATCTGCTCACCCAAGGAATCGGTGTTGCAGACGGCCAGCGTCGGCGGCATCCCTCTCGAGAAATCCAATGGATTTGACACGTCGACGAGCACCTTGCCTTTCAAGTTCTCTTCTCCGGCCATCTTCAACGCCTCCAGTGATCCAACACCGGACGTGCAATTGAAGACGATCTCCCCAAATGAGGCAGCATCGGCAAATGTCCCATGGCTCGCCCCGGGTCCGGTCGTCTTTGACCATTCGATGGCCTTCTGATTGTCTGCGGTGCGAGAACCCATCTTGACCTCGTGCCCAACCTGGACCAGCCTGGTCCCAAGGTTCAAACCGACATCCCCTGTCCCGAGAACAGCGACTCTCATGGTCTGGTCCGGATTTGGAATTATTTAACGATTCAAGGGCGGAGAACAAGGTTCTGTCCAGTCCCGTTTGGCATAAGATTTCGACTAGATGTGGGCTGCATACGACGTTAATCTCCTCACCGTTCCATATTTTTCTTCCAGAATCCTACCCTGATGCTCGCCCATATTCTGGATTCTTGTTGAAGTAGATGTCACTGTAGCCATGTACGGCTAGTGGGACCTTCTTGCGCTTGTGAATGACGCCGCATCTTCCCAAATGCCGTGAATATTTGGCGGGTGTTATGAGTTTGTGGCACTTTGGACATATGGGCATCTCTAGCAGAATTGAAGAATGACGCCGAGATAAAAGCTCCTCCACCAAACTGTCGGTCAGGATCCGGTCTGCTCGTAGCTGCGTCATCCGGCCAAGAAGAAGTGGAAGGAGGCCGTGGCGCGCTCCGGACGCCTGTAGACGGTCGGGGGTCAGGCCTTGAATTTAGAGAAGGATGGGATTATGGTGTTGGATCGTCTCACGTGGGAGACTTTGTCAATCTTGTCCAGCACCACCTGAAGGACCATTTCATCGTTCGGCGCGACGACGTCCCTTTCAGCCTCGATGACTAGCAGTAGGTCCCACTCGCCGGCGATGATGTGTACCTCCCTCACCTCGTCGAATTGCATCAGTTTGTCAGCCACTTTCTTCGCGTGTCCCGCGTCTACCTGAATCAAAACGAAAGCTTTCTGGATTCTCAATGAGCCTCACCGCTTCTTCGCCAGGTCGATTCTTAAGTCTAATCTCAGAACGGAGGGCGCCTAGCCAAACCCAGTACGCCTAGACGATGGGGCGAATGGGGCCTTCAGATTCTGTGGCCCGTCACAGTCCTGTCCACTTGCTCGGCGTTGAATGTCTTGCGATGCGATCAATCGCCCAATTCTTGTTATATATAGAGCCTAAAGAGTCGCAGATTGGCAAGATGGCCAACAACAAGTGGATCGCTCTATCGGTAACCACGATTGGCGTCCTCATGGCGGCTCTCGACACCAGAATAATGATTGTCGGGCTCCCACAGATCGCAAAGTCTCTTAGTGCCGACGCGGAGGAAGCCATCTGGTTCACCCAAGCGCTACAGTTCGGCTTGACGGTGTCATTACTCGTCGCGGGGAAGATTGCGGACATAGTGGGAAGGGTGAAACTTTACACGATTGGATTCGCGCTCTTCACGATTGGGTCAGTTCTCACCAGCGCCAGTCAAGATCCCCTACAGCTAATCGTTTCGAGAGGGATCCAAGGCGTTGCCACGGCTATCTTGTTCACGAGCAGCATCGCCCTCATCATGGACATGACACCAATAGAAGAATTGGGATTTGCTCTCAGCATCAACCAGCTTGCGACAAGGTTTGGAGCTATAGCAGGACTGACGGTCAGCGGGATCATCATTTCTTTCGTTGATTGGCGATTCCTTTTCTACATCAACATACCGATAGGAATCTTCGGGACAATATGGGCCAATCGCAGACTGAAGGATTTCGCAAAACCAGGGACCCGCATGCCGATAGACTGGATTGGATTTGTCACATTCACCACTTTCATAACCGCCGTTCTTCTCACCATGACGTTCCTTGCATATGGAGTCGAAAATACCGGACAGATCGTCACGATCTATGTGCTGGCTGCGGTCGCCCTGGTCAGTGCCGGTGTTTTCGTAATTAATGAGCGGAGGGCCCGATACCCTCTCCTCAACTTTAGCCTCTTTCGAATAAGAGAGGTGACGGGCGGCATGACCGCACTCCTGCTGAATGGAACTGCGTTCGGTGCCGTGCTGTTGGTCATCAGTCTTTACTTCCAGTTAATCCTAGGATTCACTCCGCTCCAAGCAGGATTGGCGATTTTGCCATTTGATTTCGCAGTGATAGTGGTGAGCCCTATCAGCGGCAGGCTATCAGACAAGTTCGGGCACCTTCCGTTCACCTCCAGCGGACTCGCGCTTACAAGCATCGCGCTCTTCTCGCTCTCGACCGTGGGAAGAACTACGCCATACCTGGAAGTGGATGCAATCTTGATCTTACTCGGAGCAGGCTTCGGGTTCTTCAGTTCTCCCAACATCAGTGCGATCATGGCTGCGATACCCAAAAACGAGAGGGGCGTGGGGGCAGGCATGAGGTCGACATTCTTCAACATAGGATTCAGTCTGAGCCAGAACCTGGTCATCCTGATCATGATTACGACGCTGCCCTACGCGGTCGTCAGCGGAGTGATTTCCTCGGGCAGCGCAGCCTCCCCCTCTCCGCTACAAACAGGTTTGTTCGCGCAGGGCATCAGGAACGTCTTCTTCGTGTTCGGCGTGCTCAATTCGCTTGCGATAATTCCTTCAGCTCTAAGGGGCAAGAAGAAGCTCGGCTCCCCTGAGCAAATACAAAACCCCTAATGAGGTTGCTTCGGTCGTCCCTGCCAAATCTAGCATCTCGCAG
>JAPCJN010000070.1:5113-9186 GCA_027886925.1 Nitrososphaerota archaeon
AGCCTCGACCGTCGCCAGGCAGGCGCCTCGCTTGTGTGATTCGTATTTGAAGAAAGCTTATGATTCCGCCCGAGATGGTTCGAGCTATCGATGCGACGCGAGGTCGTCCGCCAGTTCCAAGCCTTGTTGGGAAATTCGAACGTGATCAATGGTCATGCAGGCCTGGAGCGCTATCCAGATGGGACCTATGAGGCGGTTTGGCCGATGACTCGACATTGGAGGTTTGGGACGGAGTTCGGAGCTCGATATTTCCCCGCCCTGGTGTTGCGACCCGCCTCGACGAGGCAGGTCGCGCAGATACTCAAGACAGCGAATCGCAACAAGGTTCCGGTGATCCCGCTGAGCGGTGGCACGAACTTGGTAGGAGCTACGGTCCCGCTGCACGAAGACGACGCAGTCATCCTCGACATGCGCAGGATGAACAAGATCAAGGGAATTGACGACAGATACCTGTCCGCGGTCGTCGAACCTGCTCTTACCCTTGCCGGCCTCCAAGACGCGCTAAATCGTCACGGATTGTGCCACGGCATCTTGCCAGGAAGTGCAGAGTGGGCTACGGTTGGCGGATCTATCTGCATGGACGCGCACACAAAGTGTGGATTCAAATACGGCACTGTCTCAGAGAACCTGCTTGAGTTAGAGGTGGTCACCCCGGAGGGGGGTGTCGTAAGAACCGGACCCTGGTTTGGCGCAGGATACAATCTGAGGCAGCTCTTCGTTGGTTCAGAGGGCTCGCTGGGAGTGATCACCGAGGTCACCATGAAAGTTCATCGTGAACCTGAAGTCCGTTTCAATACGTGCTACGCGTTCAAGACCTTCGGGGATGCCGTCAAGGCCCAGCAGGAGATCTGGTTCACGGAGATGCCTGCAGTCTCGACCGTCCTCGCGTATGATGAGCGCCTCCCATTCGATTACAAGGGATTCAGGGACGCTCCTGGAGGAAAGTCCGGGGAAGGTTGGGTGATAACAGGCCTGGAAGGCTCTAAGATCGACGTGGCCGAAGCCAAGGTCCAGGCGGCACGAATCGTTCGATCGAACCACGGTCGAACCTATTCTGCTGGCCACATCCCTCCCGAAGAGGACTTGATGCTCTTCCTTTCTTCGAAGGAGAAGGTCACGTCGAAATCCGACGGTGGGAAGGCGAGTTCCGGGCCATTTATCGTAAGCAGGCACGTCTGGATCCCACCCGGAGAGGTCGTCAGGGTGCGCGACTCGATAAAGAAAACCGTTCTTGATCATGGTCAGCGCTATGCCGGCTCAATCAGCTCGCCGGACAGGCTCAACCCTGCATTCTTGACGGATCTGGACGACGCGGCGCAACTAAGGGCCACTTCACAGATTCTCGAAGAAATCGGCGTGGTCGTTCACAAAGCGGGAGGGACAATGCTCGCCGCGCACGGCGTCGGACTGGCCAACAAGGCCGTCTTCCGCGGAGAGCGGGAACAAGCGGCCCTTGAATTGATGCGCAGGGTAAAGAGAGCGATGGACCCTCTTGGTTTGATGAATCCACACAAGTTCTTGGACTGACTGACTGGATCATCAATGTACAAGCGTTTCTTTGCACCGGGCTGGCCACTTCGGCACCGCCTGGACGGCTCTTACTCGGCGGCGAACTTGTTGATTGCTTTCTGATTGAGCTCGATGCCCAACCCGGGTCCCTCTGGGGTGGTTATCATGCCGTCACTGTCGACTGTCAATGGCTCCTTCAACATGCCATAGTAGACATCCGGCGTCAGGCATGGAGGATCGTACGGGTACTCAAAGTAGGGACAGTTGGGAACGGAGGCCGCGAGTTGAAGGTTCGCTGCAAGACCGATGCCGTTCCCCCAAGTATGCGGCGCAAACCATTTGCCGCGGATCTCGGCCATGCCTGCAATCTTGCGCAACTGGAACATGTCCTCGGAGACGGTGCAATCGGGCTGCAGGACGTCATATGCTCCCTTCTCGAGCATCCAATAGAACTCATGTAGTCCCTCGTTGTCCTCTCCGCCCGCGATGCGAAGGCCAGACATCTTGCACAGCGTCGCGATGTCGTCGAAGTTGTAACGGGGAAGAGGCTCTTCGAGCCAGACGAGGTTCATGGGCTCAAGCTTTCTCGCGGTCTGGAGAGCTCTCTTCAGGTCCCAACGCGGCCCCTGAGTAACGAACGCCTGATTGGCGTCGACCATGATGTCTATCTTGTCCCCCACTTCTTCCCTCACAGCTTCGACCTGTGCGACGTCCTCTTCCACTGTTCCCGTGTGGATTCGGAGCTTGATGGCGCCAAAACCTTCGCGCAGCATCTTCTTGGCATCCGCCGCCCTTCTCTCGGGAGTCCTGACCTCTCCAAAGCTGGCGTATGCTCTCAGCTTGTCGCTGTAGCCTCCCCAGAGCTTGTAAATCGGCATGCCCGCTTCTTTTCCGACGATGTCCCACAAAGCGATTGAAACGAACCACGGCAGGCTTATGACCTTCCGAAGCCCTCTGAGGTTCCCCACCAGCTTTTCGGTCTGAGTTGGGTCCCTGCCAACTAGGAGCGGTTTGAGAAATTGCTCCACCGCGATGTTGACGCTCGATTTTCCGGGAGGTATGACTCCGGGGTTATGTTGAAGCGCCGACACGCCTGTGATGCCTTCGTCGGTTTCGATTTCAAGAATCGTGGCGGAGAACTCGCTTGTTTCCAGGCCAGGCAGCCAGGCAGGATGGAAGGCCTCTCGGAGAGGGATGTGGATGGTGGTCGTGATTACGTCGGTTATCTTCACGCTTGCTTCGTGACAAGGTGGTGAAGGAGACCGGTTTAAGTTTGACACGCGAGCCGATTACCTCGGACGACTGCGGTTCAGGCCATCAATGGTTATATACAAAAAATAGGGATGGCTAACGAATTATCCAGGGGGAATTGAAAAGAATGACAAAAATCTACATGGCAGACAGCCGGCCCATCACCGGGAAGGCGCTAGACGTGCTTAACCAGGCGGGCGAAATTTCTTCCGGACAGGACACAGGAGAAGCCGACTTCATCGCAGACATGAAACGGATTAATCCTGAGATCATCATTGCGGGGGCAAGGAAGGTCACCAGGGACGTCATGGCCGCCGGGACCAACCTGCGGGGCATAGTGATCTATGGTGTTTCCTACGACTTTGTCGATGCGAAGGCAGCGACGGAAATGGGCATAATCATCGCCAACACCCCTGGAGTCATGACAATCTCAGTCGCGGAATTCACGCTCGGCCTGATCCTCGCCATGACGAAAGACATTGCAAGATCGAGCGCGCATACGAAGAATGGAGAATGGTCGACGATGACAACCTATAGGTTCCAGTTCAACGGCGTGGAGATTTCCAGTCGCACTGTCGGAATCATTGGATTAGGAAAGATAGGGACCCATCTCGCGAAGATTCTCAACGCGATGGGAGCGAAAGTAGTGTCCTACACGAAGCATCCTTCAAGCGAGCGAGCCAAACAAGCGAACGTGCAGTTCGTCGAACTGGACCAGCTGATGGCCGAATCAGATATCGTCGTGTTAACCGCCCTGCTGACAGACGAGACCAAAGGGATGGTGACCAAGCGGCACATAGACATGATGAAACCCGGGGCTTACTTTGTGAACATCGCAAGAGGAGCGATGGCAGACGAGGAGGCGGTAATTGCTGCATTAAAGGCCGGAAAGCTCGCGGGCGCGGCGTTTGACGTCCTCACCAAGGAACCCAACACGGACTCTCCCCTCTACCAACTCGAGAACACGGTCGTCGCACCCCATATCGCGGGACGGACGCGGGAAGCGAACCAGAGGCTTGAGATGACGTGCGCGCAGGAGGCCTTGAGGATATCGAAGGGTGAGCGTCCGGCCAACCTGGTCAACCCGGACGCGTTGCAACGGGCAAGGAAGTAGCCGGGCACCGTCCGCTCTGTCTGACAGACTGACTGAATGCCCGCATCCCACCCCCTTCGACAATCAAATGAAGCGCAACGACATCGCCCCAAGGGTCGCCGACGACAATCGTGTAGGCTCCCGGGGTCCATGAGTGAGGAGCCGGCATACTGAATGACGGGCCCGGCTGACTGGATGCCCGCATCCCGCCCCACGATGA
>JAPCJN010000070.1:9196-10899 GCA_027886925.1 Nitrososphaerota archaeon
CGTCCGTTCTGACTCACTGACTGACTGAATGCCCGCATCCCGCCCGCCCGATGATGTTCAGGGCTTTTGCAGCAGGACATCCACCAACGCCTGTCTTCCACCTTTCACCGCAGCCGAGGCCCGCTGCAAGGCCGCAATGAGTTCCTCGGGATCTTCCACACGCTCTGTGTGGGCGCCCGAAGACTTCGCCACCTGGGTGAAGTCTGGCGACGGGTCGATATCACAGCCAGGGAAATTGTTCGTCTTCACTGCCCAGCCGTCAGGATACAACACCTTCACTGGATTTGCCGAGGCGTTCCAACAATGATTGTTGTACACGACCGTCAGGACGGGCAAGTTGTATCTGGACGATATGAAATGGCAAGCCGTCGGCGCAGAATAGATGTATGATCCGTCTCCGACCAGGGCTAGTACCTGCGCCTCTGGAAGCGCGGCCTTTCCCCCGAGGGCTGCCCCCATGGCCCAGCCTAAGAAACCGAGAGGAGGGTTCGAGAAAAAGGTGCCCGGCTCAGAAATCTCCAGGTAGTCGAACAGAGGTGACGTTACCGTTTCAGCGAAGATGACGGATTTCCGGTCCATGACTGCGTTGATGCAATGGGAGAGCCATCGGGGGTCGATCGGCTTTTCGGCGCGAATCGATTCTACCTCGTCCCTCAACGTCCTTTTCATCTGATCGTGCATTGCGGAGACCTCCGCTCTCCTTTCCTTGACCCTGGTCCTCGCTTCGCTGTCACCTCTCAGGAGTCGCCGGACTCGGGCGCTCAGGACGTTCAACGTGGGAAAGGCGCCGCCCTTCATCCGCTGGTCGACCCTGAACCCCCAAATTGGAAGATGGTCCATGGTGGGGTTGATGTCAAGTTGGATGATCGTCGCGCCGTCATCCGGCTTGCCTTCGCTGGCGATC
Source organism: Nitrososphaerota archaeon (assembly GCA_027886925.1). Next base: position 10,101 of record JAPCJN010000070.1, read on the forward strand.
CAGGGAACGTCCGACTCGACCGCGAACAAGACGTCTGCCGACTCTAGGAGGGCGAGCGCACCGCGAGAGGCCCTCTCGCCAACATAAAGGGCGTGCGTGTTTGGAAAGTTCGCATAGTAAGGAGTCTGAGTTATAGGAGTGCCCAGCAACTCCGCGAGGACTACGAGCGCCTTGAACGCGCGGACATCTCTGCCCGCCAAGGCAGTCGTCAACAGGGGATGCTCCGCGTCGATGAGCGATTTCGCAGCCCTCTCCAACGACTCGTCGGTCGCCTGAGACTCCGCGGGGACGCTCATCCGGGGACGCCGCGGCCTCTCAGTGACTTGTTCGCACATCAGTTCCCTGGAGATCGTCAGGTAAACCGGTCCCCTCGGCTCGTTCATCGAAATCTCGATTAGCCGGGAAACAACGTCCGGGAGCTGCATGTTCGACCTGACGTCCCAGTCCATTTTTGTGAATTGTCTTACAAGGCCTCCCTGGTCCCTAAGTTCCTGGTTCCAGTGTATCATCCGGTTCTTCCCTCCGAATACGCTCTCTTCGTGTATGGGTGACCTTCCTGCCACCAAAATGACCGGGACTCTGGCCGAACTCGCGTTCATTAACGGCCCCGCTGCGTTGAGCGTGCCCGGGATGGTGTGTACAAAGACGACCTGAGGTTTGCCCGACACGTCGAAGTAACCGTGCGCCATCGCGATGGCCGGGGTCTCGTGTGGAGTCACAATCGGTCTAAGGCGCCCACGACCCTTCGCCTGCCTCTCAGCCAACGCCTCGATCAAAGGAGCATACTCGGTCCCCATAT
>JAPCJN010000071.1 GCA_027886925.1 Nitrososphaerota archaeon
CTTCAATTTCGCGGCTCCTTCGAAAGTCGCCTCCAATCCAGTGGGCGACTGGAATTTCTATGAAATCCACGCAGTTGGCCAAAGCTACGCCGTCATCCTCAACGGAGCCGAGGTGACCGACTACATCGGCCAAAGGTCGACGACTGGCTACGTCGGGCTGCAGAATCACGATGACACATCGACGGTTACCTTTAGGAATATTCGGATAATGGAGTTATGAATGCTATGGGTCTTCAAAATGGTCAGCGAAAGCGATTACCAAGAAATGGCAGTCTTAGTCTCCACGAACGTCTCGAGTCCAAGCATGACCATCTCTGAAAATCCCATTTGAGCGGGTGAAAATCAGAAGGCGGCAATCAGGACAATTTGGAACCGACCTAGTCGATTGATGTTCTCTGAGGGTTGAACGGCGAATTTGACGTCGAACAGACACATATTATTGCTGCGTACACACCGGGGAACTGATGCGCTCGACCAAACTTCAGTCGGATGGGACGTCCCGCGAACGCAAGAAACGCCGCGGACCATCCGTGGTCATCCTTGCCGCTGGCCTCTCATCGCGCTTCGGAGGGACTAAGCAGGTTGCCGAGCTTGACGGAAAGAAGCTGGTCGAGCGCGTAGTCGACAGCATCCCGGAAGCTAAGGTGCGGGAGATCGTTGTCGTCGTCGGGCATGACGCCGCCGCGGTAAGGAGAGCGCTCGGTCGAAGAGAGAAGGTCAAGGTGACGTTCAACGCGGGATATTCTCGCGGGATGAGCACCTCTATCAATGCAGGTATGCGGGCGTTGGCCAAGGACGCCGACGGGGTCATGCTCATGCTGGGAGACCAACCTTTCGTGACCCGTTCCCTCGTCGAAAGGTTGCTGAAGAGGTACCGTTCGGGGAAGAAGATCGTCGCCGTCTCTCAAGGCGGCGTCGTGGCGCCTCCTGTCATCTTCCCGAGGGCGTTCTTTCAGGAGCTGCGGGACCTCGAGGGAGACCATGGCGCCAAAACGATAATCCAAAGGCACGCGGACTCGCTCTCGGTCGTCAACACGACGTCGAGGGCGGTCACGGACATCGACACAAGAGAAGACCTGAGGGCGGCTCGACGACTTCTAGTCTAACATCGAAAATCCTGGCAGCAGGCGGACCCAGATGGTTTCGCCTTTGCTCAGTTTGCCCTTTTTCCCAGACACGAGGGCGTAGCCATTCTTCGAGAGCAAGAAGCTCATCTTTTCCGTTTCGCCGCTCGCAGGGAGGGCCACCATGCGCGCGCGCTCACCCGCGCCCTCCTTCTCCAGCTTAAGGTAGACAATCTGGTCAAAGTCCTTGAACTTGCCCGACGCCTCCCAATCTTCGGCTACCACCGCTTGGACCGCAGGAGGCTCCTCCAACCCCAGCCCCAGGTGGTGCCTGATCAACGGGTATCCGAAGAGGATGAACGCGTTCAAAGCGCCCTGGACCGGCCCTGGAAGCACGACCACAGGCTTCCCTTCGACGACCGCGACTCCCATCACCCTTCCCCTGTGCACTCTGATGCCATGGACGAGCACGGTCGTCGACCTCCCGAAACTCGTTATCGTCGATTCGACGAGGTCAGGTTCACCGACCGACGAACCGGCGAGTGTGAGGACGATGTCCGAGCGGCGCAAAGCGCCCTTTAGCGCTCTCCGCAGCGCCCTCTTCTCGTCGGGGATTATCCCGCTCTTGACGACCTGCCCCCCGGCCTCCTCGATGAGTCGGCCCAGCAGGAGGCTATGCGACTCGACGACCTTCCCGCTTCTCGTTTCGGCGATGTTCGCCGTCAGCTCTGTCCCCGTCGGGATGATTGCCACCATCGGCTTCCTTCTTACCGAGACCTTCGTGATATGGAGAGAGGCGAGCATCGCAAGGTCTTGGCCCTTGAGCGTCCTCCCGGAGAGGAGGACCCGTTCTCCCTTCTTGACGTCCTGGCCGGCTGCGTAGATGTGCTCTCCCTTGCGCACGGGGGCGTCGACGATGACCGTTCCCGCGGACTGGGTTGCGTCCTCGACGGCGACGACCGCGTCGGCCCCTTTGGGGACGTAGCCGCCGGTGGATATCTTCATGGCTTCTCCCAGCATCAGCTTCTCCTTGGGGAAGAGACCGACGTGCTCCGTTCCCCTCCTTAGGGCAAGAGTGACAGGTCCCGCTTTGCTCGCCCTCGTCGTGTCGAAAGAGTTCACGGCGAAGCCGTCGAAGTGGGAAACGTCCCTCAAGGGCATGTCGTCCTTCGCGACGACGTCGGCGCTGAGCAATCTCCCATATGCGCGACGCACGGCGACCTCTTCGGCGCGTTCCCTTGGGACGAGGTTCCGGAAAAGTATGCGGAGCGCCTCGTCGAGAGGGGTGTATTGAAACTCGCGGGGCAAACGGGCCCCCGAGGCCTCGACTCCGAAATATATCATTGTGACGGGCGGGCGCGGGTCAGAGCGACCCTCGCCTTTCCTTTCTCTGTCTGGAGGACCCCAAACGTCGCCCCTTCACCCATGCCTCCCTTCCGTCGGCGAGCCTCTCCTTCTTCCAGATGGGGACCCCGTGCTTTATCTTCTCGATGGCGTGCCTGCAGGCTTCGAAGGCCTCCGCCCTGTGAGGCGATGACACCGCGACTGCCACGCTGACGTCGCCCACCGAGAGCGAATCGCCCACCCTGTGCACGATCTTCACCTCCTTCGTGGACGGCCAGGTGCGCCTGACCTCCTCTTCTACCTCGAGAAGAAGCTTCTCGGCCATCGGCTCGTAAGCTTCGTATGCCATCCCGCTCACCGCGCCGGCCTCGCTGCTGTCTCTTACCACTCCCAGGAACAGCACTACCGCACCTGCACCGTCATCGCCGACAGACCTGATGACGTCGGCGGGATCGATCCTCCTCTTTGTGATTCTGCGTCCGGCAGGTAATCTCTTTTTTCCGACCGGCATTCATCCACCAGCTACCGGAGGCAGGAAAGCGACGACATCCCCATCCGCGAGCCTGTCCTCGGCCTTTGCTACTTCCGTGTTCACCGCCACCCGCATCACGCCGGAGAGGCCGTCGAGATCCGGGTGGGCTTTCTTGGAATGCTCGACCAGCAGCCTGATGGAAGCACTGTCGGGAAGGGACACTTCCTCCTCCGCCCTTCCCGCGGCTTCTTTGGCTTGGCCGAAGTATAGCACCTTCACTGTGATCGGCATCGCGTTTTCGTCAACCGCCTATCGTGTGCATCGGTCGGACGTGCTTGACTTCGACCTTGTTCTCCATCAGGCTCGAAACCCCCTCGAACTTCTGCCAGAAGGACTTGCGGATAGACGCGGCTATCTCCTCATCGGAGGCCCCTCCCCGCAGCAAGTGCTTGAGGTCGTATTCCGCCATGCTGAAGAGGCAGGGCACGAGGTTGCCGTTCGCCTTCAGGCGGATCCTGTCGCAGTCCCCGCAGAACGGCTTTGACATCGAGGTTATCGTCCCGATCTCCCCGCTCGAGCCGTCCTTGAAACGGTAGTTGCTCGACGTGGCCCCACGCTCCCTCTCCAAACGCTCGAGGGGATACACCTCCGACACCTTCTGTATGATCTCGCTTCCCGGGACGACCATGTCGTCGTTCCAGAATTTCGTCCCGTCGAACGGCATGTACTCGATGAACCTGACGGTCCTGTTCCCGTCGTGGGCCATCCTCGCGAAGTCTAGTAGCTCGCCGTCGTTGCAACCGCGCGTCAGCACGCAGTTTATCTTGACCGGGCTGAGGCCTACCATCTCAGCCTCCTCTATCCCCTCCATCACGCGCCAGAACATGTCCTTTGTCCCGGTGATTTGGTCATAGAGCTCCGGTCTCAGGCTGTGCAAGCTGACTGTCACGCTAGTCAGGCCGCTATTTTTCAGGACGGCAGCCTTCTCCTTTAGGAGGGAGCCGTTCGTCGTCAAGCCGACGCTCCGGATGCCGTCGACGGCCACGAGCATCTCGACGAGCGTCTCGAGGTCCTTCCTCACTAGCGGCTCCCCTCCGCTCAACCTCACCTTCTCGATCCCCATCCTCGCTAGTATCCGCGTCACCCTGGCGATCTCCTCGAAAGTCAGGATCTCCGCCTGTTCCATCCAGACCGGTTTCTGGGGCATGCAAAAATCGCACCGGAAGTTGCAACGGTCGGTCACAGAGATCCTTAGTTTCCGCGCGAGCCTGCCAAAGGAGTCCGACAGCTCACTTGAGCCGTCATCCCCGGCGGAATCGCCTCGCCTGTTGAGAAGGGATGAAGGGACCGCGGCGGGATCGTCCAAGCGGGGAAATCCGTTCGAAAGCGACCTCGGGCTCTCTTAAGGATTTTCAGCATGCTTCGAAGAGTTTTATAAGATTTGGAGTTCGCGGTCGCGCACCGCATGAAGATCGAAGAAGGCCTGGGAGACTGGAGAAGGACGCACTATTCGGCCCAGATAACTCCGGAGCTCGACGGGAAAGGAGCCACCGTCTTCGGCTGGGTGAGCAGCATCAGGACGCAGGGTGGGATCGTCTTCATCATGTTGACCGACCGGGACGGGAACGTCCAGGTCACAGTGAACAAGGGCAACGCGAGCGAGGAGACTCTCGCAAAGGTCGAGGCGCTGAAGCTTCACAGCAGCATCGCCGTCAGGGGGCTCGTAAAGGCGATGGCCAAGGCCCCGAACGGGGCGGAGATGGTTCCGAAGGAGGTGAGGGTGCTCAGCCTTGCCAAGGAGACTCCCTCCTTCAGCGTCTACGGAGGCGAGACCCCGTCTCTCGAATATCGGCTCGACATCCGGGCGGTGGACCTGAGAAGAGAGAAGGCGCAGTCAGTCTTCAAGATCCAGCGAGTGGCCCTCGCGTCGGTAAGGGAGTTCCTCACAGAGAGGGGATATCTCGAGGTCAGGACCCCGAAGCTCATCTCGACTGCCACCGAGGGAGGGGCTTCGCTTTTCTCTGTGCTCTACTACAACCGGCCTTCCTTCCTTGCGCAGAGCCCCCAGCTCTACAAGGAGGAACTGGTATTGCCTTTCGAGAAGGTATTCGAGATAGGGCCCGCCTTCCGCGCGGAAGAGTCGAGGACCCAGAGGCACCTGAGCGAGATAACGTCGATAGACATCGAGGAGGCGTTCGTCGACTACCACGACGTCATGGATACGCTCGAGGCGCTGATAATCGACGTCATCGGCTCGGTCAAAGACAAGTGCTCACGTGACCTTGAGAGGCTGAAGCGCGCCCCGCTGGAGGTCCCTTCGAAGTTCGAGCGCCTGAAGTATGACGATGTCGTCAGCAAGCTCAGCTCGATGGGAGAGGAGCTATCATGGGGCGAGGACTTGACCGGCCCGGCCACAGAGAAGCTCGCGAAGTCCTACCCTTCCTACTACTTCGTCACGGACTGGCCGACCCAGACAAAACCGTTCTATATCAAGCCCAAGGAGGACGAGCCGAAGCTTAGCGAGTCGTTCGACCTTATGCATGGACCATTGGAGCTTTCTTCGGGGGGCTCGAGAGTGAGCTCAAAGGCGCTCCTCGTCAAGAGGTTGAAGGAGCAGAAGCTCAAACCACAGGCGTTCGAGCATCACCTGAAGATCTTCGACTACGGCATGCCCCCGCACGCTGGATGGGGTCTCGGGATGGAAAGGCTTACGATGGTCCTAGCGGGAGAGGAGAACATAAGGGAGGTCACCCTCTACCCTCGGGACAAACTGCGACTCACGCCTTGATTCCGCGAAAGTCAGCTTCGCGGTCCGGGCGCTCTGACCATTTCGCTCAAGATCCGTTCCATCTCATCGTCGGTCAACGAGTAGACGATGTCGGCGATCTTGGCTTTTTGCTCCAACTTCCGATGGGCCGATGAAACTTGTTCCGCCTCGAGTTCTGGGTGCCTCAAGACGACGGCCTCGTAGATTAATTGTCCCAACCTGAGATTGGGGTACCTTTTCCGGGCCTTGACCAACGCCTGGTGGAGGGTCACGGCTGTTCGCGCCTATGGTCCCCCTTTAGGAGTTCTGTCCTCATCCCCGTAGAGCAGGTTACCCCCTCGCAGCTTAACTAGCCGCCTTTTCCTTGTAGGCTCATGTCCGGGGGAAAGCCATGCGAGTACCACAAGAAAGTGCCGTGCGGCAGCTTGGGAGAGGCGGTCGACTTTCCGGACGGGACCCACTACATCTGTGATCGGGGAATACAGGAGTGGAACTCAACGCACGCAAACAAGATCTTCCGTAAGGGCTTCTTGTCTCACGAAGGGGAAACGGCCGCAGCCTCCGGGTCGGCGCAAACCGGCCCGAGAAAGATCTTCGTTAGGGTGGGAATGTCTCTGGATGGGATGATCGCTGGCCCGAACCGTGGACCGGCTAACCCCCTTGGAGACCGGGGCGTCGAGATACATTCTTGGGCGTTCTCCCAGGAGGTTTTCCGCAAGAACCACGATTTGGGTCCGGGCGGCAGACCGGAACAGACAACCGAATCCTAGAAGCCACGTTCAATCGCACGGGAGCAAACATAATGGGAAAACGCATGTTTGAGGAGGGCGAGTACAACTGGCCCGAAGTTGCGCCGTTCCATACGCCGGTGTTTGTGGTCACGCATGAGGTGCGCGAACCTTGGGAGCGCAAGGGCGGGACCACTTTCTACTTTGTCAATGATGGGATTGAGAGCGCCCTCCGCCAAGCGCGCAATGCCGCTGGCGACAAGGACGTCCGGATCTCGGGCGGCGCCAATTTGGCGCTCCAGTATTTGAACGCGGGCCTCGTCGACGAGCTCTTGATCGATTTGGCCCCGATGTTCCTCGGCGATGGCCTGTGCCTGTTCGACGGCGTTGACCATCGACGCCTGTCGCTCACGATCGTCGAGGCCGTCCACTCGCCAGGGATCACCCACCTTCGATATGCCGTCGCTTCAAAGCCCTCCTCGTCCCAGGCATAGAGCGCGGGGATAAGGGGGGCCGTGGCACCGAAAGGATATTTGTCCCCTTAAAGTCGGGCATCTCATCAGACTTGTCCCACAAGACAAAGCCAGCTTCTTCTGTTGACCTCGACCAAGTCGAGTGGCTGGCCCAGCTTTCGCGCCTCTCCTTGGGGCCGCGCGAAGCGGAGAAGCTGAGGGGCGAGCTCTCGTCGATCCTCGATTATTTTGCGACGCTGGACAAAGTGAGCGTTGGACGGTCGACTTTAGGGACCAAAAGGCCGGCGACGGGCGGAAAGAGGGACGACGTGGTCATGCCTTCAGACCCAGATGCGATTCTCAAAGGTGTCCCAGAGAAGAAGGGACGATACGTGAAGGCGCCAAAGGTGTTCTAGGCACGAAGCGACGCGGCGCCGCCACCGTCAGGCCGACGGAGGTCCCTCTCCTCATCCGCAAAGGCGCACTTAGCGCCGAAGACTACATCGAGTCTATCTTTGAGGCTATCCAAAAGCGAGAGCCGGATATTCACGCATACCTGCAGGTAAACCGGGAGGCGGCCTTGGCGAAGGCAAAGGACATTGACCTCAGGGCGAAAAAGGGCGAAAGGTTGGGGAGGCTGGCCGGTCTGGGGGTCGCGGTAAAGGATAACATCTGCGTGGATTCGCTCCAGGCGACGTGCGCCTCCAAGATACTCGAGGGGTTCGTCCCTCCATTTAGTGCGACCGCGGTCGACCGAGTTCTGGCCGAGGACGGAATAGTCTTGGGAAAGACGAACATGGACGAGTTCGGGATGGGGAACACCACCCAGAACTCCGCGTATGGGCAAACTCGCAACCCGTGCGACATCACTCGGGTTCCGGGTGGCTCCTCAGGCGGGAGCGCCGCAGCAGTCGCGGCGGGGATGGCATCGCTGGCGCTGGGGTCGGACACCGGAGGCTCGATAAGGTGCCCGGCAAGCTTCTGCGGGGTTGTCGGGCTGAAGCCCACCTATGGGAGGGTGAGCAGATATGGGCTGATACCATACGCGAACAGCCTCGAGCAGATAGGTCCGATAGGGCGCGACGCGGAGGAGGTCTCGCTTCTCTATCAAGTGATAGCCGGACGCGACCCAAAGGACGCAACCTCAGCCGTAGAGCCAGTTACGTCGCCCAGCCGCAAAGGCCTGAAGGGGCTAAGGGTAGGAAGGATCAAGGGGTTCTTCTCAGAGGGAATCCAGCAGAAGGTAAAGGAGAGGGTGTTGGACGGATGCGAGCGCCTCGAGGAGCTTGGCGCGAGCGTGGGCGACTTGGTCATAGGCTCCCTCCAGTATTCCCTCGCTGTCTATTACATCATCGCGATGGCCGAGGCGAGCTCGAACCTGTCAAGATATGACGGCGTCCGTTACGGCCCACCGACAAGGCCGGGCGCGGCTGACTGGAACGCCGCATTCTCAAAGACCCGCAGCGAGCGTTTCGGCGAGGAAGTGAAGAGGAGGATATTGATGGGGACGTTCGTCCTCTCTGCGGGATACTACGAGGCATACTACGTGAGGGCGCAGAGAGTTAGGGCGCTCCTCACGCAGGAGTTCGACGCCGCTTTCAAGAAATTCGACGTCTTTGTAGGGCCCACGATGCCCGTGGTCCCGCCAAAGATCGGAGAGGACGTGACGCCGCTGGAAGACTACCTCATCGACGTGAACACGGTGGCGGCCAATTTGACGGGGCTCCCGGCGATGAGCGTGCCGTGTGGGGACGTCGAAGGACTGCCCGTCGGCATGCAACTCATCGCGCCGCGGTTCAGGGAGGACTTGCTCTTCGACGTCGCGACAGCCTACGAAAAGGAGGCCGAATAATAGGTTGCGACCTGAGACCACGCCCAAAGTCAAGATAGGACTGGAGGTCCACTGCCAGCTCACGTCGCTCAAGACTAAGCTCTTCTGCCCCTGCTCCTCGGACTACCGGTCGAGCGAGCCCAACACGAAGATCTGCCCGGTGTGCTTCGGGCTGCCAGGGACCCTCCCGGTGCTCAACGCAAAGGCGGTGGAATACGCGACGATGGTAGGGCTCGCCTTGAACTGCGAAATCTCGAGACTCTCCCTTTTCTACAGGAAGAACTACTTCTACCCAGACCTTCCCAAGGGATTCCAGATAACCCAGTACGACAAGGCAGGCGGCATCCCCGTCGCGGCGTCGGGATTCATCGAGCTCGAGGGCAAAAAAGTGCGCATCACCAGGATCCAGATAGAGGAGGATCCCGGGAAGCTAACCTACGAAGGGACGATCGAGAAGTCGAACTACACCATGGTCGACTACAACAGGGCGGGCATAGCCCTGGTAGAGATAGTCACCGAGCCAGACATCGAAGACGCCCGCGAAGCGAAGAAATTCCTCGAAAAGCTGCGCTCGACCATCGAGTCCCTAGGGGTGTCGAACGGCGAGCTAGACGGAGCCATGAGGTGCGACGCCAACGTCTCCCTCGCGGGAGGTGCCCGCGTGGAGATCAAGAACATCTCCTCCTTCAAAGAGGTGGAGAAGGCCCTCAACTACGAGATCTTGAGGCAGAGGACGTTCTCGGGCAACGCCGCCAACGAGACTCGTCATTGGGACGAGAGGAGGAGCATAACCATCGCGCTCCGCTCCAAGGAAGAGGAGCAGGACTACCGTTACTTTCCTGAGCCCGACCTCCCTCCCATAGTCCTCGAGGCCGGCGAGATAGAGAGGATCAAGGGCGAGACCCCCGAGGTGGCGGACGCAAAGTCGTCCCGCTACGTGAAGGAATACGGCCTCTCTCCGCAGCTAGCGAAGGAGCTGGCTGCAGACAACGAGCTCTCGTCGTTCTTCGAAGAAAGCGCGAAGCGCCGCGATGGCTATCCGGAGATGGCGAGCTTCATCGTCGCCGAGATGGGTGGAGAATCAGGCATCCCGACGGACCGCGTCCCCCCTGACCAATTCGTCGAGTTGGTCGGCTTGGTCGAGTCCCGGTCGATAACGAGAGCCCAAGCCAAAGAAGCGCTTAGAGAGATGGCGCAGACCGGCAAGTCAGTGAAAGAGGTAGTGGAACGAAAGCGGTTTTCGGCGATATCTGACGAGGAGGCAATCAGCGGCATCGTAGAGAAGGTGGTCTCAGCCGTCCCGGACGTTCTTGCAAAGGCTAGAAGCGACCAGAAGGTGTTCGGCTTTCTTGTGGGGCAGGTCCTCAAGCAAGAGCCATCCGCTGAGCCCCGAGTCGTCGCGAAGGTACTGGCGGAAAGGGTCAGGAAAGCCTAAATTCGAAACCCCGCGCGCTGGGGTTTGTCTCATGAGCGTCAGGCAGGCGGACATATCTAAGAAACAGGTCGTCTTCAGGCAGGCCACGGCGACAGGAAGGATAATTCTAAAGCCTCAAACACTGAGGCTAATCAGACAGGGGAAGCTCAAGAAGGGAGACCCTCTACCCATATCGAAGACCATGGCGCTGCTCGCCGTCAAGAAGACCCCTGAGATGCTAGCCCTCTGCCATCCGCTTCAGATAGAGCACGTCGAGGTCGAAGAGAAGCTGCTCGAGGACTCTATCGAAGCGACGGTCACGGTCTCCGCGCACGAGAAGACCGGCGTTGAGATGGAGGCGCTGACCGCCGTGAGCGTAGCCCTGCTGAACATATGGGACGTCGCGAAGGCATACGAGAAGGACGAAGACGGCCAATATCCATCCACGAGGATAGAAGGGATACGCGTCGTCAAGAAGGTGAAGAGGAATGGGCGCACCTGAGGCTCATCGGCACGACGCCCCGAAGGCACAGCTCCGATATCTCGTCGTGACAGTCAGCACTAGCAGATACAGACACACGCAAGAGGGGGGGGAGGCCGACGACGAGTCGGGGGACACGGCGCAGAGGATCATCGAGGGAGGCAAGGGAGTCGTCTTCGAGAGGGGGTTGGTCTCCGACGACGCGGCGCAGCTCGAAGCGGTGCTCCGAGGCGCGTTGGGGAAGGAAGCTATCGACGTCGTAGTCTTCGTCGGAGGGACGGGAGTCTCCACCACTGACGTGACGATCGAGACG
>JAPCJN010000072.1:0-3056 GCA_027886925.1 Nitrososphaerota archaeon
CATCTCGGGTTCAAAGGTCGTAGCCAACGTGACGCTTGGGTTGTTCCCCTCGGCCTTGACGTTCGATGCCTCCGACTCGAAAGTCTATGTGGCCAGCGCCAACCCCGCAGCCGCCGCCGGAGTTCTTTGGCAGATTGCGGACACGACCTTGTTCGGCAATCTCACTGTGGGCCCGGAACCAAAGCCTCTCGGGTCCCAGAGCATCATCTACGACCAGCTTAACGGCGACCTCTATGTCGTCAACCGCGCCTCAGGCTCGGTGACGGTAATCCAGACCGGCCCACCGACGTCGTCTACCATTTCGTCCTCTTCGACGACCACGACCACGACCACGACCACTTCAACCTCGGCCACAAGCACGACGTCGTCTTCATCTTCACGCAGTTCGACCTTCACCACTACGACGAGCTCGAGTACTACGACCAGCAGCGGTGGTAACAGCAACAGCACGACTACTCTGACGACGACAGTGACGACGTCGTCATCCCCTTCCAGTTCTTCGACGATTCCTCCTTCAACGACCCAGCAATCCACTTCCTCTGTAACCTCCGGCAGTCCGCCTCTGGTCAAGTCTGGTCCGAGCTTGCTCTTGACTGCGGGGCTCCTTGGAGCGGTCGGAATAGCGCTCATCCTCGTTGCAGTCATCGCGCTGATGAAGCGCCGTCCAAAGTCCTGACCGTGGGGGTTGACGTCTATGCCCTCAGGGAGCGAGGGCCGTCACGGCATTAACGACCTCGGCATAGGTCGCGTCTGTCTTCAGGCCGAGCGCCCCGAAGGGTTGTCTCATCGCGATGCGCCCGGACCTCCCTAACGAGTCCAGTACGTCCTGGAACTTGACCGACGATATCTTCTCCCTCGACGTGATGCTCTCCATGGAGTAGGCATAAGGGGGAAGGCGGTTTACTCCGGCCAACACCCCGAGGGCGGCTCCTGCTCCGTCCCATCCGAGCTCGACGCAGTATTTTGCGGCTTCTTCTACCAGCCTCTCGTCGACGAGCTCGCCTATCCAGAGCGGGCCCATTGGCCTGACGCTCCCGCCACATTTCGGACACGACTGACTGTAACTTTTCGTCGTGACCGAATTCTCGTGGCAAGCAGGACACGTAGCAACATAGCCTATGTCCTTCAGGCACTGGTCCGAGCGAGCCGCTCCTCGAAGCACCCGGAAGTACACACGGAGGTAATGGAGCGTGCTGTGAGCCGCTACCGGCTGGATGCCAGTGTCAAGCGCACCGCCTGTACGCGCGCAGAACCCCAACAAGACCCGGACCGCGGTCTCGTGGGCGAACTCGCTCCTGAAGACGTTCGCGCCATACCTGCGGTATGCGACGGCGGGGAATGCTCCACAGAGGGCAGCGGTGTCCGTGGCAGTTAGGGAGACTATCGCATCGTCGGCGGCAGCGGCCAGCGCGCCCTGAACGTAGGACGCAGGGCTCCCGAACGGGTCCACGTCGACATGGTCGAACCTCTCAAGCCTTCCGAACCTTGAGTGAAGATATTCGTTGGATTCTTCGTGGATGACGTGGCATCTCCCAGCCACGCGATTCTTCTTCGCGTTCCTTTTCGCTACTTCCACTGAAGTCGTGTTGAACTCGACCATGGTCACCTCCACGCTCTTTGAGACTTCATTCGCAATCCTTACGCCTCGCGCCCCTATCCCCGCAAGGGCGTCGAGGAAAGTAGAAGGCCTGGTCACCTTTGCCATGCCGACCGAAACGTCTCGATTGATCCTCGCCGCGGGATTGAAGAACGCCGGGTAGGTCTTTGGCTCCTTAGCTCGCAGGCTCTCCGCGGGGACCAGAAGGTCGGTCGAACCCTCGCGCGCAAGGGAGAGCTTCGGTAACACAGATTTAGAGCGCAACCGGTGAAGCATTTAAGCCGAGTCCAATAGGCCAGGCTTGAACTTGTCCTCCTCCCCGAACACGAAACTTTGGCTCGTAACCGGGCCGCCTGGGATCGGCAAGTCAACCCTGGTCTCAAAGGTCGTCTTCTCAGTGAGGTCGAGCGGCCGCGGCGTAGGGGGGTGCCTCACTAAGGAAGTGAGGAAAGGGAGGGAACGCGTAGGGTTCAAGATCATCGACTTGCTGACCGGGAATGAAGCTGAGCTGGCCAGCATATCCGGGCTCGGACCAAGAGTCGGAAAATATCGGGTAAACATAACCAACCTCTCCAGCCTAGGGGGTGGTTCCCTCCTCCGTGCGGCGCAGATCGCCGATTTCATCGTCATCGACGAGGTGGGCCCCATGGAGCTGACCAGTCCCGAGTTCAGGAAGGGGACGCAGGCGTGCCTGGCCTCCAAAAAACCGTTGTTTGTCGTCCTCCACGAAAGCATGAAGGACCCTCTCATCGAAGAGATCTCGATTCAGCCGGACAGCAAGCTGGTCGAACTAACGCTCCACAACAGGGACGGAGTCTTCGAGAAGCTCCCGGGGGAGATTGCCTTAAGTCTGGGCGGGCCCGAACCCGCGTAGACATGCTGGTCGGCGGCGTCGACGAGGCCGGGAGGGGGAGCGTCTTGGGCCCGCTCGCGGTCGCCGGGGTCTCGCTGGATTCTAGCCGCCTGTGCGAGTTAGAAGCTCTGGGCGTCAAGGACTCGAAGCTCCTGACGCCGAACGAGCGCGAGTCACTCTACGTCGAGATTCTGAAGATCTGTTCGACTGTCATGGTCTCCCGGATTCCTCCGAGGGAGATCGACAACTACCTCGAGGCCATTCACATGGCGAAGGTCATCGACACCCTGCGAGCCGAGGAGGTCTTCATCGACGCCCCCGACAAGAACCCCGCGAGGTGGACGGGCGAGCTCGAGTCGCTGCTCTCTTGCAAACCAAGAATCGTCGCGGAGCATCGGGCCGACGTCAACTACGTGGTCGTCTCGGCGGCGTCAATCGTCGCGAAAGTCGAGAGGGACCAAGACGTGGCGGAGTTGAGGGAGATCCACGGAGACTTTGGGTCGGGCTACCCCTCCGACCCTGACACGATCGAGTTCCTCCGTTCTTGGATGCAGAAGGAGAATGCGAGGCCCGAGTTCTCGCGCAAGAGCTGGAAGACCTGGAGCA
>JAPCJN010000072.1:3066-10774 GCA_027886925.1 Nitrososphaerota archaeon
CTCGACTGAAGTCATTTCCATTTGGCGGAGATCAGCGCGTGGTCCTTGTCGTAGGGGCGGAGGTCGATCACCTTCTCGACGGAGAAACCCGCGTCTCTGATCTTCTGCGCCTCCTCCCTGAACACGACCTTGGGGTCTGCGAGATTGTCGATGCTCCGGGCTTTCACAACCAGTAGAAGCCTGCCTCCATCCTTTAGATGGGCTTTCGCGTTGTCCAAAGCGATCTCCGTCTGGTCCTTCTGCGCGATGTCGCAGTAGACGACGTCCATCTTCCCGAAACCGGTGAACTTCTCGGTCTCCCTCGCATCCGCGATGAATGGGATCACGTTCTTCCTTGCTTTTGCCACCTTCTCTAGGAACTCCCTGCCCACACGGGCTGAGAACTCGACGCCTATGACGAGGCCGTCCCGCCCGACGATGTCGGAGACGTGCGATGCCGTCGTTCCCGTCGAGGCGCCCAGATACAGCACCTTGTCTCCAGGGCCGATGACATCGGGAGAAATCTGGCCTTTCAGGATGGCTCCCGCCAGCTTGCTCCTGTATGGGTTCCAGCTCCTGTACTCGCTTCCTTGAATCCTCAAGAGTTGTTCGTCGTAGACTCTATTGCCTGGGATCAGGTTTTTTGTAAAGGCGCCGCTCCTTCCCACCGTCTGTGCTCCTTCCCTTCCCACAAAAACGAGGACGTTGGTGCTCATCGCCGCGGTATCGCCTGAATTCGTCCTCGACCAAGAGGCGATGGCTCCTTATACTTTGTCTTGACGAAAATCATTTCTTGTCTCGTCAATGACATGTCATTTTTGAATCTCCGACAGGATCGTCTACTCGCGACCGTCGTCGTAGTCGTCGTCGCATTCGGGCGGCGACGAGGGAACCGATATGATTACCGTCGAGCAAGCAATAGCGACCCCTAAAGAAAACCATGATATGCCAAAGAAATGGTCCTCCGGACGTCCTTCAGCTGAGAGACGTGGAGAAGCCCACTCCCAAGGATGATGAATTGCTGATAAGGGTCCAAGCGGCGACTGTAATGGCAGGGGCCTGCGAGCTACGGGTTCGAAGGTCGGTTTCTTGTGGAAATTCCTCTTGCGAATAGGGTTTGGCTTCATGGCGCCAAGAAGGAGGATCTTGGGACAGGACCTGGCGGGGGAGGTCGAATCAGTGGGCAAAGGACCGGAAACGTGGTCATCAACGTGGGGCCTGATGACAGAGCTTAGCGAGCCACCATGGCCGTTTCGCCAGCTAGCTAGCAAGCTAGCAAACTAACCCTTACGATAGGGTCGCTTCTGCCCTTGCGTTCTTGGTCTTCCTCCGTCGGGCGCGCGGTCCCGGCGGGGACGGAAGTTGTCTCTGCGAGGCCGTTGCTCCCTACGCTCTTGCTGCCTCTGATTGGATTCCCATCTCTGAGGCGGGGCTTGGTATTTTATCTTGATCTCGGCGAGCCTCTTCTCTAGTAAGCCGGTGAGCTCTCCTGCCTTCTCTCCCCTGTAAAAGTCGATTCGCGCGGCTATCGCTATCTTGTTCGCTATCGTTCTCGCTATCTTCCCACGCTGCCACTTCGGCGCCATATGGACCGCCTCGTGTTGGAAGAGGATGCCGTGCTTTGGGGGCCTTGCTCCCGTCCTCAGCGCCCTGAAGAGGGCTTTCTCTGCACCCAGGACTTGTATGGTGCTCGCCGGGAGCCGAGCCATCCGCTCGAGCCCACCAGCCCTCGCGATCAATCTCGCCCCGATCGTGGCGCCAGCGACCTGTGTGATGTTAGGGGCGATCTTGTTCATCGTCGACTCGACGTATTCTGCGAGCTTCTCTCTCTCCGCGGCGGACTTGATCGAGAGCTCCGCTAGCCCGACGATGCGACGGATGTCTTTCTCCGAGATCGTCCCGCCCTTGGACTTCTCTGACGCGAGAACTATCGCTTCCGCCTTCTTGTCCCCGAAGCCCTGCTTCTCGAGGGTCTCTTTGTCGAATGTGCCGCGCTTCCCTATCTCGATGACCAGTTTCGCGAGCGCGACGTTATCCTTCAGTATGTCCTGGAGCTCTGGGAAGTGGAGACCGTACCACTCCATAGTCCTCTCCGTCGTGATGTTGAGAAACTTGTCCAGCTCGTCCAGTGCCTGGATTGCGTTGACAAGGTGGAGGTCTTCCTTCGAGGACGCCTCGCTGACCTTCTGCTCCGCATCGGCGATGGCACGCGCCCTCGCGGTCTCCAGTGCGCTTCCTGCGTCGATTGCCAGCCCAGCCTTTGCGATTATCGCGAACCTCCTCGAGTCTAGCTCGTCCCGCTCTTCGTCCGTTATTATCGAAACCTCGATGCCCATCTCCTCCATCTTCTCCTTCGCAGGAATGCTCGAGACCTTCAGCCGCGAGATCCCCTTCCGCTTGACACCCTCGGCCACCTTGGCGAGCTTCTCCTCCCTTTGTTGACCTCCCTCGGACCTCTCGGAGACAACGACCTCGTCTCCTTGGACGACTATGAAACCGACGTCAGTCTCATAGAGGATCGGGTCCGCCAATAAAGCTCGTTGTTCGCATCGGCGAGGCACAGTTAAACCTTATCGCTAGAAACAGCAGAACCGGTTGCCGCTCGATGGTTGGAGCGCGACCTGGCGCCACCATCCTGCGGCGCTTCTGTGTTTTCCGAAGCCTTCGGCGCGACCAGCAGGCAGTGGGTCCCCTCGCTTGGTTCGCGCTGCCCTGAAGAATTATCGTTATATACGACTCCGTATGCGGAGTCCCGAAGAGGAGTAAGAGACCACGCCAACACACGGCTCACTTACAAAAGCAGGTAAGGTCAGGTCACAGACACCTAAGATTGAAGGAAAGCCGCACAAAGGAAAAATCCCAAAGGTTAGGAACACGCGGACTTTCATCAAGAGATTTACGCTAAAAAGAAAGCCTGGCCAGAATTGGAGACTCTAGACTCTCCAACTCGCTCCAGCGCCGAGCAAGCCGCCGTCGCTTCCATAGTCGGTTCAATCATTTCCGGTAGCGTTAGCACCCGACCCCAACTGGAGCGGGCTAAGAAAGAGGCAGCCAAGGAATTTCATCTGAACAGGTTTCTTTCCAATTCTCAGATTTACCTGGCGCTCGCCCCCGAGCAAAGGGAAGGGAGGAAGGAGATTTTCAGGGTGCATCCCCGACGGAGCGCCTCTGGCATCATCATCGTGACGGTTTTCACTTCGCCGGCGAGCTGCCCCCACGGAACCTGCGTCTACTGCCCCGGCGGGCCTTCGATGGGGACTCCCCAGAGCTATGTGCCTGACGGTCCCAGCATGCGCGGCGCAAGGGGCGTGAACTTCGACCCATACAAGCAAGCGCAGAAGATGCTCAAGAAATATCTCGACAGGGGCCACGAAGCGTCCAAGGTCGAGCTCATGGTGGAAGGCGGAACCTTCCTCGCGATGCCCAGTGCCTATCAGGAGTGGTTCATCAAAGGGGCCTTCGACGGGCTTAACTGCTCCCAGTCGCCTTCCTCCTCGCTGGCGGAGGCGCATTCCGCTAACGAGTCGGCCCAATACAGGTCGGTCGGCCTCACCGTGGAGACGAAGCCGGATTGGTGCCGTCCAGAACATGTCGACATGCTTCTCTCGTATGGGGTCACCAAGGTGGAGATAGGCGTCCAGGCCCTGCGCGACGAGATACTCAAGCTCAGCAACAGGGGGCACACGGTCAACGACACGCTCGAGGCTTTCCAGGTCGCGCGAGACGCGGGCCTGAAGGTGACAGCGCACATGATGCCAGGCCTCCCGGGGTCGGACCCGGAGAGCGACCTCAAGGACCTCCTGAGGCTTTTCGACGACGAGTCGCTGCGGCCAGACATGATGAAGCTCTACCCGACCGCCGTCGTCAGAGGGACCGCGCTAGCGAGGATGTGCGAAGCCGGACTTTACAAGCCCTACGACCTGGAGACCGTCGTCCAGCTGATTGCGGAGATGAAGAGACACGTCCCGCCCTGGCACCGGATCATGAGGATTCAGAGGGAGATACCGGAGAACGACATCACAGCGGGGAACAAGGTGGGTAACCTCAGGGAGCTCGCCCTCGCACGGGTCAAGGAAAACGGCTACTCTTGCGGCTGCATAAGATGCAGGGAGGTAGCCCTCGACATCCCCTCCTCCGACCTCGAGAAGGGCTTTGAGGAGGACGAGCTTGTGATGAGGAGCCAGTCCTACCCAGCTTCAGGCGGCACTGAAATATTCGCCACCCGCGAATACAAAAAGGCGGGGAAGATCGCCGGGTTCATTCGGATGAGGGTCCCGTCGGGAAGAGCCCACAGGGACGAGATGAGGAGAGGCGCAGGGGTGTGCATCGTCAGGGAGCTTAAGGTCTATGGGCGGGTCGTCTCAGTTGGATTACGGAGCGAGCAGGCTTTCCAGCACCGGGGACTCGGACGTTCCTTGTTGGAAGAGATGGAGAGAACCGCTCGCGAGGACTTTGACGCGAGGACTCTCACGGTGATGAGCGCCGTAGGAACCCGGAACTATTACCGAAAGTTCGGATACGAGAGGCTCGGGCCTTATATGGCGAAGAGCCTGAGCGCCTGAAAGCGGCTAAAATAGTCCCGAGACGTTGGCCTGGCGTCGTGATCATTGAGAGCTGCAGGTTCGCCGATGACGTCCTCTACGACGTAGAATCTGACACGTGGGTCCGCCTCGAAGCCGACGGCACCGCCACGATCGGGATAAACACCGTGATGGCCTGGGTAGGAGGGCAGTTCACATCCGTCTCGTTCAAGCAGGTCGGGACAGCCATCGAGAGAGGCAAGAGCCTAGGAGCGGCAGAAAGCCCGCGCTATTTCAACACGGTGAAGAGCCCGTTGAGCGGCAAGATGCTCCGCGTCAACGAAGTCCTCGCGGGAAACCCAAAACTACTCAACCATGACCCCTATTCAAGCGGCTGGTTCGCGAAGCTGGAGCCGGCCAGGCTGGAACAAGAGAGGGTGGTTCTGAAGCCCGCTGCGAAGGCGAGGGCAGAGCTCCAGACGCGAATCGCTGAGCTGAAGGTGCGTTGCTTCGCCGAGTTTCCCGACCGGGAGATGTTTGAGATAGGGACGGAGTGCTCGGCCGTGCTGGCAAGGCTGAACGAGCTGTTCTCCACTGAGCCCACAGGGACGGTCGTGCATCTGGTCTCTGACGACCCGACTTCCGAGCTCGAGATGATAAGGTGGAGCGACCTCACGGGGAACCAGGTGGTCGAGACGCGCAGGGAAGGAAACCTAATTCACTACATCGTGAAGAAGACACAGTGAAATGACGTCCAGGGACGGATAAAAGAAAAGGAGGCGGAAACCGCGGGATGAACGCGGTCCGTGGAGCCCCTCCTGCTTCTATCTCTCGACTGGAGTCCCGACCGAGTTTCCCCACTCAGTCCATGAGCCGTCGTAGTTCTTGACGTTGGGGAAACCTAGCAGATATTTCAGCACGAACCAGGTGTGAGACGACCTTTCGCCTATTCTGCAGTAGGTGATCACTTCCTTGTCCGGGGAGACTCCCTTTGGCCCGTAGAGGGTTTCGATGTCTTTCCTAGACTTGAAGGTTCCGTCCGCGTCGTTGATCGTCTGCGCCCAAGGGATGTTCCTGGCCCCGGGGATATGGCCTCCACGCTGAGCGTGTTCCGTCGGGTACTCAGGAGGCGCGAGGATCTCGCCGCTGAACTCCTTGGGTCCCCTCACGTCGACGAGGACCTTGTCTCCCAGTCGGAGTGACTGAAGGACGTAGTCCTTGTACACCCTGAGAGAAGGATCAGGGGTTCCTACCTTGTAGCTCGACTTTTCGTTGGTTGGAACGTCCTTCGTCACGGGCTTGTCCTCAAGCAACCACTTTTTCCTCCCGCCGTTGAGAAGCTTGATGTTCTGCACCCCGTGATACTTCAACACCCAGAACGCGAATGCAGCGAACCAGTTGTTGAAATCCCCGTATAGGATCACCCATGTGTCGCTATTGATGCCTGCGTTGCTGAAGAGAGTCTCCAGCTGCTCCTTGCTCAGAATGTCCCGCCTCAAGGGGTCGTTTATGTCCTTCTTCCAGTCGAACAGGACCGCGCCGGGGATGTGACCCACGCTGTAGTTCGCTGCCGCGTCGTAATCCACTTCTACGACCTTGACGTTTGCATCGTTGTGATGCGCCAAAACCCAATCCGTGTCAACCAGCACTTCAGGATGCGCGTATTCAGATGTACTCATATAATGAGTAACGAAATTATTCCCTATATTAATTAGATTACCTAAAATATTCCAAAGGCGAAGCCGACGACATCTCCTTTCATGGACCTAGGGGCTTCGGCCCCCGGATGTCGCAAACGGAGGCGCTCCAACTTGAGACGGCTCTCCCAAGAATTAGATGTTCAACAGCCCGACGCTCATTGTGAGCACGTCCGACCGAAGGCCCCTTTTGGCACCGGCGATAGAAATGTTCGAGGTGATGTCCGAAGGCTCAAACGCCGAGGACGACTCTCGGTCAGCGGAGGTAGGCGATTATGACAGCGCGCCCGTGCAGGCCGTCGGAACTAGGGCGCAGACGGGCCTCGATCCGATAGGTAACGTCGACAGTCGCGAAATGGGGAATCGTTTATCTAAGACAAGAGCGAATTTTACCTATGAACAATTACATCCTTCTTCTAAACTGGACGGAGCAAGGGATCCGCACAGTAAAGGATGCTCCGAAGCGGGCAGAAAGCTTCGACAGGATGGTCAAGAAGATGGGTGGTGAGGCCACGTACTACTACACGCTGGGAAAATACGATCTGGTGGCTATTGTGACTCTCCCTGATGATGTCTCGATGATCAAGCTCGGCCTCGAGCTCGGGAGGCTGGGGAACGTCAGGTCAACAACTCTCAAGGGCTGGACAAAGCAAGAGATGAAGAACATCTTCTCCAGCCTGGAGAGCTAACTAGCTGGCTAGGGCAAAGGCCCTTCCCCTCGGCTCGCTGACCTCAAAACTTTATGCGCCAATGGGAACCACCGGATGGCAGCAGATGCCAGACCTCACGGGCTACCGAGGCCTTTCGACGAAAGTGTTGACTGACGCAGGCGCGGCCATCGGCGACGTCCTGGAGGTCTGGATGGGAGACGAGGTCGTCAAAGGCACGCTGGTGCCCCGATACGAACACGACGACGACAAGCATATCGTCATCAAGCTGAAAAGCGGCTACAACGTAGGGATAGCAATCGACAAGATTTCGAAAATCGTCAGGTCGGAGAAAGGAGAGGCGCCAAAGTTCGCCGCGCCGACAAGGGCCTCCAGTAACAACCTTCCCGAGGTTTCCATACTGGGGACAGGCGGGACTATAGCGAGCCGAGTGGACTATAGGACTGGGGCGGTGCGCCCGGCGACGACATCCGAGGAACTCTACTCGCTCTTTCCCGAGCTGTCAGAGATCGCGAACATAAAGCCAGAGATAGTCCTCAGTGTCTACAGCGAGAACCTCGAGCCTGACAATTGGGAGACGATGGCGAAAAAGGTCTCCGACGTCGTCGCCAGAGGCGTGTCCGGAGTGCTTCTTACGATGGGAACAGACACCATGGGATACACAGCAGCCGCTCTGAGCTTCGCCCTCCGGGGCATCCCAATCCCCCTCTTCCTGGTAGGCTCCCAACGATCGTCGGACAGGCCGTCTTCTGATGCCTACCTCAACCACATCGGTGCCGCGACGATGGCTGTCGACGCACAGTTCTCAGGAGTGTACGTGGTGATGCATGCGGATCCGAGCGAC
>JAPCJN010000073.1 GCA_027886925.1 Nitrososphaerota archaeon
GAAAGTATTATTGCCACGCCAATATTAAAGCATGCACGCGTGCGTGTCTGGATCCGTGTCAACTTTAGAATTGAGCGCTTGACTGATGGCCCACTCCGATTGGGCCACAATCCCGCCCGGGACATCTCTTTAAGATAAACGCGTTTTATACCCCATTTGTCCGACGGAGGCTTCAATGAGCTGTAAGCGGGGCACCGTGCCCGCCCGTAACGGTATCACAGAAGAAAGAACAATCGGTCAAAGAGTATTAATCGTGCTCGACCCGAATTTCATTGGATATTCTTCTTGAGCGGTCAGGGCTACAAAGATTCCTCCCTGCTTTCCAGGATCACCAGAGTCATGCACGCATATGACGCGCAAATCGCGGTCTTCTCTCTTGCGACAGCGATGGAGATCGTAATCGGCCTCTACTTTAACGTCGCATGGGAATTTGACGCTGCGACCAGGGCAGAGCAGGCCCTCCTCATAGCTCAGCGCGGGCCAAACTGGTACTTCTTCCAGGGATTCGGACAGGGCTACTACGTCTGGTTGCCCCTTTGGCAGTTATTGCTCGCGGGAATTTATTTCTTGACCGGAGTCAGCACGGCGGTCATAGGAATCGTCATCTCAGCAACATCGCTCGGTATCATCTCGGCGATAACGGTTTCCGCGCTCAAGAGGGCGGGTTTCGACCAAAGACGCCAGTTCCTAGGGGCTGCGTTGCTCCTGACCTCGGGCTACCTAGTCGCCTACGCCAGCCAGGGGATGACCGACGCTTTCTCGACAATGCTGTTGTTTGGGGCGGTCTACTTTCTCTTCGTCTACATCGAATCTCAATCATCGAGATTCTTGGTGGGAGCATCGATTCTGACACTTCTGAACGTCCTGACGAGATACGAGGCGTGGCTATTCTTGGCGGTCACGATGCTCTACGCGTTCTCTATGTTCGTGCTGAAGAAGATGGGCGGAAGGACGATGCTCAACATAGTCAAGTACGCCATTCCTTCGGCCCTCTTCATCTGCATTTGGCTATATTACAACGAGCTGGTCTCCGGGAGCTTCTTCGGCTTCGCCGCTTGGATCTCCCAGAGCGTCTCCTCATCTCCGCCGGTCTTCGCCCACAATCCCGCTCTGACATTCGTGAATTTCGCCGAGGCGGTGCTGCTAAGCAGCGGTTTGTTCTGGTTCGCGCTGATAGACGTTAGGCGTCGGGGGACGATAGCTCCAATGATTAGGTTCGCGGCTATCCTCTTTGTTGTGTATTCTGTCTTCCTTTTTTATTCGATGTATGTCGGTTTCAGCAACGGATGGGTGCGTCTATTTCTATACTTCGTGCCCTTTTCTGTTGTCGCATTCGTCTCGAAAAGCTACAGGCATGAAATACTCTACCTCGTGGTGGGGATTTCGATTGCCCTCGGGATGATTGGTCTTGCGCAAAACGTTATCATGCATCAAGCCTTCCTTTCTCATCCCCCGTGAGGATGCTCTCCGGTCAAAACGTCTCCCGACGGTCGAAAAGAACAGGAGGTCTCTTCCGAGCTAGACTGATTGGTTTTGACCTGGGGAACCGACCTAGATGGTCTAACGCCCGCCCGGGGCACCTAAGCCTCTATTCAGTAGCTAGGATTAACTGAAGCAAAAATTCAAAGGTTTTCTGCAGTTAGAACTGGGAGACAGCATGGGCTACTGCGAAATTGGCCGCCTAGATTGTTGTCGCCACGCACCCCGAGTTTCCCGCGCTTGCCGTCCCAATAATTTTCACTGTGGTGTTGGCCGCAGCTCTGCTGTTGGCCGGGCCCCGAAGAAGACGTTGGGAGCCAGAAATTCGGTAGCGAGTTCTTGCTACGCCATTACTATCATCGAAGCAATATCTTGGTCAGGCCACATAAGGACGAAATGCCGGGTCGCGCTTGAATTCGCACCAGCACTCAGGGCCTCTACGTCCTATCCCGTGATCCGCATCGTCTTGTCATCGGACTCTTGACGGTCTTCTGCACTACTTTTTCCCTGCCTCGTTCGGTTCCAGGCGGCTGAACGCCGGCCCGATGAGGTAAAACTATGCGTCCCAAAATGAAACGCCGCAGACTCCCGTCAATACTTATTAGAACGAGTTGCAGGATTCGAATCTTGATCGATGGAGTCTCTGCCCACAAACGTCGAAGACAAGAGCACTGAACAGGGATTCCAGTTCATCTTCAAGTGCCAGATTTGCGGGACCGGTTACGAGTCGGATTTCGTGGCTTCAGAGGCCGCGAAGGAGAAGGCCGCGTTCAACAAGGTAGCGCAGTTCGGCAGCATGTTCTCAAACAAGGCATATCTCGCAAATGCGCTAGGAGGACAGGCCTACCAGACGCCCCAATGGGACAAAGAGCGTGAAGCTGCACTCCAGAAAGCCACCACCGAGGCGATGACCCACCTCCATCAATGTCCAAAATGCCACAAGTATGTCTGCGACAACGACTGGAAGGCGGACGTGTCCCTGTGCACGATTGACGCTGCTCAGGCCCATCCGATTGCTTCACAAGGCAATCAAGCTAGTCCCGCAATATGTCCCAAATGTGGTCAGCCGTCGGGTGGCGGGAAGTTCTGCAACAACTGCGGAGCGCCGCTCGGGCCTTCGAAGTGTGCCGCTTGTGGGACAGAGAACCCCGCCGGGGCAAAGTTCTGCAGCGGTTGCGGTGCCAAGCTCTAGCGCGATCGCCTTCGATGCTGATTTGGGACTGTCCTAGAAAGTTGACTAAGGGATCCGAAGTCCATGGCTCCGAAAATCCGCGGGCCGTCGACATATGAGCAACGACAATAGAGCCAGCGACGGGAAGAAAAAGGCACTTCCAGTCGGGGCTGCGAAAAGCATCACGTCCTCTGAACGAGGTTGAAGACTCCACACGCCGGTGGTAGAATGACACACAGAGCCAAGGGTCATAATCGTCAAGTGGCGTGCCAAAGGCATATAGAGGCGGAAGGCGTGTGAAGCAGCAAGGGTCCATTGAGCGAAAGGAACAAGGTCAGCATCAACGTCTCGGGGGGCTCTCTGAAGAGCCCGAAGGTGATAGTGGGTGTCCCTGACTCAGGATTGGTCGGAACGATCGCATGCTCCTACCTGGTAGAGCAACTCAAGCTAGAGCAGATAGGATACATCGATGCTGAGGCTATGCCGCCTGTCTTGGTGGTCCACGAGTCGAAGCCTGACTATCCAGTCCATATCTTCGGTGGGGGCGGCGTGGCGGTCGTACTCTCTGAGGTGCCCCTTCCCCCTAGGCTGTCGGTCGAGGTGGCCAAAGACTTGGTCTCCTGGGCAAAGTCGCAGCGAGCAGAGATGATGGTCGGTGTGACTGGTCTCCCTTCCAGAAAGCGAGAAGAGTCACCAGATGAGAAACCTGTCGTGCTCGGCGTGGCGAACGACGAGACAATATTGAAGAAAATGAAAGCGTTCGGCGTCGCACCCTTCGAGGACGGCATGATCAGCGGCCTGCATGCCAGCCTGCTGAAGCAGTGCATGGCAAAAGGACAAAGCGGTCTGGTGTTGATGGTGGAATCCCTTCTCCAGTTTCCCGACCCTCTGGCCGCGAGCGGAACCGTCGAGACTCTCGGCGGCCTCCTCTCAGTCAAGGTTGACGTCAAGCCCCTGTTGAAGCAATCTGAAGAGATTCGCTTGAGGCTCAGGCAACTCATGCAGCAGACTCAACAAGCCGAGCAGCAACAGCTGCCGTCGAAGCCCGCCGGCGTGTATGGATAGGTTGGTTGGCGACGAAAGAAATGTGGGAAGGCGACAATGATTCGCTGGAATGGTTCGAGGAAGGCTTCGATCGCATTTTCAATCAGGCGGTGGCGGAGATGGCCGAGGGGTCTCTGTTCGACCTCGAATCGATGTCTCTGAGGCCGCTCTACAGGCTGGAGGTGAACGACAAGGAGGTGAAGGCCAGTTTTGACCTTCCGCGGGTCAAGAAGAGGAAGGACGTCTCATTGGACGTCACCGAAGACGCTATCAAGATAGAGGCAAGAACAAGGAATCCCGTAAGGCTGAGGTTGAACCCGTCCGGTCTCGCTTACGCCGAATTCGAGAAATACCTGATAAGGGTACGACTCCCGGTTAAGGTCGAGGCCGCGAAGGCCAGAGCGAAGCTTGTGGGGGGAATCCTCACCGTCAGACTTCCGATACGGCACAAGGGAAAAATCGTCAAGGTAGCATAGGCTCAAGTCGAGCCGCCTCCATTTGGGAGGTCCACGCCTCATCTTGTCGGTCTAATGGCGGCGCTCGGTCTCGCCTTGTCGGCACCCTCTTTCGTCTGGATTCAAAACCTGACTATGTAGGTATCCTTCATATCGTTATTATGTAGACCAAATACGTAAATTTCCTCAGTTTGAACGTTACCAGGCCCTTCGGAAGAGCACGGCTCGTCGCCGTGCTATCGCTTTTGTTCCTTGTAGTGGCGGCTTCGCCCCAAACTCACCATGCGTACGCCTCCGTCCCGAAGACCGGCGTGATAATCCCGCTTTATGCCTACCCTGGCAGCAGCTGGGCCTCAGTCGTCCAAGCCAAACAAGCCCATCCCGACGTGCCTTTTGTCGTCGTCATCAACCCCGACAGCGGTCCCGGACCTCTGCAAGACCCCAACTACGCCCACGGCATCCAAAGCATGCAGTCTGCTGGCATAGTCGTGCTAGGATACGTCTACACGAGCTACGCGATGCGACCAACCAGCTATGTCATCGCCGACGTCAGCGCCTACAAGGCCCTCTACAGAGTGAACGGCATCTTCTTCGACCAGATGTCGAACGTCGCGGGCAACGAGGGCTACTACTCCTACCTGAGCAGCTATGCGAAATCAATCGGCCTAGGGTTGACGGTGGGGAACCCTGGGACAGACACCCTCCCAAGCTACATCGGAACGGTGGACACCATGGTCACCTACGAGAACGCCGGGCTCCCCAGCTTGTCGTATCTTGCCGGTTGGCACTCTTCCTACGGCAAGCTCAACTTCGCCTCCATATCCTATGGAGTCGCTTCGAACCCGACCTTCCTTAGCGCCGCCTCGAGCTACGTGGGCTACGTCTACATCACTGACGGGACCATGCCAAACCCCTACTCTGCCCTTCCTTCCTACTTCTCGAACCTGGTCGCTTCGCTCGACGCTCCGCAGCCCGTCTCCCTCACCGTGGTGTCGTCGACCCTCGGCGGCAGTCCTCTCGACGGCTTGTGGATCACGGTCCAGTCTAACGGCGCGACACTGGGCTCGGGGTTCACGCCTTTCACGTTCAACGGGACCTATGGGCAAACCTACACCGTCACGGCTTCGAGCTATCAGAACGACGTCTTCGACCACTGGAGTGCCGGGCCTAGCGGGCCTATCACAGTCACCTTGGGACAGAAAACGGTGCTGACCGCCCTCTATAGGACGTCGACCATGCTGACCGTGAGCTCGGCGAGCTTGAGCGGCAAGCCCCTCACAGGCTTGTGGACGGTGATCCAGTCGAATGGCGCGGTAGTCGCGACGGGGTTCACTCCGCTCGTGTTCAACGGCGTGCCTGGAGCGCAATACACGGTCTCCGTGGCCAACTACCAGAAGTACGTGTTTCAACATTGGCAAGACGGAGGCACGAACCCCGTGAGGACGGTGGTCCTCGCGCAGAGCGAGTCTCTGACCGCGGTCTTTGCCATCTGAGCCGAGCGTACTCACCTGATCAGCCTGGCGGAGTTGAGGATGAACACCAGCTCTGAGGTAACGTGTATCCCGGCGGCCAGGAGCGGGTTCAAGAGACCGAGGAAAGCGAGCGTGACTCCGATGCCGTCCACTGCGACCGTCCCATAGAAGTTCGTCATTATCGTCCGATATGCCTTCCTGCTGAGCTTGGCCGCGTCCGCGATCTTCTGAAGGTCGTTCGTCATGAGCACGATGTCCGCCTCTTCGATTGCGACGTCTGTCCCCGCGCCCATCCCGATTCCGACGTTGGCCCTCGCGAGGGCTGGCGCGTCGTTTATCCCGTCTCCGACCATCGCGACCCTGTGTCCCTCCGACACCAGTTCCTCGATGATGGACACCTTGTCCTCCGGAAGCAGCTCCGCGTGCACCTCGTCGATGCCGACCTCTCTTGCCACCGCCTGAGCGACCGCCTCGTTGTCTCCTGTCAGCATGACCGTCCGAATGCCGAGTCGCTTAAGGTCGGCTATCGCTCGCTTGCTCTCGCCGCGAACCTTGTCGGAGATGGCTATCATCCCGCATATCTTGCCGCCGTGCGCCACCCATACCGTCGACCTTCCCTCTTCGAATGTCTCGGAAATCGGCCCCCGGGTCATGCCGCTCGGGAGCCTGATGTCTTTCTCTGCCATCAGGCCGACATTCCCGACGATTATCTGGTCGCCATCGTGCTGGGAGACGACGACGCCCTTTCCCGCCAGGTAGGTTGAGGACTGCGGGGTCGCCTCGGGGAGCCTGATCCCTAGCTCCGCAGCCTTCGATGTTATCGCTCGTGCGAGCGGGTGCTTCGAATACCTCTCCGCCATCGCAGCGTACTCCAGGGTCCTCTCCCGGGTGCAACCGTCAAAACTCGCTACGGTAGTAACGACAGGCTCCCCAAGGGTCAGCGTCCCCGTCTTGTCTATCACCACCGTGTCTACCCTGCTCATCTCCTCGATGTATGCCCCGCCCTTGACGATGACTCCTCTCTTCGCGGCCTTCCCCATCGTGGCGACTATGGCGAGAGGCGTCCCAGCGGCTACGCCGCAGGCCCCCGCGACGACGACCACCGAGAGCGTCGGAGTGACCGCCCTGGTGACCAGGAAAGTCAGCACGGCGAAACCTATGGCGAACTCGACGAGCCAAGCCGCAAGGCGGTCGGACGTCTTCTGAATCGGGGCCTTCCTGTTCTCTGCCTCCTCCACGAGCTTGATTATTTTCCCGAACACGGTCTCGCTGCCTACCTTCTCGGTCCGCACCTCGCACACGCCTGATTCGTCGATGCTCCCTGCGTAGACCCTGTCCCCGGCGCTCTTCTCGACCCTGGCAGACTCGCCTGTTATCGACGCCTGGTTCACGAACGCCGAACCTACCACTATCACTCCGTCGACAGGCACCCGCTCACCGTCCCTCACAATGACGACGTCGGCAGGCGCAAGCGCTGTGACGTCGACCTCCACCTCCACCCCCTCCCTCCTCACAAGCGCTTTCTTCGGGGCTGACTTCTCGAGCAAGAAGATCGTCTGCCTTCCTTTGTCCACTGCGTAGGTCTCGATGTATTCCGAGAGAAGCACGAAGAACGTTATGACGACGGACACCGTGAACTGTCCAAGCAGCAGTGAAGCGAATATCGCGACGGCCATGGAGACTTCCATGTTGACACGACCGCGCCTGAGTGACTCTACCGTCTCCCTGTAGACCCCATACCCGCCCAACAGGGTCGCAGCTATCGCGATGACGTCCAGAGGGGCGAAAATGCGCCATATCCCCAACCAGCTAGAGAACGCCGCGACCCCCATCACCGCGAGGCGGACGACGTCAGTCCTAGTGTTGCCCACTTCAGCGTCGGGTCCCGACGTTCCTTCCGCATCTGTCATCTGGCTGCTCGCTCTCCGCTCATCATCGGGGTCAGCGCAACTTCCCCACCACCGCCTGGAGCTCGAGCAGAGTTTTCTCCAACGGCTCTTCTCGCTCCAGGCCGTTGACGCAGTCTTCGACCAGGTCGTCGACGATGACCTGGATGACGCCATCGAGCGCGGCCCTCACTGCCGTGATCTGATGGACGACGTCCGAATAAGAGCGTCCCTCGTCGATCATCTCTGTGATCGCGTGGACGTGCCCGTGTATCCTCCTGATGCGAAGCCCCACCTGCTTCCTTCTGTGCTGTGCCAATCCCCTCCAGGGGGATGGGATAGGCGTATATACGTTGCCCTTGGCCGCGGAATCCAGGGGAGGACATGAGCTCACGTTCTGCGGCACGAAGCGAACCGAAAACGAGCGGGGACGTCGTCTTGGAAGGAAGGGGTCTGAGCTTCAGCTACGTCGGCTCTCGGCCGGTCTTCAAGGACGTCGACGTGCTCACTCACAAGGACGAGATGGTGGCCATCGTCGGTCCCACAGGGACGGGAAAGTCGACGCTGCTTCGGCTGCTTGCGTGCCTCATCCCTCCCACTTCCGGGAAGGTCTTCCTGGACGGGATAGACGTGACGCGACCCTCGGCAAAGATATCCCTCGTGCACCAATCGATAGCGACGTTCCCATGGATGACGGCACTGGACAACGTGAAATTGGTCCTGCTCGGGAGCAAGAAGAGCGACGACGAGGCGACGGCCTTATCCGAGAAGATGCTCGGGATGGTGGGCCTGAAGGGATTTGAGCGACACTATCCCAAGGAGATGAGCGGGGGAATGCGCCAGCGCGTGGCGATCGCCCGCGCCCTCGCTGCAGAACCTGAAGTCCTCCTCCTCGATGAGCCTTTCGTCCACCTAGACGAGCTGACCGCCAACGAGATCAGGAAGGAGGTATACGAGCTCGTCTTCAATCCGACGACCTCGTTGAAGTCCGCCGTGCTGGTCTCGCACAACCTGCACGAGGTCGTCCAGCTGGCCGACCGGGTCTACATCATGAACGGCTCCCCCGCGACCATCGCCGACGTGGTCTCGATAGACCTCCCCCGCCCGAGGTCTGAGAGAGAACCGGGCTTTCTGGACTACGTGGACAGGCTCTACGCAGGGCTGAACCCCAAAGGAGCGCAGACGTGAGCCATGTTGGACCTGACCATCCCCCTCGCGACGCTTGCGACGTTGGGTAGGATCTTCCTTCTCATCGGACTCTCGATCGTCAGCGGATGGCTGCTCGCTTACGCGTCCATCAAAAGTCGCACCTTCGAGAGCATCTACGTCCCTCTCGTCAATGTGTTCGAGTCGATTCCAGTCATAGGTTTCCTCCCCCTGGTGCTGGTGGCGTTCGTCCTGACCTTCCCTGGGCAGCTCGGGGTCGAGCTGGCGGTCGACTTTCTTGTATTCGACGCCGTTGTCTGGAACGTCTGGATCGGGATCTATCAGGCGTTCAAGACCGTCCCGGAGCACCTGTTGGAGGTGTCTGACAACTACAGGTTCAACTTCGCAAGGAAGATGACCACCCTATTCATCCCCCACTCGGTCCCGAGGATTACCTCGAACATCTTCTCGAGCTTCGCCGACGCTTTCTTCTACATCACGGTGAGCGAGGTCTTCACCGCGGGAGTGGCGACCGCGAAGATCTGTCCCGGAGGCACCTGCTCTACCTTCGGAATCGGGACGCTGATCACGAGCTACACGGCCGCAGGCGACCTCACCGGGGTGTTCTATTGCCTCGTCGCGATCGGTGTGGCGGTGGTCGCAGTCACCGTCTCGCTCTCCCGGATGAGCAGGTGGGCATTGGCGAAATACGGCGTGGACACGCCCGGCGTGATAAAACGCAACGCGGGTAGGTGGCGAGGCAGGCTGGCGACGCCTTGGCGCGCCGTCAAGGGTCAGACGCGGATCATATCGAGGTACTCTTCTAGGATCAGGATAGGCGGAAACGAGGAAGGGGAAGCAGAGGCAAGTCGCGCCCGCCGAGATAAGGCAGCGAAATTTTCCGTGGTCGCGGTCGTCCTGCTGTTCCTGGTCTACCTGCTTTACTCTGCGGGGCAACTCATCCTCTCGGTCTCCCCCCAGACCTGGGGGACTTACTTCGCCGAAACGCCCCAGCTGCTCGAGTACGTGGCAGCGGACTATCTCCGGGTAAGTCTGATAACGTTAGCTTCGCTCGTCGTGGCGCTCTTCGTCGGATATTATCTTTCGACCCACCATCGGGCCGGCAACGTCATCTTGCCGGCGGTCCAGATGTTCGCAGCTTTCCCTGCTCCGACCTATTTCCCACTCATCTTCATAGCTACCGTGCCGTTCCTCGAGCACGCGCTGCCCTTCCTCTGGACGGAGGTCTACATATTCGTGTTAGGATTCCTCAGCTGCTTCTACTACGTCTTCTTCGACTTTTGGATAGGCGTGCAGGCAATCCCCACTGAATTCAACGAAGTGGTCCAGAACTACCGGATCCGTTTCCTGACCCGAATGAGGCGCGTGGTCTTCCCTGCGACGCTGCCCTACCTGATCACTGGGCTGTCCAGCACCATCAACAGCGCCTGGGCAGGGATAGCAATCGGGGAGTTCTGGCCAGGCATAGCCCCCTCGGTCTCGAGCCAGGGTCTCCAGACCACGAACGGGATGATGTATTACATATCTTCAAGCATGGCCGCGGGGCAGGTAGGGCCTGCCGCCTACGTCTCTTTTCTCTTCGCCATCGTCGTCGCCGTCTATGGGATAGTGTTCACGAGGAACCTCATGGACCTGGCCAGGAGGAAATACGTCGTGGAAGAAGGGATCTTCGCGGCTTGAGCCCTTGTCCTGAGGGATTGCAGGATCAGAAGTTGTCAAGGAGTTTTCTGCGGTAGTTGAAAAGCAAGAGCTTGGGCGTTCCCCTCAGCTCAATGATGCTGAGCGAGCCCGGGTCTGGATGTATCACGTAGTCCCTGCTCTTTCCTACCTTCCTCTCGACCACGCTGTCAAGGAGGGACACTATGACGTCTCCGTGCGAGACCATTATTGCGTTCCCTTTTCCTCCCTTCCTGATGGTGTGGACCGCCATCAGCACCCTGTCTTGCAGCTCCTCGTAGGTCTCCGTGAAGGCATCCGGGGTCGTCAAAATGTGGTACCTGCCGACCTTCCCCACGAACTCTGGCTTGAGCTTGGCTTCAGTCAGATCCTCAAGTTTCTCTACCTTCAATCCGTGGGGTTTGGCCAAGATCTTC
>JAPCJN010000074.1:0-3889 GCA_027886925.1 Nitrososphaerota archaeon
AAGAAGTACATACTTCTCACCGAGGGCGTTGGGTTCAGGCACTCGGTACAAGGCGAAAAGAGGAGAAAGCTCGTCCGTGGCGGCGTGGTATCTGAAGAAATCTACCAGCTCAACGCGGTCAAGGCCGAGTAGATCCGATCCGGTTCAGCACCTTAAAATAGACGCGGCAGCGAAGTTAGCAAATCCGCTTTTCACATGTCCCAGCAGCAAGAGCAAGAAGCAGCGCCGACCCCGTCGGCCCCGGTAGAGGAAAGGCCGAGGATCCCCCAGCAGCCTGAGTGCAACATAGGCAGCAGCGGGCACGTCGACCACGGCAAGACCAGCCTGGTCCAAGCCATCACGGGCGTCTGGGCGAGCGCCCATAGCGAAGAGCTCAAGCGGGGAATCACAATTAAGGTAGGATATGCGGACGCGGCCTTCTACAAGTGCGCCCACACGCCTCCTCCGGAGGCCTACTCCACCTCCCCAATATGCCCCGTCTGCGGGCGGGAGACGCAACTCCTGAGGGCCGTGAGCTTCGTCGACACGCCAGGCCACGAGAGCCTCATGACGAACATGCTCGCCGGCGCCGCGCTGATGGACGGCGTCATCCTGGTCATAGCCGCGAACGAACCCGTGCCGATGCCCCAGACTCGGGAGCACCTCCTCGCCCTGCAGATGCTCGGAATGAAGAAGATGGTCGTCGTCCAGAACAAGATAGACCGGGTCGACACCGAGGGGGCGAAGAAGAACTACGAAGCCATCAAGCAGTTTCTCGCCAACACCATCGCCGCCGACGCGCCGGTTATCCCGGTCTCGGCGCAGAACAGGATCAACATCGACGCCTTGATCGAGGCGATCGAGGAGCACATACCGACGCCGAAGCGCGATCTTCGCGCGGACGCGCAAATGTACGTCCTCAGGAGCTTCGACGTGAACAGGCCTGGGGCCGACGTAAAATCCCTCGTCGGCGGGGTCCTCGGAGGGAGCCTGGTCAAGGGCGAGTTCAAGATCGGAGACGAGATAGAAATCTCGCCAGGGATGCCGGAGGAGAGGAGCGGCAAGTACTCCCCGATCCTCACGAAGGTATCGAGCCTCGGGACCGGCGCGGGCATGGCTGAGAAGGTGAGGCCGGGCGGTCTCATCGCGCTCGGGACGACCTTGGACCCGCGCCTCACAAAGGGCGACGTCCTCGTCGGCGACCTCCTCGGGAAGCCGGGGACCCTTCCGCCCGTCAGGACGCACATAGTGGTCGACCTCCAGCTTTTCGAGCAGGCAGTGGGCGCCTCGACCCTCATCAAGGTCGACAAGGTCAAGACGGGCGAGACCCTCAGGCTGAACATCGGGACAGCTTCCACGCTCGGCACCGTCACATCCGCGCGCGAGTCGGTCGCAGAGCTCGACCTCAAAAAACCCGTCGTCGTCGAGCAGGACGGCCGGGTGGCGATTAGCAGGAGAATCGCTGAGAGGTGGCGCCTGATTGGCTCTGGCCTCATCCGCTAGGCCGCCCCTAACGGAGACGGGAGGAAGAAGGAGGAGGAAAGGGATGGTCGTCGTCTTCGACAGCAGCTTTCTCATCGCCGTGATGGAGCACCCTACGCCCTGGACCCAGGACATCACGGAGAAGGTCGGCTTCTTCCACCCGGTTGTCGTCTCGTCGGTGCGCGACGAGCTGAGGCGCCTCGCAGATCGCGACAACAAGAGGGGAAAGCTGGCCGGACTTGCGCTGGAGCTCCTGGACCGGGGAGACCTGGCCCTCGAGCCCGACGGCGGAGGGAAGCCCGACGACGAGATAATCTCGTTCGCGCTGAAGGAAGGCGCTGCCGTCGCGACCATAGACTCCGACCTCGCGGAGCGGCTGCGGGCCTCGAGGGTTGCCAGGGTCATCTCACTTCGCGGAAGGCGGGTCTCGATTTAGGGCGATGAAGGCCGAAAACCGCCAAATAGAATGCAAAATGTTTTATTAGGGTTAAAAAAAGGCAAAACCTTCCCTAGGGTATATCATGTTTCAGCTAGTTGAACTCGAAGACGTAGTCCGTGTTGCCCCAAACCGGTTCGGAAGCTCTCTAGAGGGCGTGGCCCTCGAGCTGCTCAAACAGAAGTATGAAAGCACCATCAGCCCGGAAAGCGGCTACCTCATACTCGTCACCAACGTGAAGGTGGACAAGATCGGGAAGATAATCCCCGGTGACGGTGCGACCTACCACAAGGTGAGGTTCCAGGTCCTCTCCTTCTTCCCACTCAAGCAAGAAATCGTCGAGGGTGAGGTAGTGGAAATCACCGATTTCGGCGCGTTCGTAAGAATAGGCCCCACCGACGCGCTGCTCCACCTCAGCCAGATAATGGACGACTATCTGACCAGCGACGTAAAGTCGGGCGTGATCACCGCCTCGCAGAGCAAGAGGACCCTCAAGGTAGGGAGCAAGGTGAGGGTAA
The DNA here is from genome assembly GCA_027886925.1 of Nitrososphaerota archaeon. The sequence goes on from JAPCJN010000074.1 coordinate 2,416, forward strand.
GGATCACCGCGGTGAGCCTCGGCCACGGCATCTCTATGGGCAAGATAGGCGTCACGTGCAGGCAGCCGTTCCTCGGCGCTTTGGAGTGGATAGAGGAAGAGATCTCAAAGGCCCAGAAGCAGGCAAAGGCCGCCGTAAGGGCGGCGTAGGGCGAGGAAAAAGACCTTGGCCAGAGAGCAGGCTTGCAGGAAATGCCACATGCTGACGCACGACAAGACGTGCCCCAACGACAAGTCGAACGAGCTCAGCGACGAATGGTCAGGCCTGATAATCGTGCTCGATGTCGCTCACTCCAACGTCGCGACGACGCTTGGAATCACCGTGCCCGGGCGATACGCTCTCAAGGTAAGCTAATGAGTTGGAGGAGGCGAGCAGGTCGCCGCTGTCCTCGTCAGGTGATTATGTCCTCAACCCGGGCCTGAGGCGAAAGCTCAAGAGACCGATAGGGCAACTCTTTCCCTCCGTCGACGTCCAGGGCGAAGAGTTCCTTTCCGTGGTGACCAGCTCGTCCCTCGTAGTGACCGTCGGGGACAGGGTGACCGAGAGGCTGCAAGAGATCACGGGCAGGTCGCCCGACGTCTTCGTGGTGGACGGGATGGAGCGAAGGGCCGTCCGCGACATCCCCAAGGTGGCCCACGCCTCGGTCCTAAGGGCAAAGAACCCAGCAGGAGGGATCACAGAGGCTGCTAGGCGCACAATCAAGAAGGCCTTCAAGGCGAAGAAACCTGTGATGGTCATCATCGAGGGCGAGGAAGACCTTCTTGCTCTCCCTGCGGTCGTCGACGCCCCGACGGGTTCGGTCGTGTTCTACGGCCAGCCGCTCGTCGGGGTGGTCGCCGTGAAGGTCGACGAGCGGTCGAAAGCCATCGCGCTGGAGATGCTGCGCCGGATGTCGACATGAGCGATATCTTGCCTTTCGCCGACATCGGATGCCGCACGTCGCCTCTCGGGGCGAAACCTCTTTAATCTCCCGCCGTCGCGGGGTCTTTAGAATCCCGGATGCAGGTACTCGAGAAGAAAGAAAACAAGCTCCTTGGAAGATGGGACGTCGACGTGCTGTTCCCAGCCAAAGCGGGCGGGCTAAGCAGGAAGGAGGCGGTCACGCAGGTAGCCCAGTCGATGAACGTCGAGGAGACGAGGGTCTCGCTCTTGAGACTCTCCTCGGGATCGGGGTCCCGGGATCTCATCGGCACGTTCAGGGTCTACGACACAGAGGGCACGCGAAAACTGGTATCGCCGAGCTATCTCGCGACGAGGCTCATGAGCAAGGAAGAGAGGGAGGCGGCCAAGCAGGCCAAGAAGAAGGCCGAGGCCGCTGCGCAGCAGGCGAAGCAGCAAAAGGCGGGTAAGAAGAAGTAATGTCGAAGGCACCAGCTCCTGCGGCAGCACCAGCGCCCGCACCCCCGGCGGGGACCGAGGCTCCGGTGGAGGCTCCAAAGGTCCGCAAGGTCAGAAAGGAGCGAAAGCCGCGGGC
>JAPCJN010000074.1:3899-5081 GCA_027886925.1 Nitrososphaerota archaeon
GGAAGCTCTACAAGGTCGGCGACGGAACAGTCGAGCGGCTGAAGAAGGAATGTCAGAGGTGCGGCAAGGGATACTTCATGGCGGAGCACAAGGACAGGCTCTCTTGTGGGAACTGCGGCTACACGACGTTCAAGTCCCCAAAGAACTAACGCAAATCCTTACGACGCGCTCCCCGGTCGAACTCCTTCTATTCAAGGGCGGTCGCAATCATGTGTTTTTTGACAAACTACCCCGCGTGCGGGGAGCCCGCGAGCTCAGCGTTGTCATCCGTAAAGCCTCCCCGGAGCATGATTTTTCTAATCACGCATGTCGTGCGCTCGGCGCGTTTGGAAACGCCTCTAAGGTGGAATCCAGCGGGCGCCGATCGTCGCGGCGTCAGGACGAGTGGGAATCCAGGGATTCCTTCACCGCCCTGAGGACCTGCGGAGTCGTAAGCGGCCTGAACGGGGCCACATACTTCGGCAGCATCGCCTTTGATATGTTCTCTGTCCCACCGACCTCCTTGTAGCCGTCTAGGAAGGCTCCGGCGACCTTCTTCGCCCCGGAATCCTTGAACGACAGCTTCCCCTGGTAGTAGACGAACTCCGCTACGTCCCACGCCTGGTCTCCGCCCTCAGTCGCTTGCTCGAGGTCCGTGAAGTAGAGGCCGCCGTTGAAGGCGCCTTGCGTCTCCGCGGCTCCGTCGCTCTTGACTATCACGTTGTTCGCCTTCGAGTCTCCCAGCGCAAATCCGGCCCTATGGATCGTGGCCATCGACCCCCCGAACCTCCTGACCGTCCCCGTCGCATCGGACCTACCCATCTGGATTTCCTGGACGATGTCGGAGAGCCTCTCACCCTCGATGAACTCCTTTACCAGCACCTTGTCGTCGAGCACCGCGCCCACTATCGCGGGCGTGGCGATCCCCTTCTCTCGAAGGATTAACGAGGCGTGGTATTCCCTATGCATCCTCGCCTGCGGGGACATGCTGAACTTCCTTGAAAGAGACCAAACGTTGAGGAGCGCCCACTTCATCGACCGGATGTCCGCGAAGTTCTTGAAGACGTACTTCACCTCTTTCCCAGCGAGGCTCCTCAACGTCACGAGCCTCGCCGTAGCGTAGATCTCTCCGAGGCTCTTGTCTCGCCTAGTGTAGGCTTCGAGGCCCGAGAGGGCGGCGAGCTTGTCGATCATCTGCTCGGT
>JAPCJN010000074.1:5091-10699 GCA_027886925.1 Nitrososphaerota archaeon
GGCCCAGGAGGCGCTTCGGCTCCTCGAGCTCCAGAGGCGGGTCGACTTTCTCCTGCATCCTCCTTACCTTCGAGAGGGCCTCGTCCTTGAACACGTTCAGGCCCACCCTTCCCGCGTATCCATGGACGGCATACTGCCTGACCCCCCTGGTCGTGAGGTTGAACAGAGAGAGGAGGCGCGCAAAAGACCTGCTCCTCAACCCCTCTCCCAATATGCGGACTTTGGCCTTCTTGCCTTCTGTGACCTCGAGCTTCAGGATGCCGCTCGCCTGGAGCGAGAGCGCGGCCTCTGCGAACCCCTCGAGAGAGAAGGCCTTGTTCTCGGCCCGCGCGGCGCAGGTGTAGGTCTTGACATAGCTGTAGAGGGCCGGAGGGTAGATGAGTGCCCTCTTGTGCAGCTTGTTGTAGAGAAAGTACTCGTGCGGGATGACCAAGTCCTGCGCGAACTCCCCCTGCTGGGAGCCTATCTCGAATATCTCCTCTGCGAGGACCCTCTTCTTCGAATCGACCTCGGCCGTCTTGAAGACCTGGCCGTTGAGCAGCGGCTCGTAGACGTTGAGCAGCCTCCCGGAGACGAACTCGCCCAGTAGGGCCTTCCTCGCGTCGCTCTCGAGCAGGCTCTCCTCGACGACGAGCGCAGACGCGGTGACCGGCGAGTCGACGTAGTGATATTGGATCCTCCCGCGGAACTTCTTCGCGACGACGATTATGTCGTAGTCCGAGTCCTTCCTCGCATACCCTGCCACCTTCGAGCCGTAGGCTGCCACCGCGACGGCCTTCCCTCCGTCGCCCAACACTCCGTCTGCGACCTCGAGAAGTTTCTGCCTCTCCTCCTCCCCCATCCGCTCCGGTTTCAAATTCGCGACACCCTGCAAATCAGAATGCAAACTTCTATCCCTCCCGTCTCACTTCTTGGCCTGTTGTGACTCAAGTGCCCTTATCTTCTCCAGGACCGCGGGGTCGAAAGTCGCCATCGCGACGCTCGAGGAGTTCAGCATGATGTTATTGTCGTCTGTGGTCACGCGCCGTGTCGGGAACCCCTTCTCTATCCATCTCTTGCCCACCTTCTCGTCTAGTTTCGCATCGGTGAGGTTGGGGGTGAATTTCTTGGTGATCAGCTTGGCCAATGCCTTCTCTTTCGTGAAGAGCTTCGAAGGGTCTACGACCCTCTCCTCGTCGGCGTATCCGGCCTCGAACAACGTTCCCACTCTCTCGTCGCTCACTATGCTCATCCTGCTGAGCCTCCTTACCAGGTCGACGTAATGCGTGAACTCGTGCGCGGCCACCGCCTCGATGGTCCCCTTAGCTCCGTGCAGCAGTAGGGGGGCCGTGAACTGCACTATGATAGAGACCTTGCCTTCGTAGGTAGCCGGGATCACGCGTGCGAAAAGGGCACCGAAGCTCCCGTACTCGACCGAGGTGACCGCTATCGGAAGGGTGGGCTCGACGTAGTAGGGCGGATACCTGAGGCTCGCCGCCTTTTCCACCCGCTGGACTGCTCCCAAAAGATACTTGCCCCTTCCCTTGATTTTCGTCGCGAGTGCCGGCTTCATCTTCCCCTGCGCCGCGAACTGGTCGAGGATAACGAAGGGGTCGGCCACAATTATTGGTGCCGCGCCCAAGCCTATAAGCTGTTAGTCCCTCCTACCTGATCTTCGATTCGGCGGAGCCGTCTTTGTTTCGGATCTTCAAGCCATCAAGACGACCGTTATCCGCCCTCGGCACAGAGAATCCAATCGCGCGAGGACGATATGGCCGCTGTCCGAGCGGGACATCAATGCCGCGCTTCGGAGGCCGATGCCAGCGCGTAGTCGACCTCAGGCACTCTTGCGGCGACCTCGACGAACGTCTCCGTATGAGTGACGCCTGAAATCCTTCCTATCGTGTCAGATATCGTCTTGTGGAGTTCCTCTATGGTGCGCCCTCTCAGCGTCAACAAGGCGTCGAACCTTCCCGTGACCTCTGTGAGCTCCCTCGTCTGCGGCAGCTTCATGACATCACTGATGGCCTGCGCCCTCTGCTTGGGGTCGAGGTTCAGCCCCACGACCACGCTTGCGGGGAATCCGAGTTTCGCTTCGTTCACATCCAGCGTGTAGCGCTGGATGATGCCCCTCTTGATGAGGCGCTTTATCCTGCTGTAGGTGACTGAAAGGTTGAGGCCCAGGTCAGTGCTGAGCTTCGGAATGGAAATGGAGGCGTCGCGATGCAACACGTCCAATATCTTCATGTCGATTTCGTCTAGCCTTCCCATGACTTCTATCCTTGCCTCTTGAAAAAATTGCATGTTCTATTTATGCTTGATGGAAGAAGTATATGTGTTCTAGCTCCCTAACATGGGAAGAGTTGATCACGAGGATCGTGTCGGATGGTCTCCGAGGATTCAACGAGGACGATGCCGGGTCAGGGGCCGAGAGGGGATGACATGGATTTGGGGCCACCCGAGAAATCTTTGGTGAACAGACTTGGTTCATTCGCCTTGGCCCACTGCTGAGCCGTAAAGGAATTCCATAGCAAGAAGCAGAGTTCAATTGGCACGCAGATAACCAGAGAATACCATAAATACGCGGGGAGGCTCGCTCGTAGCATCTTTTGAGAACGGGAACTCGATTTCTCTCCCTGTCTCTTCTCGCCTTGCTACTGTTTTCGCCGATTGCTGCAGCCTTCGCAGCTAGCTCCACGACCGCCTCTCCAACGGTCTCTCCCATAAAACACATCTTCATCTTCGTCGAGGAGAACCACACGTTCGACAACTACTTCGGATTCTACCCAGGCGTTAACGGGCTCGCAAACGCGATCCCACAGCCTGACCCCAACTCGACCAAACCGGTCACCCCCATGGAGATTACCACGCCGACCATCCCCAAGGACCTCTGCCACCTGCCCAGTTGCGCGCAGACCGACTTTGACGGTGGGAAGATGGACGGGTTCGTGAACGGAGAGCACTCAGCTATGACGATGGGATACTTCAACCCGGACCTCATTCCCTACTATTGGGACTACGCCTCCCAGTATGTGCTCATGGACAACTGGTTCACGCCGTTCATGGGCCCGAGCCTCCCCAACCACATCTATCTCATTGCGGGCCAGTCGGGTGGGATCACGACTAACCAGGTCAATATCACCTACACCTTCCCCACGATAGTCGACGAGCTCGACGCGGCGCACGTGTCGTGGACCTACTACGCCGGGGAGCACTTGTTCACAAACGGCTGGAACCCTCTGCCTGCGTCCGCCACCTACATGAAAACTCATCCCAGCCTCAAGGGGCTAAAGGAGACGACAGACTTCCCGAACGACATAGCCAAGGCCAACTTCTCCTCGGTCGCGTGGATAATGCCTGAGACCGACCAGATGAGCGAGCATCCGCCCTACAACGTCACCGAGGGGCAGCTACAGGTCGTGAGCGAAATAAACGAAATCATGAAGAGCCAATACTGGTCCTCGAGCGCGATAATCCTCACCTGGGATGACTACGGGGGATGGTATGACAGCGCATCCCCACCGCAGGTGGACCAGTATGGTTTCGGGTTCCGCGTCCCCGCGCTGATAATCTCGCCCTTCGCGAAGCACGGGTTCGTCGACAACACGCTGTCCGAGCACGCCTCCACCTTGAAGCTCATAGAGACGGTCTTCAACCTGCCTTCCTTGGGGACGAGGGACGCGAAGGCCAGCGACTTGATGGAGGCTTTCGATTTTAGCCAGCAACCGAGGCACCCGCTCGTGATGCCCGGGGCATTCGTCCCGAACCGTTACCCTCTGCAGTACCCTAACGGGACACTGCTGGCGCCTGAGCCCAGAGGGCAGCCCGGGCAGGAGCTAGGCATCGTCTCCTCTTCGGACCTCGAGTACACGGGACTGCTCATCATAGCCGTAGTCGCCCTCGAGATGCTGCTGACTGTCGCGCAGAGGCCTAGGAAGCCTCAGAAGGATCAACGCGAGGCCGCGAGTCCAGCAGAGGGTCGACAAGAGTAATCGATGATCAGTTTCTGACTTGCCCGTGAATATTGCGAGAGCCTCGCTGAGTAAAGGGCCATGATGTCACTCCCGGGCGATCTCAATCACACACGAAGATGAGCCCATCTCGAATGTCGCGATTTTCCTAGGGCGTCCCGCCCGATATCTTGGCGATTTCAATTCAGGCGGCCTGCAACTGGAAGCAGCATGGGCATTACCTTCCGGATTTATAGAGGGACTGCGATGGCGTCGCTAGATGCTCCTCGGCTACCTTGAGTTCGTGGCGCTACTCTTCCTCCCAGGGGCGGCTTTCATCGAGATCTTCAGGTTGGGCGGCGAGTATTCTTTTGCAGAGCGGCTAGGTCTAGCCTTCGGACTGTCCATGGCCGTCGACGTGCTCGTACTGGCATTGCGAACGAGCGGCCTCCTCGTCGGGTCGCAGCTGATGCGGGGCATATTCCCCGGCACTCTCGAGATAATACTCGCCCTGTCCTTCGTCGCGTTCGCCGCGGCCGTCGGACTAAGGCGGAAGTTCACTTTCTACGTGAAGCCGACTAGGTACGACCTCCTCGTTCTGGGCCTCGTCCTCGCTCAGGCAGTCCTCGTCGTCGCACACTTTTCGAAGTATCCCATCTTCCCCCAATTCCAGAGCGTCGACTTTGGCCAGCATGTGCAAATCACGGCGGACTTGCAGTCTGGAGTCCTCTCGATAGTTCCTGGAGGATTGCTATATTTCGGCGTCCACTTGTTGATGGGCTCGCTAGTCGCGCTCTCCGGCGACCTGGTGCTGGAGGCGACGCAATATGCGATGGGCATCCTCACGGTCCTCTCGCCGCTGATGGTCTTCGTGGCGGTGAATTCCCTTGCGCAGTCGAAGCGTGTCGGCCTGATCGCATCGTTTCTTTATGTGGCCACCGGGTTCGTGTGGTTCGGAAGCGTCTTCGACGCGGGCCTCTATGCTAACTTCTTCGGGATCCTGTCGATCCTCCTGGTGCTCGGGCTGGTCCCTGCCGTGATGAAACAGCCCAGGAACCCAGGGGTCTGGGCCGCATTCCTGCTCGCCTTGGGCAGCGGGTATCTCTCTCACTACTCGTTCGTGACGATACTTCCTGCGTTGATTGCCCTGCCCATCGTCGCCTTCGCGTTCGAAAGGAAGGTGATATGGGCGTCTGTGGCCGTCACGGTCGTTGTGCTCGTCCCCGCTGTAGTCGCGGCGGCGCTCAGGCCTGACCTCGTCTCGCTTCTCTTACAGTTCGTGCAGGCGAACGGCGGGGGGAGCATAAACGGTGACACCTTTCTTTCTCAGTTCCTCGCGGGCTGGCCCGTCCTCAGGTACACCTTCGTCGAGATAGCTGACGACTTGGCGGCGGTCGTGATTCTGGCTCTCGCTGCGCTTGGCGTCTACCTCGTGGTGCGTGGCAAGAACCCGGTCGTCTTGATGGCCGTAGTGTGGCTGGTGGCCCTCCTCGTCGTTGCCCCCTTGACTGCGGGGGCATGGCGCTTCTCCTACATGGTGCTCTTGCCGCTACTGATCGTCGGCTCGATCGGGTTCGATAAGCTGGTCGCGGAGACTGCCGCTCCGTCTCTTACGCGGAGAAACCAGATGAGGGCGAAGAGGAACTACAGGCAGGCTCGTAGGGGACTTGTCGTCATCG
>JAPCJN010000075.1:0-8928 GCA_027886925.1 Nitrososphaerota archaeon
CTACCTGGCGAGCTGGCGAGCTCCGGGATAGAGCCGATGCTCGACGCCAGCGCGTTCTCCGCCGTGGCCTACGAGCCCAACTCCGGTTACGCCGAGCCAGCGGCGACGGCCAGCTCGTTCGCCTCGGCCGCCGAGTCGCTCGGAGCTAGGGTCCTCACGGGCGCCCGGGTGGTAGAGATAGAGAGGGTCCACTCGTCACAACGGAGCCTGTACTCGGTGACGACGAGCGCGGGGCCGGTGAACTGCAGGAACGTCGTGCTCGCCACCGGGGTCTGGTCGAAGCCGCTGTTCGCGAAGCTCGGGGTCGCGCTCCCCCTGACCTTGGCGAGGCACCCTGTGGCGATCTTCGGACGCCCGGCCCCTTATCATGGAAACCGGCCCTCCGTCTTCGACTTTCCCCGTTCGGCCTACTACAAGCCGGAAGGCACCGACGCGCTGTTCGTCGGCAGCCTCGCCCACGAGCTCGACGCCTCGCACAACGACGCCGACCCCGACGACTACTACCAGGGGATAACCTACGAGGAGGCGGCGGACTTCTCAAAGTCGGTGGCGACCGCCATCCCGTCGATGGCGGCGGACGGGGTCTATCGGCGAGGCTACGCCGGCCTTTACGACAACACCCCGGACCAGCACCCCATCATCGACGAGCTCTCCGACGCCGGTTATCCTGGGATACACTGCGTCGTCGGACTGAGCGGACATGGGTTCAAGCTGGCGCCGGAGTTCGGCCGGATAATATCGTCCCTGATAGTGGAAGGGAAGTTCTCCGACTACGACATCTCGGTCTTCAGGCTCAGGAGGTTCGAGGACGGCCACGCCCTAGGCGGAAGATATCGCGTCTCGACGATATCATAGATAGGCGCGCCGCGGAATTTCATTTAAAAAGTGGCGAGCCGGATGCCGTTCAAGAGGAATTGGCGATCAAGCCCTTCGTGTACGTCGCGCCCAGGTCGATACAAGAAGCCTGCTCCGTCATCAACGAGCACCCAGAGGGCGCAAAGGTCCTCGCCGGAGGGCAGAGCCTCCTCCCCCTCCTCAAGCTGAATCTCACGGAGGTCTCCTACCTTGTCGACCTGAAGAGGATCCCTGGCCTGGCCCAGGTCAGTGTGGGCGACGACCGCTTGGTCGTGGGCGCCCTAGCTACGCTTTCAGATTTGGCGCGGTCTGAGACGGTGCTGCGGACCGTCCCCCTCCTCGCCGAGACGGCGCGGGGCGTGGGGCATCCGCTCGTGCGCAACCGGGGCACGATCGGCGGAAGCCTTTCTCACTGCGACCCCGCCTCCGACATCTGCGCCACGGCTCTCGCGTTGGACGCTAGAATCACCACGGCGCGTCACGACGGCGAGAGGCGCTTCGTCGAAGCGCGGGACTTCTTCACAGGGATGTTCACGAACGCGCTTGGGAGGGGCGAGATCCTCGAGAGCGTCTCGATCCCGATCCAGCCGAAGGGGTCTGGCTACTCTTTTCGAAAGCTGACAATGGGGCACGGAGATTTCCCCCTCATCGTGGTGAGCGTCCTCATGTCGATGGAGGGAAGGTCGTGCGCGAAGGCGGCGATAGCCCTCGGGGGCGTCTCCGACCGGCCCATCCGGGCACGGGACGCAGAACAGCTCCTGAACGGGGTCGAGGACCTTCGGACGGAGCACATCGAGAGAGCGGCGGCGGCCTGCGCCGAGCTTTCGCGGCCGTCTTCTGACCTGGAGGTCTCGGCGGCGTACAAGAGACGTATGGTCGAGGTGTTCGTTCGACGGGCGTTGACCGAGGCCGTCCAAAGAAGCCGGGGGGCTGCTGAGGCATGATAGCGAACCCCCGCTCGACGATAACTCTAACAGTCAACGGGTCAGAGAGGACCATCGAGGTAGAGCCGAGGGACTCGCTGCTCGACACCCTGCGCGACAAGCTCGACGTCACCGGGCCGAAGAAAGGGTGCGACGAGACCGTCTGCGGAGCGTGCGCGGTGCTCGTCGACGGGAGGGCGGTCTGCTCATGCACCATGCTCGCGGTGGAGGCGGAAGGCTCGAAGGTCGTCACCGTCGAGGGGCTCGAGGACGATGGCGTGCCGGACCTGCTCCAGGCCGCGTTCGTCCAGCATGACGCCCTCCAGTGCGGGTTCTGCACCCCGGGGCAGGTGATCGCAGCCCGCAGCTTCCTCTCCGAGCTGGACGGGCGGATACCCGAAGAAGGAGAGACCCGGGAAGCCCTCTCGGGGAACCTGTGCAGGTGCGGGGCCTACAACAATATAGTCGAGGCCGTCATCGACGGCGCCCTGCGCAAGAAGCGGTCCGGCGGTCGAAACGCCACCGCCCGTTGATTGATTGAGGATAGTGGTGATCGAGACGACGAGCGCCGCTCAGATCCAGGACGGCCTGGCCCGTCCCCGGCTTGTGGTGGGCTCCCATCCCAGGATGGACGGGTTCGAGCGAGCCTCGGGCAGGGCGAAATTTGCAGGGGACTGGAAGGTCCCCGGGATGCTGTACGCGCGGATGCTGACCAGCACGGTCCCCCACGGACGGATCAGAGCGATCGACTCCGCGAACGCGGCGAGCATGCCCGGTGTGAAGGCCATAATCACCTGCTTGGACGACAACCCGGTCTGGTCTGCGGGCGAGAGGGAGCACCAGCGCCGCGTTTTCGCAGACAGGGTGCGCTTCATAGGCGACATCATAGGCGCGATAGCCGCCACTTCCAGGGCGGAGGCTTCGGAGGCGGTCAAGGCCGTCGCGGTGGAATACGAAGAGTTGCCAGCGGCCCTCACCATAGAGGACTCGAGACGCGAGGGCGCTCCAAAGATTTGGGATGAAGGCAACACAATCGGGCCTCTAGCCTCCGGGTTCGGTGACCTCCAAGCCGCCTTCGCTGGAGCCGATTTCACCTACTCGGCAGAGTACTCCACCTCCCGGGTAGTGCCCGCGCCTCTCGAGCCCGCGGTCTCGCTAGCTTGGTGGGACGACGACAAGGTCACTCTGGTGGCAGCGACGCAGTCGATCCACCCACTCAGGGAGGGCCTCGCCCAAGACCTGGGCATCCCGATGGAGAACGTCAGAGTCGTCACCCTCTACAAGGGAGGAGGCTTTGGCGGCAAGACAGCCCCCATGGTCCATGACTTTGCCGCTGTCCTCCTCGCGAAAAAGGCAGGGAGGCCCGTGATGGTCGAGTATAGCAGGCTCGAGGACTTCATCGGGGTCCACGGGAGGTGGGCGACGGTGCAGCACTTGAGGGGCGCAGTCAAAAAGGGAGGAGACGGAGGGGCGAAGCTCCTCGCTGTCGAGATGAAGGCTGAATGCGACCTAGGCGCCTACACGAGAGCCGTCAAGGTATCAAACTTCGTGCAAGGGACGGAGTGGTATTACGACTGCGACGCATGGAAGGGCGAAGTCCTCGGGGTCTACACGAACACGCCTGCCACCGGCAGCATGCGTGCTCCGGTCGGCCCGCACTCCTGCTTCGCCACCGAGTCCTTCGTCGACGAGGTGGCCCATGCGTTGGGCGTAAACCCGCTCAAGTTCAGACTGATTAACGCGGCTACGCTGCACCATCGGCAGGCGGATTTCACCTCCAACCATCTGAAAGACTGCCTCCTGGCAGGAGCAGCCGCGATAAGCTGGGGGAAGCGCTGGCGTCCCCCTACCGGAGTCCCTCGAGAGGGAGAGAAGAATCTCTCAGGTCTCGGCGTGGCGATCGCGTCCTGGCCCGCGCGCATCGGGAGGGGCGAGGCCGTCCTAAGGCTGAGGCTGGACGGGACGCTTGAGGTGAAGGTGGGACTGGTGGACATCGGGACAGGCTCCAAGACAATGATGGCGATGATAGCCGGGCGGACACTCGGCGTCCCCGTCGAGAAAGTCGAAGTGGTCTGGGGAGACACCGATGCGTCTCCGTACTCGGTCGGCGAATCAGGAAGCAGGACGACGGGCTTCACGGGGACCGCCGTCCGCGCCGCTGCCTCGCAGCTGAAGGATAAGATCCTCCTGCTGGCCGCCGGGCGGCTGCCCGTGACCTCCTCGGCAGTCCTCACGCTCAGGGACGGCGCGGTGTTCACGAACGACGGCCGCAAGGTCTCGTTCAAGGACCTCTTGGAGAGCTCTGGGCTCGAGGCCATCGAGGAGAAGGCCGCGACCGAGCCGACGCTCCCCGATCGCACCGAGAGGCACTCCTTCGCCGCCCACTTCGCGCAGGTCGAGGTGGACCAGGAGACCGGGGCCATCCAGGTCGTCCGCTACGTGGCCGTGCACGACTCGGGTGAGATAGTCAACCGGCTCACCGCGGAAAGCCAGGTCCAGGGCGGGGTCATCATGGGCCTGGGGATGGCGCTCTCAGAGAGGATCCTCGTCGACAGGGACATGGGAGTGACCCAGAACCCCAGCTTCCTCTCTTACAGGATACCGAACAACGGGAACGTCCCCAAGGTGGAGGCTATCTTCGTCGAGCACGCAGACCCTTACGGCCCAAAGTCCCTGGGAGAGATCCCTGCCGTGCCCGTCCCTGCGGCGATAGGGAACGCCGTCTTCAACGCCACAGGGGTCCGCATGCGCAAGCTCCCTCTCATGCCTGAGGACCTGCTGCGCGCCATGGATTCCTCGCTCGCCTGAGAGGGCAGCGGCGATGCTGGCTGCTTGGTGGCCTAAGACTTAGTCGGACGGTCCCGGAGCGCCTTTGGTCTCGCCACCTTCGCGAGGTGCCGGGGCGCTCACAATCCTGGGAGACGGCCTGTTCGCTACCTTGTAGACGACGATCACGTAGAAAGCGAAAAATGGGATCAGGAGAAGGTCGCTCAGCTTCAGGAGCGTCTCTCCGAGCCAGAAAGTCGAGAAGGACAGAAGGAGGGCTGACACAGCGATCTTCATGTCGGCCTGTTTCACCTTGCGCACATGACTGCGCAGCACATACGCCGATACGATCACAATGACGATCCCCAGGCCCATCCCAAAGACGGTCGATGAAAAGTCGTTGGGCAAGAGTCCGACAAGGACTATCGCCGCCTCGAACGCTTCGATGGCGCCTACCGAAAAAGCCGTCGCGTTGGTCCCTTTTTCAAAGTGCTCCTTGGCCGCGGCCGCACCCCTCCTTGCGTTGAGGACAGACCGCCTCGCGCTCTTAACCAGCCGCTGCCCGAAGTAGAGCAGGAGGATCCCACCGATCAGCTTGACCAGGACGTCTGGCAAGAGAGTGATCAGGACGCCGAGGACGAACATCGGGGCGAAGACAGCGATCGTCCCGAGCGCCGCGTAGAGAAACACCGTGTGCTTGCCAGAGTGCGCATAAAGCGCCAGAGCGACCGCCGCCGTCTCGACGACCTCAAGGGTGGTTATGCCAAGCGCGGCAAAGAAGATGGCGAGGTCGAAGGACAAGCGTCAGGGAGCTGATTTCTTCGAAACTTAAAACCTAGCCGGCCTTCGACGGCGGGACCTGCCCTTGGTCCTTGCTGTATTTCTCGAAGGCTATCTTGAACCAAGGCGTGTAGCTGTCGGGGTCCTTGGACATGTCCTCGCCCAGCTCTTTCATCGAGACATACTTGGTCCCCATTATCTCGTCTGGGTTGGGCCTCGCCGCTCCTTCCACCTCTCCGATCAGGAGGACGCAGAACTCGTTCTCAGAGTAGTCGCCGAACTTGGCCCAGTACGTGTAGTCTAGCACGCGCTCAAGCCTCTTGACGTCGACGTTGAGCTCCTGCTTCGACCGGCGGATCCCCGCCTGCTCGTACGTTTCGCCCTTGTAGACGTGACTCGTGACGGAGACGTCCCAGTAGGCAGGCCAGAGCTTCTTCTTCATGCTCCTCCTCTGGAGCAGCATCTTGCCTTCCTTGTCGAAGAGGAAGACTACGAAGGCCCTGTGCCTCTTGCCCATCCCCTTGTGGCAGTTTTCCCTTGTGTCCAGCCCCAGTTCTCTGTCGTTGTCGTCTACCAGGATGAGCCACTCGACCGGCTGCTCGCTCAATGCCTCCGCTCAGCGGGGGTTGGCATAATAAACCGTTATCTCGGCGCCGAACCGCTTCATCGAAAGATACCAATTCATTGTGAGCGCCATGATAATCAGAGTGAGAGTCAGACAGAGACTCTACTCCGCAAACGTCACTTTCTCTAGACCTGACTATGCATATCCTAGAGGTCTGATTCAGGTCTTTTCGTGACCATTAGCTTGGATAATTCTCCGAATCATGCGGGGGGTGGGATTCGGACCCACGAACCCCAAAGGGATTGGATATCTTGGTGTTGCCCACTTAAGTCCAACGCCGTTAACCGGGGTTGGCTACCCCCGCGTTATTCCTCGGCCCGGGTTCTCTACTTAAACAGAGTGCGGAGCCTACGACAGATGTCGTTCGAGCTCGCGCAGGGTGAACGCATTTACCACGTCCTCGGCCCCTAACCATGCCCGTCTCGCGACCGAGATCCCGAACTGGACGTTCTCCAGCTCTCCCGTCGAGTGGGCGTCCGAGTCGACCGATAGCTTCACCCCTTCGTCCCTGGCGCGCCTCGACCACACGTCGTCGAGGTCCAACCGGTTCGGAGAGCCGTCTATCTCCAAGATCTTATGGTTCTCCTTCGCCGTCCTGATCACCTTGGGCAGGTCGAGCGCGTGCCCTTCTCTCCTGCCGATGAGGCGGTTGGTCGGATGATAGAGTATGTCCACCGACGGATGGGTCAGCACTTTGATGGCCCTCTCCGTGAGCTTCTCGGGCGGCTGGCGGTGGCTCTGGTGGATGGAGGCTCCAACAATGTCGAACTGGTCGAAAAATTCCTTGGTAAAGTCCAGGCTCCCGTCGCCCCTCACCTCGGCCTCTACCCCCTTCAGTATCCGGAACGGCTTCAGCTTCTCGTTGAGCTCGTCCACCTGTTTCCATTGCTTCTTGAACCTCTCTTCGCTCAGGCCGTTCGCGACCCCGACGGAGATCGAATGGTCGCTGATGGCGACGTACTCGTAGCCCCTCGCCTTGGCGGCGGACGCCATCGTCTCCAGCTCCTCCCTTCCGTCGCTCCAGATGCTGTGCATGTGGAGGTCTCCCCTGAGGTCGTCTTCCGTGACGAGCTTCGGTAGCCTCCCCTCGCGGGCGGCCTCGACCTCCCCTCTCGCCTCCCGCAGCTCGGGAGGGATGAACCGCAGCCCCAGCTTGGCGTAGACCTCCTCCTCCGTGCTGCCGGCGAGCAGTTTCGACGTCTTGGCATCGACCAGCCCATACTCGTTCAGCTTCCATCCGTTGTCGATCGCGAGCGAACGGAGCTCGATGTTGTGCTGCTTCGAGCCTGTGAAATAGATCAGCGCCGCCCCGTACTCATCCTTCTTGACGACCCTGAGGTCTACCTGGGTCCCAATCTTCAGGAAGACGCTCACCCTCGTCGGTCCCCTTTCTATCACCCTGTCGACCATGGGGTTGTCCACGAACGCGTCGCTGCCTTCGGGGTTCGTGGTGAGAAGGTCTATGTCTCCGACCGTGGAGCTCCCTCTCCTGAGGCTGCCGGCGGGTTGGACGTCGATCCCCTTCTCCTCGAAGTAGCCGACGAGCTGGACCGCGAGGTAGAACGCCGCCGAAAGAAGCATCCTAGATGGTCCCGCCTTCATCTTCTGGATGTCTTCGGCGATGCGCTTCGCGATGACGGGCCCCACGGCATCGGCGAGCTTCCCAGACGCCGACGCCTCCTTCAGGCTTTGGAGGCTCTTGATCCCGTACTCGGTCGAGAGCTTGAAGGCGGTCTTCGGCCCGACTCCCGGTACCTTCATCAAGTCCATCGAGCCCACAGGTACCCTCTTCTCCAGATCCTCGAGCATCCTCAGCTTCCCCGTCCTCAGGTACTCGTCGATCTTCTTTGCGATGCCTTCGCCGATGAACTTGACGTCCTGCAGTCCGCCCCGCTTCCACACCTCCTCGACGTCCTCTTCCAGGTTCCTGACGCTCGTAGAGGCCCTCCTGTAGGCGATCACCTTGAACCTGTCCTCTCCTGCCGCCTCAGAGAGTTGCGAAAGCCTGTCTAGAAGCTCGGCCACTTCGTAGTTTTTCATGATACTAGCGCCACCACCCGAATTCTTTGGAAAGCTCGCCCGTGACGACGTCGTTGCCGTTTGATGCCACAACCAGGTCGTCCTCGATCCTGACTCCGAGCTTCCCCGGGAGATAGGCTCCGGGCTCGACCGTGAACACCATCCCTTCTCGGAGCTTCTCGACGCCTCCCGAGACGATGTAAGGCGCCTCGTGGACCTCCAAGCCTAGACCGTGCCCAGTCCTGTGGATGAAGTACTCGCCAAGGCCGTCCGTCTTCAGCGAGTCGCGGGCTGCCGCATCCACGTCCCCCACCGAGGCCCCATTTGTCGCCACGGAGATCGCCTTTTGCTGAGCGTCGAAGACGCTCCGATAGACCTTCTCGAACGCGGGGTCTTCACCGATGACGAACGTCCTTGTGATGTCCGCAGCATATCCCTCGAAGAAGCTCACTGCGTCAACCACCACGCTCTCTCCCTTCCGTATCTGCCTCGACGACGTCTCCGAGTGCGGGTCGGCCGCGCGGGGTCCGGATTGCACCATGCATGGGTCGACCGACTCCGCGCCGTTCGCCAGCGTTTCCTCGACGACTGAACGGGCCAGCTCTCTTTCGGTGATCCCTTCGCGAAGAAATCCCGGGACCTCGAAGAACGATGTCGCCAAAATCTCCGCGGACTTCCGGATCAGCTCGAGCTCGAACGGTTCCTTGACCACCCTGATGGACTCGAGTATGCCGTCGGCCGGTTGGACCCTCAACCCCCTCGTGAGGAGATGGTCGAGGAACCCGAACGGGACCCGCCCTTCGCAACCCCACTTTCCTTTGGCATCGATCCCTTTCAACAAAGATTTGAACGCTCGCCCCGGCCCCTCGTTGTCGTCCCAAGAGTGGATCGTCAAGGGTAACGAGGAATCACGGAACGGACCTACCTCCAGCTTGGGGGCCAGGAGGTGCGCGTTTCCAT
>JAPCJN010000075.1:8938-10697 GCA_027886925.1 Nitrososphaerota archaeon
AGCTGCGCCCTGACGCCTGTGTAGTAGGCCAGGTTCGGTCCTGGCGCGACGATGACTCCCTCGAGTCCTGCGGCGCCTAGCTCCTCCGCGAGCCTTTTCGCTCGCTTCTTCCTCGCGGCCGACCTGGGTGCTGGAGCCAACTAGACCAGTTTCGTAACGCTAGTATGTCTCCCGCTATTAATCCTCCTTTGGCTCATGACCGAAGCTAGACCGCAAGACCACGAACATAGACCAGGCAAAGGAGCGGGGGGGCAGTCCAAACGGGTTCCTTTCAACCATCTTCTTACATTCATTGTGTTGAATTCTTCTCCGTGTTCTAGCGACATGGAGGGTGGGTACACAAAGTTCTTTAGACAAGTTCATGTAGAAGATAACAATCTTGAGTCTCCAGGAGCTACAGACAATCTGCCTAGCGGCCTGTCCTTGCGACTCGCTATCGTGTGAATGTCAGTGCCACACTAGGCCTACTTGACAAGAGACAGGACGACATTGGCCCCGTCGGTCCAGCGCCACTTTTCCCTTTGAGCCGGACGTCCAAAAGGCAGGTAGGCCTGAAGGCATATGATTGGAAAGTCGGAATAGACGAGGTTTTCCGCCCCCTTGTGTGAAACTCATGAACGGGGTAATTTGTCAGAACTCACTGCGTCTTCCCAAATGACCCTCCTGCGGTTTTATACCTCCCGACAAAAACGGTCGGCAGGCTCTACCCTTGGGACTGGTGCAGAACATGATGTATGGTGCAGCCAAACGATGGATAGCCGGGAAGGACTTGGAGGCGGCACTCGCGAAGGCCAAGGAGGCCAACGGGAGGGGGCTCGGGACCATCCTCAATTATCTCGGAGAGGACATCACCGACCCCCTCGTCGCGAACGCTCATTTTGAACAATATGCCAAGCTGCAACGCGCCATCGCCAGGTCGCAGATCGACGGCTGTGTGTCGGTGAAGCTCACCCAGCTCGGGCTGGACGTGGGCGACGATTCCTTGGTCTTTGAAAGGACCCAAAGCCTCTTGGAGGATGCCAAAGCGATGGGACGGATGCTTTGGATCGACATGGAGGGCTCCGCTGCGACTACCAAGACGCTGGCCATCTACTCGAGGCTGCTTGAACGGCACGAGAACGTGGGGGTCGCCCTGCAGGCCTACCTGAGGCGCAGCGAGGACGACCTACGACACCTTATGGACTTGGGGGGAAAGGTGCGCCTCGTGAAAGGGGCCTACAAGGAGCCGCCCGATCTCGCTTTTCGGTCGCGCGAGGAGGTCACGATGAACTACCTCAAGTTGCTGAGGATCCTCTTCGAGGAGGGCGAGGGGTTCGCCGTCGCAACCCACGACTCGAGGCCGATAGAAGAGGCGGAGCGGCTCTCGAAGGCGCACCAGTCAACAAAGTTCGAGTTCGAGATGCTAAGGGGCATCCGGGACGAACTCAAAATCAGGCTGGCAAAGGAAGGGTATCGGGTCGTCGAATACATGCCCTACGGAGAAGACTGGTATGGATATTCGATAAGGAGAATCAAGGAGCACCCGAGCAACATCTGGCTCTTGCTGCGCTCGCTCTAGACACGTGCGCGTCAGTTTTAATAAGGGAAGGTCGCCCATTGCACCTGAGAACAGGTGGCATTGGATCCTCTTGAGCTGGGCACGATCGCTATCATCATCGTAGTCTTCTTCCTTTGGGGGCCTCAGAAGATCCCCGAGCTCGCCAGAACGGTGGCCAGAGCGAGGAAGGAGTTTGACAACGCGACAAAGGAGTTCCAAAAA
>JAPCJN010000076.1 GCA_027886925.1 Nitrososphaerota archaeon
AGGTTGTCCCCAGGCCTTTGACACTCACCCCCACAGGCTTCGCCTTATACTCAAGCTGGAACAGTTAGGGTCCCCAGAGGGAAGGAAGGAAGGAGGAAGGACTACCGGACTAGCGCGTCACCGGGAATCGCGCCATGAATGGCGTGATTCAGGAGCGGCGAATCCATTCCCAAGGTAGCATGAAACCAAACATGGATTTCTTCGACAGAATGCCGGCGAGGTCTAATGCCTGTCTCTTCGCCTTTGAAGCGGGATTCTCTTTGGATGCAGCCGCCCTCTCAATCGCGACGTTGCCGCGCCAGATCCTGGCTATGGTGAAGCCGACGACCATCGTGACTATCGCTGCGAACGCGATTCTCGTGATGTCCGGTGTCGCACCAATAATTATGGCGTCCAGTACCACCAAGAAGGCCACCGAGGCTACCATGTTACGTCTCCATTTCTTAGGCGGCGACCGTGGGCGTTTCAACTCTCCTAATCATGCCAGGCTCGCCGTATAAGGTGTTACCCGCGTTGCTCTTTGGGGTCCCGTCCATGGGACATACGAGCGCTGCTAATCCGCGTTAGAGTCGTTCTGCCAGAGCATCAGCAGGTTGCCTTCCGAGTCCTTGAAGTAGGCGTTCGCCCCGAACGGTTCGTATGCGATCGGTCCGACTATCTTCGTGTCCTTGTTGCTCTTTTCGGCACGGCTGAACTTGACTCCCTTCCCCTTTAGTTCGGCGACGGCGCCCTTTATGTCGTCGACGATGAACGCCGAGTAGGCCAGTTCTCTTTTTTCGCGCTCCTCAGGAGCGACCAGCCAGAATTCCTCTGTCCCTACCTTCACGGAAGCCCAAAAGTCTTTCATCTCCCCTTCCATGCGGCTGAGAACCTTCCCGCCGAGCGCCTCGGTGTAGAATTTCACAGCCCTGTCCATGTTCCGGACCGGGACTATAGTCGCGTAGCCGCTGATTTTGGATGGCAAATTCTTCGTCTCTCAGAGATTCCCGTCAACTTGGTATATAAACGGGTTAGGGACAAAAAGGATAGCTCCAGACTTCAAGCGGCTTCGTCGGACCGGCCCTCGTCTACGACATGAACGCGAACGGGTTCACCGGGAAGTACATCATGAAGAACACGACCGCGGCGACAACCCAGAGCAAGATCAGGAGCCGTTCCGCCCGCACTCTGCCCCTTGCAGCGAAAGTCACAACGAGCGGGACTCCCAGTGCCAAGCCGACATCGGTGTTCATGAAGTAGAACGCGTACTCGACCCTGTGGCTCACGAGAGAGATGTAGAAGAGGGGAAGGTAGGTGGCGGCTATCAAGCAGAGCGAGAGCATGTCGGCCTGGCCGGCCTTCCTTCGAACGAGTTTCCATGCGACGGTCGGGACGACGAGCCAGATGGAGAACCATACGACCAAGTTCCCCATCCCCTGCCAGTCGATAGGATGGTAGCTGATCACGTGCACCGCCCCACCGTTGCCTACGGTCGATGTCACCGTGACCGTGCTGATGTAATATGGGAGCGGGTCGATGTTGAATGGCAGGATCCACTCCCAAGGGTAGCAGTTCCACTGGTCGATCTTCCCGCATCCGACCAGCGACGACTGGTAGCTGAAGTAAAACGCAAAGTTCTGAAAGGGATTCGTCACGTAATTCGACCCTTCGGTAGTGGTCGTGGTCGTCGTCGTCGTGACGTTGGTGAGCGGGTTGGAAGAGACGACGACCTGGACGACGGCGGTTGTCGTCTCGTAGGGATGATATGCTACGTCATACCCCCAGAGCGGAAGCCCGACGACGACGGATACGATGATCAGAAACGCGAGGGCCTTCCTCCATTGTTCCGGTCGTCCTAACGGCTTGTTCTTTGCGTTCGTCCATAGGTGATAGATGACGAGGGCGATGAGGAAGAAAGCGCCGGTCTCCTTGCTGAGGATGCAAAGACCGAAGGCTAGTGCGGAGAGGTAGTATCGCTTCTTGAAGTACCCGAGGAACCCTGCGAGGGCGAAAAGGATGGGCGGCCCATCCAGCAGGAGGAGCGACGTGTGGATGAAGAAGACGTTCTCAAAGGCCAGCATCGAGGCGGCGAGGAGCGCCTTCTCCTTAGAGAAGAAGTGCCGGGCGAGCTCGTACATAAGAAAGACCGAGAGAGTACCGATGACTGCGTAGAGTATCCTCCATCCGAAGAAGTTGTCGCCGAAGATCACTATCCCGAGCGCGCCCCATATCTTGCCAAAGAACGGGTGCTCCACATTGGAAGGGACCCAATGCAGGATGTCGAGCGAAGCGGGAACGTAGTACGACTCGTCGAACACCTTCCCCGCTCCGTTGGAGGTGTCGGACGGGAATGACAGGGCGAAGAGGTGAAGGGCGAATATTATCAGCATAAGGTGGCCGATGTTGATCCCGCCCGCGAGCCTCACGATCGAGTCGAGCGCCTTGCTCTTCTCGCGCTCGGGAGGCGTCTCTAGCGCTGCACCCAAAACCGAGCACCTGCAGTCCTGAAACGACATATAAGCTTCAAACAAGCTCCAATCCAGGGAATTGGCGTTCCTCCTTCAGTGATGATGGCGATGCGACAGCTTTCCTTTGACAAGCTGCTGGAGACCCTAGTTCGCGCCTCCTACGTCGCGGCGCTCGTCGTCCTGCTGGCAGCGCTCTCCTTGACCTTTCAAGGTAGGCTTTGGGTGGCCCCGCTAGGAGGCATCTCCTCCGTCTCCGTAGGCTCGGTGTCCGTGCTCTACGCGCTGAGCGACTACAGGTTCAAGAGCGCGGGAATCACGGAGACAAAGTCGTTCGTCCTGGGGATACTCTTCTCGAACGCCTTCCTCCATTCCTACGAGATCATCAACAACGTGACGTTCGGGGTGCTCTTTACCGGAACCGAGGCAAGGATGTTGGTCCTTTGGCTCGTGATGATGTCCCCGCTCCTGTTGGTGAGAGAGCAGCTGCAATTCAGGTGGACGAGCGCCGTCCTCCTGCTGGCCCTAGCATCGGTCTGGGCGGCGTGGGTGCTCTACGGGTTTCCTCAGTACTATCTTCAGAGATATCCGCTCCCACGTGTCCTGGACACCTCCGACCCCTATCACCTAAGCCTCTGGTTCAACTTCGTCTCGAAGGCGATCCTCGCGGGGTTCTACGCCTCGATGCTGGCGCCGCTGAATTCGCTGAAGAGGGCGCTCGCTTTCGTGGCGTCGAGGTCCCGACCCGTCTAAAAGCCGTTTCTTATCAACGGATTTATGTTCCTTGTCTAACTCTTATGGCGCTTTGGGTAATTTGCCGGCCTCCCGAGACTCATCGGGGAACGAAGTGGGAAGGTTCTTCGAAGGACCGAGTTTCGACCTCGAAGCGTGCGACCGGCCCGGTCACGTCAGAGGAAACAGAGAACTGTCATTCCTAAGGCTTAAATCGAGTTGTCGACCCAGTCCTCAAAGATTGAAGAAATCACTCTCTTTTGCCGCTATTTTGTCTCTTCTTGCGATTTTGGTCCTTCCTGGGGTAGGCGTAACCCACGCCCAGGCCCAGAGCGGGTGGAACGCCACGGGTTGGGTCGTTTCTGCCTCGATCCGCGACACGACGGGGAATGCCAACCTCACTCAGGGACAGGCTCTCGAGGCCGGCGACGCTTACAACGCAACGCTGACCATCAAGGTTCCCAACACCTCGACGAGCACGCCACAGTTCCAAGTAAGTCTGGACCCCAAGATGGGCCCTGCGCCAGGGCAATCCCAATTCTGGTCTGTCCATACTGCACAGTATCAAGGATACAACGGCACGAGCTTCACAGGTGGGGCAAAGACTGTGACTTTTGCCTATGATCAAGGCACAGTGGTGCTGTCAACCTATTTCCAGGTTCCAGTGAACTTCACCACCCCTTCGGGGAACCTCACCTCTAACTCCGGTGCCGTAATTCCTCACATGCACTTTGTCCAAGATAATGTGCCTCTTGTGTCGGTCGTTCCGGCCAGCTCGACAGGGACGGGTTCCCTTTCGGTGACCGTGCAAGACAAGGTGATTCAGGCTTACCTCACAGCCTACAACCAGACCGCGGACCTTTTGCCCACCGGAAAGATTCCTCAGGTTTACTCGCCTTTTGTGAGCTCCGTCATGGCCGAGGCCCAAGCCCTTTACAACCTCGGGTTCCCAGATCAAGGGACGACCCTCCTGGGAACGCTGACAAGTTCGACTTTCCCCTCTCCTCCCAATAACTCCCTGCAGACTTACCTGCTGGTTGGTCTAGGCGCCGCCGTCGTTGTGATAGTGCTGTTGGCAGTCCTGATGCTGAGAAGCAGAGGCAAGACGGGCTTCTCGACAACGATCGTGAGCCAGGTCCAGAAGGACCTAGCAGTCATCGAAGTGACAGCCGCTAAGTACGACAGGGCCATGGCGGACAAGCTAAAAGCACTGAGGAACAAGCTGGGTGAGGCGAGTTGAGCAACACCAACACCGGCAAATTGACGTCCTTCGCGAGCATCCACATCGTGGGTCTCGGTGGGACCGGGACCAACGTGATTCAAGCTTTCATAGAGAGCGACAGGGCCTTCAAGCTGCTTACGTCGGAAGACTACAACGTAGCGTGCCTCTCGGTGGATGTGGCGGACGCCGACATCGCCAACCTGATCAACTCGTACAAGGCGACCCAGGCCAAGCTCGAGGCGAAGGGTGTCTCCGTCGACCGCCTCTGGGTCAGGGGGCTGAACATGAAGTTCAACACTCCTGAATCCCTCTTCGAGTTCATGGGGAAATACAACACCTACCTCATGAGAGAGGGGATTGTCGCGACAAACTACAAGCCATGGGTGCAGTCCTCCATGACCATCCCGCCCCTTGCGGGAGGGGTCGGAAGGATGCGAGCCCTGAGCAAGGCCGTATACGCCCTGAATTACTATCATTATAGCGAGCTGAACAGCGCCATCTCCGTCTTCAAAGACAGAGTCCTCACATCGAAGTTCCAGCCGATCGTCGTCCTCGTCTTCGGCTTGGGAGGGGGGACCGGGAGCGGCATGGTGTTCGACTTTGCAAGGCACCTGCGCGCAAAGCTCGGCTCATCGGTCCCGATAATCGGGCTCGCGATTCTTCCGAGCACGGCCGACGACCTTCTGGCGAGGGGGCCCGCTCCATATAACGCGCTCATGGAAGCGGAGCTTCTCTTCAACAGGAAGCTGAACGAGCAGGTCGCGAAGGACTACGGTGCGCCTTACGCAAACCCCTTCACCTCCATATTCTTCGTCCCGCTCGACCCGGTCTACAACAACAGGAACAGCCTGGTGCTGGCGAAAAAGGAACTCGACGAGTCCATAATCGACATCCTGAGCATGTTCATGCGCTTCGACCTCGCCGACCTCCTCAGTCGGGTCGGAACGAACAACGATTTCGGAGCAAACTGGGTCCACACGATGGCGTATCTCCGCATCAGATATCCTGTGCAGGACTACATCGACTACATCCACGAGTACCTGAAGCTCCTCGAGACGCTCGGCTCATTCATGATAGCGAAGAAGGAAGCGCTCGCGACGATAAACGACGCTATGAAGAACAGGTTCGCTGCGCTCAAGGAGCTCTACAGGCGGAACCTAATCCAGACTAACAACTACCGCCCAGACTCGTTCGACGCCGAGGTCGACGACGTCATAAGAAGGGCCGGCAAGTTCGAGTCCGAGTTCAGGAAGCAGGTCCGCGGACTGGAGGACTTCGCCCTGAACTACAACCAGAGATGGACCAAGGTGCTGCAGGCGATGGCCTTCGGCCCCGACACGGTGGAATACAGCGTGGTCCAGGGCCTGAACCACTGGCACGAGCAGATCTCGAACTTGGGAGCGACCTTCGAGCAGTTCCTCAAGGACATACCCCTCTACACGTCGGAGCTGGAGGACAGCATAACTGCGAGCAAGTTCCTCACTTCCAGCCAGATCAGGCAAACCAGGAGCTACGTCAGCTTTGTCAATTTGGTCGCCACGGCCCTCGAGACCCTCAACATCTACATCAGGGCGAAGGGCCTCGCCGACGAAGTCGCCGTGCTCTACGCGAAGGACCAGAGCAAGGAAGGGAAGATGGCTGCCGCCAAAGGTGAGACCGACCTGCTCCCGCTCTACAAAGCGGCGGGATACATCCTGAACCGCCCAGAGACGGAGGTGAAGGTCTCGGACCAGTACATCCCTGGCATAAGGGTGGTGAAGAAGGGTCTTGATGACACCTACAGGGAAGCCAGCGCCACCCTCGAGTCGACGGAAAGGCTCCTGGCACAGAAGGAAGCGGACGTCACAAAGCTCACGAGGGAAATCGACAAGATTAAGATCGACATCAGCGGCAAGAAGAAACCCCTAAAGCGCACTTTGGACTCCCTGCAAAGCGAGCTGGAGGCGGTGCGGACACAGATAGAGCAACAGAGGACGGAACGCGACAGGCTGAGGGCCGACCTCGAGAAGCTGACCGAGCTCGAGAAGGCGCTGGAGATCACGTCTCCTTACCGGAAGATACTCGCGACCGTCGTGGCTAAGTCGGCGGACCTCAACACGCGCATGAGCGGCATCACGAACACGGGCAACTACTACGAGAGGGTCGTCGAGCTCAGCGAGATGGAGCAGGTGAAGATAATGGAGAAGATACTCCGAGAGGACGAAGAGAGCCTGAAGGGAGACTCCATCCTCAAGGAGATAGTCGACAAGGAGAGGTTCAGGAGCATCGTGAAAAGCTACATCCGAATCTTCAGCGTGGCTAACTATCCGGGCCTCGCTGACTCCTACAGGACAGACATGATCTGGGCCACCGTAGGGATCCCTCCAGGCCTTTGGGACCAGGAGCTCCAAGGCGCCCTGTCGAGCACTCTCAACGTCTATTCGAGCGTCGAGGCGAGCAAGAGCATCTCGCTGAGACAGATCACTCAGATGGACCCGTGGACGATCACGTTCCTCGTCATCATGGCCAAGGCAAGGATCGACCAGATAGAGAAATTCCCATCGATGAAGAACGACATGGAAGGGGTGACAAAGTCGGAGCGTCTTCTTTTCAGAAGCTTCTTGCTCGAGCAGGGCCTGTCGAACATGGAGGACCTGTTAGCCAAGTTCGAAAAGGAAGAGAGGGATGGGCAGGAAGCAAAGTCCAAAGAAAGGGAGGCCTGATGACGCGAGTTGAGAGTCGGGTCCGGGCAAAGGTCACGGCTTACACTTCAGCTCTAATCATAGTCGCGGCCTCTTCCGTCTTCCTGACCGTGGTGCCGTTCCTGCCTGCGTCTCCGATCGTCCCGCTGATGGTGAGCTTCGGTCTTGGCGCCCTCTCCTTGAGGAGTCGCGGCGTCTCAATAGCGATCCTCTACTTGCTGGTCTACTTCTCGGTCCTTTGGCAGATGATAGGCTTCGGGTTCTTCCAGCTATTATCGGCCGGCGTCGGCATCGCGGTCATCCTCGCGATGGCTGTCCCCCTCGTGCCGTTCATGAACAAGCGCGTGGAGATGGGTTCGATGGCGCTCGCCATCCTCTCTGTGGCGCTCATGCTGACCCCCGCCTACTTCATCTCGGTCCCGCTTCTCGCCGCCGCGGCGCTGACCTTCAGCGGATTCGCTAGCCTCGAGGCTCTCGCGACGACCTTCCTCTTCTTCCTGACCCCTTTCATACTCCTCGAGAACGCTCTCTACCTCACCACCACCAGCGGGGCGACTGCGCCGATCATATTCGGGCAATTCTCTCTCCTCGCGCAGAACCTCAGGCCGCCGCTCCCAGCGCTGAACCTGTTGCTCACCGGGCTGCCTGCCAACTACCTGTCTCATCACGCGTTGCCTGCCTCGTTATGGCTCTCCGAGAGCTCAGGAATCCTCCTGATACCGATCGCGATCCTCGGAGCGGTCCTCGTTGCCTCATCGTCTCTTGGGTCGGTCGCCCGCACCCTCGTCGAGAGGTTCGAGGTCAGGAGGGAGATAACCGGGAACCTGAGGCTTCTACTCGGGCCGCTCGCGGTCGGAGTGGTCATACCCGTGGTCTTCATTTCGCTGCTCGCCCTGCTCTCGCGCCCGGGGAGCGGCGGGTTCCAGACGGCTTTCTCTAACGACCCATCCCACCTCGTGGCGCTCTACATGGTGGGCTCCTCCGTCCTGATAACGGGCTCCTTCATCGGGCGCGAGACCATACTCCTCAGGCTGGAGAGCGTTCAGGTGGGCACCGAGTCCATCGGTGAGCTCATCGACGCCTGCCTCCGCAAGATGAAACGCGTCCAGGAACTTTTGGAAAGCGTATCCCGTAGAGTCCCCTCGATGAGCCTGAGCGGAGAAAAGCAGTCGATTTCCGAGTATTCCTCCTACATCTCGGATGTGCAAAAACAGCTTGGCGGAGCGAGCGGCAGCCGCATCTCTCAGTTCCGGGCTCAGCTCGAAACCACCGTCCTACAGCCGCTTAACAGACAACCAGAGTTGCTGAAGGCGAGGGTCGTCAGCGAAATCAGAGGTCTCATCTCTGCGACGGCGACCGCAAACAATAATCTTGGCGAATCCTCCGTCCCTCTGCGCTATCCAGACATACCAGAAGTCAACGACGCCCCCCCTCTCGAGAATCTGATCCAGGCGTACGAGTCAGCGGTCGCAGCGCTAAAGGCTGTCACGATGGAGCTCTCGGAGCTCTACACGAGAGAGTCCGTTTCCCTCGACACGCTCATGGCACAGCAAGAGGTGAACAAGCCGGTCACCCCTGCCGCCCTTCTAGAATCAAACGAGTACGTTGGCGCGATGAGGCTCGTCTCGGAGGAGTACTGGCTCAACTTCCATCTAAAGTGGGTGGATCAGCTCGACGTTAAGAAGTCAAAGCTTCTGGCGAGGACGAAGGTCCTGGACGGAGTGCTAACGGACGACGAGAGGCTCACGCTCAGGTCTATCGAGAACACCGTGGCCGAAGCGAAGCCCGCGAACTCGCACGCGACCCTGGAGAAGGTCGGTGAACTCCGGCTCTTGCTGGGAGTCGTCGTCGCACGCGCCGCCTCCGGGGCGGACCACGTAGAGGAGATGCTAGAGTCGCTGGACCTAAAGTCGGTCAAGTTCCTCAGGTTTGAGACTACGAACAGGCTGGGCGAGATCCAGGACCTCAAGAAGAAGCTCCAGGCTGTCGGACTCGATTTCGACAGCATCACAAGATTCTTGGAAAGCGGGACGGGCGTGCTGGAAAGCCAAGCGTCCGCTTGGAAGAGCGACAGCGAGAACCTCGTCCTCCTCGCCCAATATCCGCTCGCCAAGAAAGTGATAGGAAAATTGCTCGAAGGCCAGAAGGCAGTCCCGGTTGGGAAGCTCCCCTATCAACGAAGGGCAGCTACGATGTACGCGCAACTCTACGCGGCGGGGACCTCCAGCGTCGAGTATGACGAACAGGGAGAGAGCTTGGTGAGCAAACAAGAGAATGCCTAGCTGTCCCAACGGCCACCAGCAGCGTCTCGGCCTCAAGTGCACGACCTGTGGAGCCGAGCTGACCTACAGGGACTCGCTCGGAGAGGCGTGCGACCTACCGAAGGTCGAGCCGGATTATGGGAAAGTCTCCGTCCTTTCGGTGGGCTTTCCAGGGATAAGGTTCAACGCAGACTACATCGCCGGACTGGTCGCTGAAGCCAGCGACCTTGAGACGCCCGCCCTCTTCCAAGTCGCCAACATCCGCGGAGGGAGCTGGATCGACTTTCAAAGGAAATACGTCGAAGCCCTCCGAAACTGGATGACACTGATGGGGCTGGACAAATCGGCCGAAAAGTTCCTCCTCGTCGACACGACCAACCAGCTGTCGGTCCTCGCCCTCTCGGCGTTCCCCCATCTCAAGCACTCGGCCGTCATCGCTGTCCTGGCAGACCAAAGCTCCACCCCAATCGAGCAAAACACGAGCTACGTGGCCCTTTCCCTAGCCTTCAAAAAAGGGCTCCCGATAATCGCGTTGTCAAAGTCGTATGCAAACGAGATGCTGTTCTTCACCAAGGATAGAGGCTTCGCGACGCGGGGGGACGCCGTCTCGACGCTCCTAGACTCCCTGCTCGGATCCGCTGACGACCTTCTCGACATGATGGAGAGGGACCTCAAACTGGGAATAAAGATGCACTGCATCTCGATCATCATCTCGGGCTCGAAAAACATCTATGGGAACGCTGCGAACGCTTTCAACGCGCTGTCCTACAACATCTCGGTCAGGACCGAGATTGAGAATTACCAGACGTTGCACTCGCTCGTCTATTCGCAGAAGGAGATGGAGGGTGATTTCGAGAAGGGGTTTGGAGTCTACAGGAACAAGCGATTCAAAGGAGCGTTGAGCGCCGAGTTCCGCTACCGCCAGACGACGTCGCCGCTTTACGACATGCTGATGCTGTATGGATTGAAAGGAGACGAATCGCTCCGAACCTTGGCGGGCGGATACCAAGAGATAGTCAAGACCATGCCCGAGTTGAAGGCAGAGGACGCTGTCCAATAATTACGGCCCTGGTCAATGGACAGAGACGGACGGCGCCAGTCCAAAGGGGATAACCCGAATCCTCGACTCGAAGAGACAGAAGCCGACGCCGCAAAGTGCTCTGGTTAATCAGCCGAAAAAGTCTCTTTGCCGACGTCATCCGGTTCTTGTCTTTGGTGATCGACGCCCTGGCGGTTAGGCGCCTGCGGGCGCAGGCCTCGCGCCGACCGTCACGGCGATCGTCTTGAGAGTGGCCCCCCTCATAACTCCCACGTTCAGAACGTGTCCAGGTACCGCG
>JAPCJN010000077.1 GCA_027886925.1 Nitrososphaerota archaeon
ACCCACCTTCACGCATATCGCGACGACTACCAGCAATCCGATGACGATTCCGTCAAGGCCGGCAGATGGCCAGAAGACCTGAAGGTTCATCGATCCAAGGTTGTTCTGTAACATCAATATGTTGCCCTCCGAATGAGCGGTCCCAAGACCGAACAAGTCGAGGACTCCAGCGACTACCTGGAGGACGGGGGGTACCACGTAACCGAAAGGACCGAGTGTATTCTCTGGGAGGATCACATCTATGAAGAGAAAGGAGGCCATCCCGACGGTGTAGATGAGGGGGGTTATCGTCTTGGGGCCCGAGTCGAGAAGCAGCAGGACTACAAGAAAGACCGACGTCACGGTGTAGTCGATGCCCCAAATCCAACTGTATTGGAGTATCGTCGGGTTGATGCCGAGGCCGGTCCCGACAGAGACCAGATCTTTCACGATCGCGGGCTGGGCGACGGTGAAATAGTATGCCCCGGCCGCCGCAACGCAGACCCACCCGATGAGCGCCCTACGTCTTCCAGCGACCGGCGCGAGCGACCGCCTTCCAGCCTCGAGGACGACCAACGGAACTATCGCCAGCATGGCCGACCTCCCCTGGTTCCATGAGCGAGTGAAGCTGTATGGGTCGGCGACGAACGCCAGCACGACCAGGATGGCGAAAAACGCGAGGTACGGAGTACTGATCGCCCTCTCCCCCAGCTTTGCAAGCCCGTTGCCCGATCTCATGCTCCGAACTCCCGGCCGCCAGGGTTAACAGAACAGCGCAAATTCAGCGTGCATCGGCCATCCGCATTATTAATATGCGTGGGGTGGGTGAGTCGCATGGTGCTGATGCGATGAGCAAGGGTGCCTGGAAAGGCAGGGACGTCATCAGCATTCTGGACTTTTCCAGGTCCGACCTCGAGTCGCTTTTCGTGCAGGCCGACGAGTTCGCTGGTCCTCCAAAGCCTCGAAACGACCTGTCTGACCACATAATCGCTACTGCATTCTTCGAGCCAAGCACAAGGACCAGGCTGAGTTTCGCGACCGCCGCGCTTAGGCTCGGGGCGAAGGTCGTGGACTTGTCGCCGGACGTCTCTTCCATCCAAAAGGGAGAGAGCCTACACGACACCACGATGATGCTGGAGGGATACTCCGATTTGATCGTGATGAGACACCCTTCAGAGGGCGCGGCGCTACTCGCCGCTGAAATCAGCTCGGTTCCGGTGATAAACGGAGGCGACGGCTCGCAGCACCACCCGTCGCAGGCGATGCTCGACCTCTTCACCGTGCGCAGGTTGAAGGGACGCGTAGACGGGTTGACCTACGCGGTCCTCGGGGACAACAGGTACGCAAGGAGCGCCACCTCGTTCCTCTATGGTCTCACGAAGTTCAAGCCGAAGATCGTCTACATCGTCTCGCCCGAGTCGCTCCGACCTAGAGACGAGATCCTCAAGAGGCTCAAGGAGCTGGGCCTGCGCTTCGAGCTGCGCTCAGACCTGGAGCAGGTAATCGCGAAGACAGACGTGGTATACCTGACACGAATCCAAAAGGAGAGGTTTCCAGACCCTAACGAGTACGAGAAGGTCAAAGGCAGCTACAAGCTAACGAAGGAAGTCCTCTCGAAAGCGAAGAGCGGCTGCATCGTGCTCCATCCTCTCCCGCGGGCGAGCGAGCTGCCATACGAGGTCGATTCCTTGAAGGTCGCCGCGTACATGACCCAAGCCCATCTTGGCGTCCCGCTCAGGATGGCGCTCCTCCTGAAGGTCTTAGGCGGAGGGCGAGCGTAATCGGCATGGCCGCGACGAAGAGCAAGGTCGGGCAGGTCCCCGATGGGGGCGACAGCGAGAAAACGATGCTGGTAAGGAAGATACCAGATGGCACAGTGATTGACCACGTCGCCTCCGGGAAGGCGCTGTCGGTACTGCGGCTCCTCGGCAAGCCTCAGGAGAACGGGTTCACCATCGCGCTGGTGATGAATGTGACCAGCTCCAAAATGGGCAGGAAGGACATCCTCAAGGTCGAGGGCATGGAGATATCGCAAGAGCAGGTCCAGCGCCTGGCCCTGATCGCTCCGCAGGCCAGCGTGAACATAGTTCGCTCATACAAGGTCGTTGCGAAGAGGAACGTCATCCCTCCTCGCACCCTCCGGGCGGTTTTGAGCTGCACCGCCACGACTTGTGTCTCCGTGCGGGAGAAGGACTCGGCGCCCTCAATTTTCTTCCTCTCGAGCAAATCTCCTCTCAGGTATCGGTGCAAATACTGCGGCAGGGAGGTCGACGAGAAGGAAATATCGTCGCAATTAGGCTAGATGAGTCGCTGATCAATCGATTGGTGAGTCGCACGATTTGAAAACGAGGATTTTCACCACGGGGGTGGTCTTGGACGGAGGGAAACTGTTGATCCTGAAAAGAAAGGCGGACGACGACACCTACCCAGAATTCTGGGACTGTGTCGGCGGGCACTTTGAGAAGGGGGAGTCCGCGGAGGAATGCATGCTCAGGGAGGCGAGGGAGGAAACCGGCCAGAGCATGAAGATAGTCAGGGGCGGGCCGCTGATCGAGTTTCTTG
Source organism: Nitrososphaerota archaeon (assembly GCA_027886925.1). The sequence goes on from JAPCJN010000077.1 coordinate 2,542, forward strand.
ACCGGTATGGAAGGGCGGTCGCGATCCCGTTCATCCTCAAGCCGGACCCCAAGAGGAAGATCGTGGTCTCAGAGCACTCCGAGTCGAAGTGGATTCCCTTGAACGCGGCGAAAAGCTATGAGATTGTCCCTGACCTGGCAAAGGCCCTCGAAGCGTTCGGCCTCGATAAGGCCGAAAAGCCGCGCTCGAAAGAGAGCAGCAGGAGGGTGAGGGCAGTAGGCAGCAAGCCAGTTCGTAGTTAGTCAGTTAATCAGTTAGGCCATCATTTCTCGGAAACGAAAGCATACCTATTAGAACTCGAGCACCAATGTCGATTGGTCTGAGCTTAGAACATGGATTTGGACCAGAAGCGAATTTATTTCTTCGACGAAGGCGTCACTGACAAAGGCCTTCTCGGCGGGAAGGGCGCAGGCCTGAGCGAGATGACCTCGCTTGGTCTCCCGGTCCCTCCCGGATTCGTCATCGGGACCTCTGTGTGTGAGGAATTCTATGCAAACGGCGAGAAGCTGCCTCCCGGGATCCTAGAATCGGTCCTGGATGCGATGACGGCGGTCGAGCAGAGGACGGGGAAAAGGTTCGGCGACCAGTCCAACCCCCTTCTCATCGCCGTTCGCTCCGGCTCGGCAATCTCGATGCCGGGGATGATGGACACAATTCTTAACCTCGGGCTGAACGACAGTACCGTTCTCGGCCTCGCCGACCTGACCTCCAACCCGAGGTTCGCGTGGGACACCTACCGGAGGTTCATCCAGCTGTTCGGCACGGTAGTCTTCGATATAGGCGACGAGCATTTTTCACAGGTCCTTGAAGCTGAGAAGGCTCGTCGGGGAGTGCGTCAGGACCATGAACTCGACGCCGAGTCGATGAAGCAGGTTGCGGAGTCGATGATAGAGATATGCAGACGAGAGGGTAGACCCCTTCCCCAGGACCCGAAGGAGCAGCTGGGACGCGCCGTCGAGGCGGTTTTCAAGAGTTGGAACGGTAAGAGGGCGATCGAGTACAGGAAGCAATACAGGATCACCCCCGAGATGGCCAAGGGGACCGCGGTGACCATCGTCTCGATGGTCTTCGGGAACATGGGAGATGACAGCGCCACAGGCGTCGTTTTCACGAGGGACCCGTCTACGGGGGCCCCTGGGCTCTACGGTGACTACCTGCAAGACGCCCAGGGCGAGGACGTGGTCGCGGGAAAGAGGACGCCCAGGCCGATCTCTGACATGAGGAAGGAGACGCCTCGGGTCTACTCGGAACTTGAGAAATGCGCCTTGACGCTCGAGAGGCACTTCCGCGAAGCCCAGGACGTAGAGTTCACCGTTGAGCGAGGCACCCTCTATCTCCTGCAGACAAGAGGCGCCAAGATGGGGCCCGGCGCGACCGCAACGGTGGCGGTCGACATGGCGAAGGAGGGGATGATAACGAAGGACGAGGCAATCCTCCGCGTCTCCCCAGAGCAGATCGAGGCTCTGCTGCATAGGAGGGTCGACCCGAAAAACAATGAAAGACCGATGGCGACCGGAGTCCCAGCCGCACCTGGGGCTGCGTCGGGAAAGGCGGTCTTCGACGCCGACACGGCCGTGGAATGGACCAAAAAAGGCGAGAAGGTAATCTTGGTGAGGGAAGAGACCAAGCCCGAGGACGTCCACGGGTTCTTTGCCGCGGTCGGCGTCCTGACGAGCAGGGGAGGGAAGACCTCTCACGCGGCGGTGGTGGCGAGGGGAATCGGGAAGCCATGCATAGTCGGCTGCTCGTCGATCGTTATCTACCGACAATCGAAGATGCTGGTGGTAGACGGCAGGGAGGTTAAGCAGGGTGACACGATCACCATCGACGGCAGCACGGGGCAGGTCTTCCCTGGAGAGGTGAAGCTGGTGCAGCCAGAGATCACGAACGAAGTCTACGAGCTCCTTTCTTGGGCTGACGATGTGAGAAAACTCGGCATCATGGCAAATGCTGACACCCCGCAAGCGGCAGCCTCCGCGCGGAAGATGGGCGCTGAGGGGATAGGTCTTGCAAGGACCGAGAGGATGTTCAACGCAGAGGATAGGCTTCCTATCGTCGTCTCGATGATCATGGCCTCAACGCTCGAAGAGCGACTACACTATCTTGACAAGCTGCGACCCCTACAGAAGGGTGACTTCAAGAAGATTTTGAAAGAGATGCAGGGGATGCCCGTGATCATCAGGCTGCTCGACCCTCCGCTGCACGAATTCCTTCCAAGATTGGAGGACCTGATTGTGGAGGTTGACAGGCTCCACCGCCACGGGGAAGAGAAGGAGCTGGTCCGCGCGAAGAGGATGCTCGACAAGGTGAGGCAGCTTGCGGAGGCGAACCCGATGCTAGGCCACAGGGGTGTCAGGCTGGGCATAACCAACCCCGAGATCTACGAGATGCAAATCACGGCCGTCATGGAGGCCGCTGCCGAGCTGATCAAAGAAGGAGTGGAAGTGAAGCCGAAAATAATGACTCCCCAGGTCGCCTCATATCAGGAGGTAAGGGCCGTCAAGGAGCAGTTCGAGAGGATAAAGAAGGGAATCGAGTCACTGAATGCGATGACCCTGGACATAAGTTTCGGCACGATGATCGAGACCGTGAGGGCGGTTCTCGACGCCGACGAGATCGCAGAGTACGCGGAGTTCTTCTCTTTCGGGACGAACGACCTCAGCCAGGCCACATTCAGCTTCAGCAGAGAGGATGCGGAGGCGAAGTTCCTTCCTTTTTACCTGGAAAACGACATCCTACCAGAGAACCCATTCGAGACCCTTGATGAGAAGGGAGTCGGGAAGCTGATCAAGATGGCCGTCGAATCGGGGAGAGCGACACGTCCTTCCTTGGAGATAGGTATCTGCGGAGAGCACGGAGGCGACCCGAGGTCCATATACCTGTGCCACAAGGCCGGCCTTGATTATGTCTCAGCATCCCCGTTCCGCGTTCCCGTTGCGAGGTTGGCGGCGGCGCGGGTCTCGATTCTCGAGAAGAACGGACTCGCGAAGTGACGAGGTGAAGTGAGCGACGTCCGCTCCCGGAAACCTTCCGAGGACTTGCCCCATAGATCGGCTGTTTCCTTTGACCCGCTCTTTGAACAGGCCGTAGAAATAGTAGATGTTCAACACCCAGAAGCCCATAGCTTCCAAGAAGAGCAACGCGTTCCGCTCTGGGTTGAAAGCTGCGATGACGTTCGCCTCAACAGTCAGCGCCTGCGGAAAGACGGGCGCGACGTACCTCAGAAGTAGCACGTCGTTGGTCAAATGGAACATCATGACCGCCGCGACCGACGCCACGAAGAGTTTCCTTCTCTGCGGACTCCACATCGCGATATCGATCAGCGCCAGGGCGAACAGGTACATGGCGTACTGCTCGTTGACCTGCCCTCTCAGCAGCAAGAATGCGAGCGTTATGAGGATGAGGGATTGGATGATTCCGCGCTCGGTGTCAAATCCGAACCACTTGTAGCCAAGGATGGTCGCGATCGCCACGGCAGCTATCCAGATGTAGCCAGCCCATGAGAAGAAACCTAGGGCGGAGTCAGGGACCGCGCCGATGTAGTTGAGGTAGAAGATGATCTCCCATAGGGACAGGGACAGTCTTCCCGTCCCTAGTGTGCTCTGCAGGGTGCTTCCGAAGACAGAGAACGACCAGCCCGTGAGCCACACTATTAGGAGGCTCGATACGACCGGGATCCCCAGAGCTAGGGCGAGGTTCCTGAACGGCTTGGGCCCCCTCACCAGCGGGATTGTGTAAATGATCGGGATGGACTTTACGAATGTCGCGATGCCTGCCCACACCCCCCTGCGTGTCCCCGGCTGCGCCGCCAACGCCAAAACCACGAAGAGCACCGGGATGGAGTCGAACATCCCCCAGATGCCTGAGAGCAGGATATTGAAAGGTGAGAAGAGCCATATCTTCAAGACTAAAGAGGCCTTGTCAGAGCCCCTCCTCTTCAGATACCGATACAGGAAGTAGGCGACCAAAACGTCGCAGATGATGATCGGTTGTTTTATCAAAAAATAATAGACGAGGGGGCTCGGCGAGCCGAGAAACGCATAGATCCCATACAGGCCTCCAAGGAGGAGAGGCCAGAACGGGAGATACGCGATCGCCGGAGCGCCCCCTGGGAAAAAGTCGTCGGCGAAGCTCACTCCGGGCGCAAAGGGGACGTACTGGTAGGGACTTGTCCCCCTCGCTACCCAGTAGCCTGTCCGGACCCAGAGCTCAAAGTCGTACGGGTGACCGGTCCAGAAGCTGAAAGCTTCTCGGACTAGGATCGCCAACACGAAGAGTGTTGCGATTTTCATCCTATCCGCGCCTGACTCGCAATAAGGTCAGAGAAAGCAGCGATTCGCCCCTCACGCCCCTGTCGAGGTCCCAGGCCACAGCTCTTTCCACATCGTCTGCAAGTCTAAGAGTGTGGTTTCGCCGAGCCATTTGAGGGGAACCACGCGAGTCCGCTCTTCGCCGTCAAGCAGATTCTCGCACGCCATCCAATCTTCCGTCTTATCGCGGAGGGGCCTCATCAAAATCGCCGTACATCGTTCTCAGGTTCCTGTATCTGTTGGATTCGTAGATGCAGCATGACTTGTTGATTCTTGCGGCGAATATCGAGGATCGCTGGCCGTCCTTCGTGATTCTCCTGTTGAGCGCCCAAGATTTGATGATCAGGAAGGAGCCCAGAGTATGGTAGAGGAAAGAGTTCAGCAAAGCCGAACCCGGTCTGGATTCATCCTTCTTCTCTTCTGCGCCATCTCCCGAGCCAGAGTCTGTCTCGTGCATCCTCATGGCATAGAACGCCGGGAAGTAGCCGCGCATCCATTGTGCTTCTTGCAACAGTCTGTGAAGGGCGTCCCTTCCCTTGATCAACTTCGCCGTCAGTGCGTCACGAGCGAATATCGGCTCCTGCCTGACCTTGAACGCCTCCTCCGCCCACTTCTCGTCCATCTCGCAGCTGAAGCACAACTCGGGCACCTCCCTGTTAGCAAGACGGTAGATCCTGGCGAGGAGAAGCCCCTTCAGGAGGAACGGCCAGAGCCCGTCGGTCTTCGTGACGCAGAAGAAATCAATGTCCTCGTTCTCCCTCGCGGACAGGTATGAGTTCGCCCCGCTCACGGAGACGAGGAGCGTACCTTTCGTGAGGAACCTGCCGAAAGCTCTCGCGACCTTGAGATTGCCCCTGGCCCGCGCCTTGCTACGGTCTTCCTCGATGACGGCCTTCTGAGCGGCCTCCTCCAAGCCGGAAGCCCGCTCCAGGACATACCCGGATTCGAGGATGAACTTTGACATCAGCGCTGGGTTCAGGAGGAAGGCGCTTCCGAACTCTTCCTCGCTGGCGTCGATGGAAGCCAACCCGATCAGTTCGCGCAGCGAGATGAGCGCCCCGTTCTCTTTCGCTATGCGACAGTATGCCTCGATCTCTCGTGACTGTCTTTCTGTGATCGTAAGGCTGACCCTGCTATTGCTCATACCTATCCCACACTGCAAGGTTCTTGGTGGTGAAGGTGTCCCACAAAGCCCCGCAGACGGCAATCAACTCTCCCATCCCAGCGACAGGGAGTATCAGAATCAGCCTCGGCCTGTTTGCTATCGCTCTGATGACGATCCTGAGACTCTCTGACGGGTTGAAGAACATCATCGTCTCCACCGTCCGAGGGGCTTTCCCGACCAACCTTTTCACTTGGATGTGCCCGAAGAGTATCCGCCGTCTCTGTCTAATGAGGTCGGTCATCCTCGTCGGAACGTCTATCTTCACAGTCGCTTCCGGCTGGAAGCCTACCTTGAAGCCCATCCCTCGAATCCTCCCCGCAATGTAGGCGCCATCGTTGACGACGCCCAGAGGGAGCTCGTCGAGGAGTTCGCTCCTCACGACCATCAACTCGTCCGTCCCGTGGTTCCACTCGACGCTATGGTTCAGGTCGGACGACAAGAGGTTGTGGGACGTCCACATCATGCTCAAGACCTCGGACACCGTCCCTCCGGGCGCGTCGAAGACGGGCCGTCCCGAGATCACTCCCGCTCTTTCGTCTTCCTTGATGCTCTCGAGGAGGACCCAGATAGACCTCGGATCGACCAGCGCGTCCGCGTTGACGAACACGAGGAACTCTGCTTTGTTTTCCCTGACGATCTCATTGATCGCATCTGCCTTCCCGGTCCTCTCTTCGTGCTCGATGAGCCTTACCCTTGGATCGATTGCCGCCGCCTTCCTCGCGACGGCGATCGTCTCCGGCGCGCAATCGCTCGCGACTATGACTATCTTCTTCAGAGCGAACTTCTTCGGGTCATCGCTGAGGACGCTCGCCAAGAGCGACTGGAACCAGGGGGGTCGACCTGTCGCGCATATACCCACCGTATAGGTGCAGAGCCTGCTCTCCGCGGCACGGCCACTTTTGGGACCAGTTTCGAACCCTTGGCTTTTCTGCACGGGAGAAGGCAATCTCCTGATAGCTTGGTTTGCAATTCATAAGGATTTGCAATCAGGATTAGGTCCTAACCATCTGCGTAGAACTCACTAAGATATGAGTGAGATATTGAGAAACTGTTAATATTCACTTCGCCGAACTGGAGAGGCCGCTAGCAGCGCGTCTGGCTGCATCGAAGGCGTTTGATAAGAGATGAGTCCAAGACTCAGGAGGTTCCTCCTCGGAATGGGTGCAGGTGCTATCGCTCTTGGGATCTCCTTCATCATCCGCATCCTGTTCGGAGGAGTGTTCCTCCCCGAACTGGCAGTAGGCGCCCTAGTGACCCAGACACCTGGCTCCGTCGAGTCGGTATTGGTCACCAACCTCCAGTCCCTCGCGAAGTACTCGGCATTGAGCGGTGCGATTTTGATCAACGTCGTCCTTTACGGTCTGCTTGCCTCCCTGCTCTCCGGAGTCAGCGGCCGGAAGCAATACGGCGACCGGGTCACGATCTACACTTTCACAGCGTATGGGGTGCTCTTCATCCTCACTGTCGTCGCCCTCGCGTTCACGCAGGTCCTTAGTTCGCCCCAGCCCCTGCCCACAGTAATCCTCACCCTGCTCCCCCCTCAGCTGGCTTTTGGCATCTTACTCGTCGCGGGCGAGAAGTTCGCACCGGCCCGTACGGGCGTGATCTGCGAACCCCTCAAGCCCTTGGGTCGCCCCACCTCCGAGGGCAAAGGAAGGAAGCGGAAGTTCGACAGGAAGAGGCGGATCGTCATTCGGGCGGGCCTGACCACCGCCGTCGCCGCCGTCCTCCTTTACTATGGCGTGGGCCTGCTCTTTCCAAAGCCTGGGATAGCCAGGGCGAACGCGGTCAGCGCGCTCTACTCGCAAGAGGTGACCGCCACGAGTCAGTTCTACCGCGTCGACGTGAATATCTTCCCGCCTACCGTCAGCTCCAGCAGCTGGACTCTCCCAGTGACTGGCCTTGTGACGAACCCGCTGACCTTGGACTACGGCAAGCTCACATCGATGGACGCAGTGGAGCAGTATAACACGCTCGAATGCGTCAGCAACGACATAGGCGGCGACCTCATCAGCACTGCCAAGTGGAAGGGAGTCAAGCTGAAGGACATACTGGCCCAGGCTCAGGTTAGCCCAGAAGCGACCTACGTCGTCTTCAAGGCGGCCGACGGCTATGACGTGGGGATACCGATGGAGAAGGCGATGCTGGACGGGACCATCCTTGCGTACCAGATGAACGACGCTCCTTTGCCAGCGGAGCACGGCTTCCCGGTCCGCATGATAGTCCCCGGCTACTACGGGATGATGAACTGCAAGTGGCTCAACAGCATAGAGCTGCAGAGCGAGACCTACAATGGATATTGGCAGGTCCGCGGGTGGGCGAATGAGGCGAAGTACCAGACAGGTTCTGAGATCGTGACGCCAGGGACGGCTCAGGTGGCAGACCGGTTTGGGATCGCGGGCTCCCCGAGCGTCGCTACGGGGTCGACTCCCATCGCAGGGGTTGCCTTCGCGGGCGACCGGGGTATAGAGAAGGTGGAGGTGAGCACCGACGGGGGGAACACATGGACGCCCGCTAGCGTCAAAGACCCCCTTTCCAACTATACCTGGGTGCTGTGGACTGCTGACTGGA
>JAPCJN010000078.1 GCA_027886925.1 Nitrososphaerota archaeon
GCGATGGAGTCGAGGGCCTACGGCTCCACGCCGAGGCCCACGTCGCTCTACGGGATGAGGCTCAGGTGGTATGACTCGGCCGTGGCCGTCGTCGGCGTCCTCCTCCTCTCCGCCGTGACACTGTATATCTACCACTTCATTCGCTTGCCTGCTTGAATCGATTCGACCATGATACCTCCGCGTGTCGTCGTAGACGAGAGAGAGAGGGCCAGCGGTGTCCCGGACAAGCTGGCGGCGCTCGGCGTCAGGGTCTACTACAGCAGGCTTGCGATAGGCGACTACGTGGTCAACCCGGAGATAGCGGCTGAGAGGAAGTCCATCTCGGATTTCATCTCGTCGGTCTACGATGGGAGGCTCTTCTCGCAGGTGTCGGCGCTCTCCAGCTCATATCGGAAGCCCTACATCATCGTCGAGGGGGATGTTACGGAGGTTAGCACCATGGTCAAGAACCTCTCCTCCTACTACGGGGCGATAGCCAACGTCACGCTCGCCTACGACCTGAGGCTGATGCACACCGCCAACATCGAGGAGACGGCCATCGCGATCGCCTCCCTCATCCGCCACAGCAGGGCGCGGCCCGTCTCTCCCGGGCTCCTTCAGGCACCCCCGAAGAGCAAGGACGAGGCCCAGCAACAGCTATACTTCGTCTCCTCGCTGCCAGGGGTCGGGATGAAGCTCGCGAAGCGGATGCTCGGCAGACACGGGACGCCGAGGCGCGTCGTCGCTCTGGCCGAGTCTCAGTTTGCCATGATCCCTGGGGTCGGCGCCAAAAGGGCCGCGAGGATAGCCCGCGTCCTCGACACAAAATATGTCGGCGGACAGGCCGGCGATGACGGAGTGCAGCAGGGGACGCTGGAGGCAGAACACAAAGACGACGACGGTGACAATGAAGACGATGAGTAGAAAGAAGAGCATAGCGGTCATAGGCGGGACGGGAGGGCTGGGACTAGGGCTCGCGGCGAGGCTCGCGAAGAGCTGGGCGGTCACCATCGGCTCCCGAGAAGAGGCGAGGGCCGCGGCAGCTGCCTTGAGGATAGCCTCGACCTCCGGCGGGACGGTAGAAGGAAAGGCCAACGAGGAGGCCGCCCGTTCTTGCGATATCGCCATATTCGCGGTCCCAGACCTGCCTCCTGGAGAACTGTTCGCTTCGCTCGCTCCGGGACTGGAGGGGAAGCTCGTCATCTCTCCCATAGTCCCGCTAAAGTTCAAGGACGGCGTGTTCACGGTGCCGTTCTCGGAAGAGTCCGCGACGGAGCGCGTGGCGAAATCCCTCCCAGGATCGCACGTCGCGGGGGCGTTCCACACGGTCCCTGCCCCAAAACTCGCGGACCTCCACGAAGGACTGGACTACGACGTGCTCGTCACCGCCGAGTCGAGAGAGGTGTTCGAGCAAGCAGCGCAGGTCGTCTCCTCCGTCGGCAGGTTGAGGCCGTTCTACGCAGGGCCGCTTCGCACCTCGCGGATGGTCGAGGCCTTCACCCCGACGCTGCTCAATGTGAGCAGGCTGAACAAGCTCGACAATCCCTCTATCAAGATCGTCTGACCGGGCGTCAGTGGAAGAAAGGACCTTCACTCGTTTTTCTTCCTGGCCCTCCTTCGAAACAGGGCCGCCAGCCCTGCCGCCCTCGACCGCAGGACTTTGGTGGTCTGGTTCGTCATCTTCATCTCCTCGACGACCTGTTCGATCTGCTTCTCCTTCTGGTCCAGGCGCGTTGCAAACTCCTCCTCAGGGATAGTGCCAAACGCTCTCGCCTTGCGCAGCTGCTCTATCTCAGCGAGCGTCGCAGAGAGCTTGGCGTCCGACTCGCTCCTGATGGCCTTTCGCTTCCTCGGGAACCTCGTGCTCACGTATCTGTGGAGCAGCGAGCCCTGGAGGGTTATGGAGAGGAAGGCGACCCCCAGCACCATCGTGACTATGGTGTCTCTTTGCTCGACTGAGCTCGGGATGGAGGCGAGAAGGACGATCGAGAGCGCACCCCTCACGCCCCCGAGCATGGCGACGTTCCGCCAGGAAGGGGGGATCTTCTCCGAGGTGGTCGAAAAGACGCTCAGGATTGGATAGACCGAAGCTGCCCTCGCCAGCGTCACGGCGAAGAAGGCTACAAGGATCGCCAGCGCCCCCGCCGCGAGCTGGAATATGTCCACGCTGATGCCTATGAAGAGAAAAGCCACCGAATTCGCGACGAAGGCGACTATCTCCCAGAACGACCTCACCGTCCCACGGGCTCTCAAGACCAAAGTGGTGTTCATGGTCAGGTTTCCGAAGTAGAGGCCGGCGACGGCCACCGCGATCAACCCCGAGACGCCGAGGTACGTGGCGAGCGAATAGGAGCCATAGACGCACACTATGGTGATTATTGTCTCGGAGCGCGAGTCATCGACGAAGCTGGAGAGCAACTCCGTGCCGAACGCGACGAGGAGTCCGACGAGCGCGCCGCCTCCGAGGAGCACGCTGAACTCCCCTGAAGCGCCAAGGATCGATGGCTGCGACACCGTGATCGAGGTCAGAACCACAGAAAAGACGACGATGCCCGTGGCGTCGTTGAAGGCCGCCTCGGTCTCGAGCAACGCAGAGAGCTTTGTGGGTGCCCTTACCCTCCTGAATATCTCGAGCACGGTTGCGGTGTCCGTCGGCGCTATGAGGGCGGCAAAGAGGAAGGACGTGCTAAGCGGAAGCCCGGCCAGGCTCCATAGGAGCAGGCCGCCCACAAGGGTCGCGATCACCACACCAATGGTCGCCAGCGCTAGAGCTGGCCGGATCACGCTCCTCAGCTCGCTCGACCTTACGTTCATCATCGCCTCGAAGAGCAGTGGCGGAAGGATCAGCGCGACAAAATAACCTCCCCCGACGAGGTTGTTGAAGATGAAGTCGACGCCGAACACGGAGGAGGTCGAGAAAGTGGCGAGGACGACGCCGAGGATGACTAGGAACTGCGTGTATGGGATGCGAACTCTTCGCGCGATGATCGAAGCGACGATCGTTACGACGAGGAAGCCAGCGATGATCGTTTCTGCTGGCGGCACTGGTCTTCTTCTTCTCCTCGCTCCACAGTTCGCGCGGACATCCTAGATTATTGTTAGCTCCTTTCGCACGTCGTATCTCTCCTGACGCGAGTCGCCCGCCTAGCTCGAAACGGCGCGATCGGCCCAACGCTTTATAGCCTGCCTCTCGTCTATCAGCGAAACGTCATGGTTTTCGTTTTAGACGAAGGCAGCGTGTTTGATATGCCGATGGGAAAGTTATGGGAATATCTGCCGAGCGAAGCTCACAGACATCCGTCGACCAATCTCATCAGCAGGGAAGTCAAGGGGAACGTCGTCACGATCACAAACGAGAGGAACATCAACGGAACGATGGTCAGAACGAAATTCCAGAATACCCTCTACCCTCCTGTGGGATTGGCGCAGGAATTCATCGAAGGTCCGGCTGCAGGATCAAGGGCCTTCATCTACTATTCTCCAATAGGAGACAAGACTAGCATAACCGTCGTGGGAGACTTCAAGATCGCTGGAGCCAGCGACGACGAGAGCGTCAGGAAAGCCGTGATGCAGATGCTGGAGCTCTCCTTCAACGAAGACACAGAGACAATCAAGAATATCAAATAGGCCTGTCACTGAAAAGACGTAGGCGTGGAAGGCAAAGGACAGGGGGGTGAATTCACCCAATGATGAAGCAGAACCCATTTTCCGGTCAAATCCTTAAATACGACGAGGAAGGAATCAAAAAATTACTGCAAACTCGGCTGATGTTGATTCAGGATACCAGGTATGGCGTTGAAAGCGACCATGAAAGCTTCTGATTCTCTGAGGACGATTTTGCCGTGGAAACAAGAAAGAAAATGAACAGTTTCAAGGAATTGGAATTACGCCCTCAAATACTGAGGGGCGTAGAAGAAGCTGGGTTTGAGAAACCCTTCCCTATCCAAGAGCGTGCCATTGGTCCCCTATTAGCGGGCCGTGACATAATTGGACAGGCGAAAACCGGCAGCGGGAAGACTGCTGCCTTCGGCTTGCCCATGTTGCAAGCCATAGACCCCTCGAGAAACGAGGTGCAAGCGCTGGTGCTCGCTCCTACCAGGGAGCTGGCGGTCCAGATCAGGGACGAGGTGTCGCGCCTAGGCACGTACACAGGCATCCGCGTCTTGGCCGTATATGGAGGTCAGTCCATCAACACTCAGCTCGACCACCTGAGGAGAGGGGTCCACGTTGTCGTCGGGACTCCAGGCCGAGTCATCGACCACATCAAGCGAGGGACGCTCGACCTCCGCCGAGCCACCTACGTGGTCTTGGACGAGGCGGACACCATGTTAGACATGGGTTTCATCGACGACATCGAGTTCATCTTGGACTCCATCCCTCAAAACAAGCAGATGAGTCTCTTTTCGGCGACTATGCCGCAGAGGATAATGGACATCGCCCAAAGACACATGAAGAACCCCGAAAAGATCCTCGTGAGCGCCGACGAGCCTTCATCGGAAGAGCTAGAGCAATTCTATGCCGTGACGGGTTACGAGGACAAGCAGCAGACCCTCATCGACATACTCGAGACGGAGAGGCCTGCAAGCGCGATAATCTTCACTAGGACCAAGTACGGCGCGCACAAGCTCGCAAGGGAACTGACGAAGAGGTACTTCAACGCGGTGCCGCTCCACGGAGACCTAAGCCAGAACCAGAGAGACCATTCGATGCGCCTCTTCAGGGAGGCAAAGGCAGACATACTGGTAGCGACCGATGTCGCGAGCAGAGGATTGGACATCTCGCAGGTCGACGCGGTCATCAACTTCGACGTCCCCTCAGACCCGTTGCTCTACTTCCACCGGGTCGGGAGAACCGCCAGGGCGGGCGACACCGGAAAGGCCTACACCCTCGTCTCGGGCGACGAGCAGACCGATTTTGAGCGGATACTTTCGCTGAGCAAGGCACCCATCCACCCGCTGAGGAAACAAGACGCGGAGCACAACTTCTATGTCACCTCCAAGACGACCATCACCGAACTCCAAGAGTCGAGGTATGGCGGCGGCGGCGGGCGCCGTGGACGCGGAGGATACACCAGCGGCGGTGGTGGGGGTGGCGGTAGATATCGTGGTGGCGGCAGCGGCAACGGCGGCTACAACCACGGCAACGGCGGCGGCAGGCGGGGCGGAGGACGGCGTTACTAGCCATGGTAAGATGCAGCAACTGCAACGCGATCGCCAAGGTGCAGTGCAGCGACTGCCAGAAGATGGTCTGCCGGTCGCATGTAAGCGTTATATTCGACGAGCAGTCTAGGTCTTTCCGAAGTCTCTGTGGCGCCTGTTACTCTCAAGTGAGGAGATTGAATTGGGTAAAAGAAAGGTCCTGAACGAAGCCCACCTGAAGGAACTGGTCCTCCCAGAGCAAGGGGAGCTCTTGGGGAGGGTCCAGAAGATCTCAGGAGGAAACCAGGTGCTCGTGCAGTGCACAGATGGAGAGATAAGGCTCTGCAGGATCAGGGGCAAGATGAAACGACGAATGTGGATCCGCGAAGGAGACATCGTGCTCATCTCACCGTGGGACTTTGACCACAAGAGAGCCGACATAGTTTGGCGCTACATCAAGGACCACGCAGACTGGCTCCAAAACAACGGATACATGTCGCCTACCGGACCGAAGGCAGCGACAACGGCCGTTCAGGCTCCGGCTACGGAGCAGCCGCAACCGACGACTACTACGACGACTGCCCAGCCTTAGCAAGCATAACCAATCAATCTTCGTCCTTATCCAGGCCCTAGCCTGGGCGCGTTAGAAGTCTGGGACCCAGCGGCTCTTCCTCGACCAGGTGGCGATGGCGTCGTGCGCGTGTATCGATTCGAAGCATCGCGCACGCACATACATCGAGTTGGGGAAACGCTTCGCGCACTCCCGCACCAGGTCTTCAGCAAAGCGGGCGTTGTCTTGAGCCTCAAGGATCTTCCGCGCCTCCTCAATCCTCTTCATCTTCTCAGTGGGCATGGCCGAGAAGCACTCCCCCATCTTCTCCACAAGTTTGAGCATGTCCAGGGGCTTCCGAGTCTGTAGCATCATCTCGATCTCGGCCCTCTGCATGTGGCCGACTCCCACCATCTGCTTGCTGCAGGGACAAGCGGTCATCCCTTTCGCCGTGAACATGTAGTGAATCGAGCCCGCCTGACTGGTCTTGATGGCGATGGGGACGAACTGGTCCCCGTAAGGCATCTCGAAGCGGCAAGTGACCGAGCAGCCGGGTTGCGTCACGTTGACCTCCTTGCATATCCCCCTGAGCCATGCGACGATGTCAGAAGGGTGGTGAGAAGAAGCCGCGTGGACGAGGCGGCTCATGTGGACTCCTCTGTGCAACCCGGTGGAGGTCTGGATCGAGAGGTGGACCGGAATGGTGACCTTCCCGTCGTGGTAGAGGATCTTGAGGTCCGCGATCCCCGCCTCTATGGCAAGGGCGGCCGGTTCGTTCTGTGTATCAGATAGCGTATCGATGAACTGCGTTGGTGCGTGCACCCCTCCTTCCAGGGCCACGTCCGCAGATGGTGTCATCCTTACGAAATCACGCTTGTCCGCTGCCCCGCGTCCTTGGCGCATGTAGGATTCGCCGCGAAACGGAGTTTAAACGTTTTTCGAGATGTTTATGCGCGGGATCGACCAAATAGGGCCGTAGCTCCAAGCTCCTCAAGAAGATAGCGGCCTCTAGTGGTCGGAGCGGTGCTTGCTTGCTTGCTTGCTTGCCGGCCTATCATTTTGCCTCGGACCCTCATCAGGCTCTCTCACCTAATCCAGAAAGAATTACGTTGTTTTTCGAGTCCCTCGCAATCATCCGGAGTAGGAACCCGTTTCTGAGTCACCTCGCCCATGCATGGATGGGTGCCGCTAGTGCCTGAACTGCAGCACGAAGAAAACCAAGGTCGCGGCGTATACGAGCGTGCAGAAGATGAACAGCGCCCCGAATCCGAAGCTCATCGATAGGAACCCTCCCAAACAGCTTCCAAGAGCGGAACCCAGTCCCGCCAGCGCCCCGTAGAAGCCGACCCTCCCCGAGCGAGCCAGCTCCATGAACATGCCCGTGCCTGCCACGTCGTAAAGGGCCCATATGGCGCCCATCGTAGCAAGGACCACGGCGGCCAGCAAGAGTCCGGTCTGTCCGCCCTCGAACGCGAGCACGGGTATCACGGCCATCCGAGTCGCAGAAGCTAGAAGGAGGCTCTTCCCCGCCCTCCCAGCGATTCCCGGGACGAGAAGGTACCCGAAGGTGTTCGCCACCGTGTTGGATAGGAACAGGAGGAAGATGCTCGAGGACGCATAATATTTGAGGAAGTAGACGGGGAGAGGAGAGTACAGCGCGGCCGCGCCAAGCGAGAAGCAGAAGATTCCAAGCATGAAGAAGCTGATCGACGGCCTGAACAGCCTTTTGATGTCGTTTGAGGTCTGACTATGATAGAAGGTGTCGGCATGCGAGACCATGATCGACGCTGTCGACAGCGTGTTCACGAAACGCTCGATACCGACGAGCTTCCTCTCGATCATTATCCCCGGCTCGCGGACGAGGACGGCGGATGCAAGTGCGGAGGAGAACGCGAGGCCGCCGCACAGCACGAACAGATACTCGAAGCCCAGCACCCCGACGAAAGCAAAACCCAAGCCCAGCCCGATGGTCTGGCCCAGTCCATCAAGGAACTGGAGGCGCGCCAGCCCGCCCCTCCAGGTGTCATGGCTCTCCGACTCGACGGTCAGGATCTGCCGCGACGGCAAGCTCGCCGCAAACATGACCGATTTCGCTATGGCGAGCGCGAACAACTCGTTTACGCTTCGCGCTTCCGGGGTGAGCAGAAGGATGACGCCGAGACCCGCGAACGAGAGGACGAGGAAGGGCCTGCACCTCGCCGACCTGTCGGTGAGCCACCCCCAGAACATGATAGAGGGTATCAGGGAAAGTGCCGAGACGCCTGCGAGGAGGCCGACTTGCAGGACGTCGCCCTTCAGGTCTATGGTCAAGAATAGCAGGGTGAGCAAGTTGGAGAGGCCCATCGCCACCCCCTGTGGGACCAGGCCGAACATCCACCTTCTCGTCGCCCCGAGGTTCAACGTAACAGATGCGGGGCTGTCGATAAATAGAACGGGCATCAAAACTCCTTGCTGCAGTGGTGAAGATATTACCGAAACCGCAGAATGCGTCTTATGGTAATAGCATCGTCCCGGGCCTAGGCCTTTTTGGGATGCAAGGGGTCGTCTATCCCCGCGGCCCTGAACGACTCCACCCTCTGGCGGCAGCCGGAGCACTCCCCGCATTGCT
Organism: Nitrososphaerota archaeon; assembly: GCA_027886925.1. The sequence goes on from JAPCJN010000078.1 coordinate 8,276, forward strand.
CCTCGCCATCGACGTGGCAGCTCCACGTGAGTTCGAGGGGGACGCCGAGCTCCGCGGCAAGTTTCACCACCTCGACCTTGCTGCGCCGTCGCAGCGGTCGCAGGATCCTCATGCGGCTTTCCCTGAGTCTCACGGAGCCCGCCAAGAGCGTCCTCTGCAGATCCCTGAAAAACTCGTCGCTCGTGTCTTCGAAGAACAGGCGGTCGTCCATGTTGTGGCCGCCTACGATGTAGTTCGAGCCAGTCTCTTCCGCGAAGGATGCTGCAATGGAGTAGTAGATCGCGTTCTTCATCGGGATGTAAGTGGGGAGGACTGCCGGTCCTGAAAGGCGTCCCGGCACAGCGATGTCGCCGGCCTCCCTGAGCTCCGGGATGGTCACGAACCTGTGCTCGGCGACACCCGCTCTTTTCCCGATGCGCCTAGCCGCCCTTAGCTCCCCTCTGGCGGTCCCATGGATCCTTATCGTGAGCGCCCTGACCGAATGCCCATCTTTCTTGGCGAGGTACAGACACGTCGCCGAGTCGATGCCTCCGGATAGGAGGATTATCGCATCCGTTTCTTTTCTGCCTCTTTCCTTTGGATCTGCGCGAGGAGGTGCGTCCCTTTGTTCAAACCCTCGTAGACGTAAACCCCCACCGCCTCGACGTTCGCCGGCATCTTTGGGGCGATCCTGCCCAGCAGCTCCCTCGCGAGGTTCTCCACCGTAGCCTCGCCATCAATGAGGACGGTCGTGTCCTTGGGGACGTGCAGGCTAAAGTCCCCGTGTACCGTAGCAAAGGCAAGGTCCACGTGCGTCTTCGTCCTCCCAATGACGTAGCTTTCGTTTATGAACAGCTTGTGGTCCAGATCGGCTATGGCCTTCTTGATCATTGGCTTCGCGTCGTTGAAGTCGACGACCATCCCCTCCCCTGGCGATCCGACGATCTCCACGAGGGCGGAAGACGTGTGCCCGTGCATCACGGAACACTTCTCGGTCTTGGGGAGTATGTGGGCGTAGTCGAAGTTGAAGGATGGGTCGTCGAGGAATATGCTCTGGAGCCTGCCTGCTTCTCGACCATCGCCTCGGTCGGACGGCGCGCTTCCGCCGTCCTTCATTCCGGTCACCCTTATCCCAGAATCGAGCGAGTCGCTCCGGACGGAGCTCGTGGTCACGACGGCCCAGCTCCTTCCGGAGTCGGCGATTGCCTTCCTGTAAAGAGGTGAGAGTCCCCTCTCTACGAATAGCAGCGTGCGCCCGTCAACAAGAAAGTCGGCTGTGACTTTGGAGCCTGAAATTATCGGGGAATCCACTTCGTATCGCGACCCCAACGCATCGAGGAGGCGAGCGATCGCGACATGCAGGCTCGACCCGTAAGCCCTCCCGTTGTTCCGATAGGTCCTTGCGTATCCTCCCTTGTCCATCCCCTTCAGCTGGCCTTGTATCTGGCCGCTCTCAAGGAGGTTCTGCTGACGCCGCTGTCGCACGCTGCCGTTCGGAAATTTTTTGACTTATACGGCTTTCTGCGAGTTCGGTTCGAGTGCCACGATGATGGGTCCCTGCACATCTGATTTTATACCCACTTCATCGTGCTCTGACGTAGCGCGGCCGTGATCCAGTGGTTAGGATATAGGCTTCCCAATCCAATAAGGAAAAAAGGAGGAAACAGCCTGTCGCCCGGGTTCGAATCCCGGCGGCCGCACTCTTATCCAAGTCTAAATACCGTCGGGGCTGTTTCATTCTGGGGCGATGTTGGTTGCTAAAGCGAGCCACAGAAGCGTCGAGCAGATCATTCCATTAGTTGAATAGACACCTCTCCTCCGACTGATATTCGCTCGAAGTCAGGCGACCGGGGATAGATTGACGTTTAACCGGTGAAGTGAACTTGCGGTACGAGTTCAATTCCGCACGAGAGGGGAGCCGCAGCTGGCGCAGTAGGCAGTCCCAGGCATCGCTGGACCGCCACATCTTGAACAGAACCGCTGCACCGACGGAGCAACTTTGGAGGCTCTGACGGCCGCAGGAACCTGAACAGTCAACAACGATTTTCTTCGCTTTCCTCTCCCTCTTAGAAAATAGGCGGGCAAAATCACAACGAGCGCAAGCCCAGCTATGAGCAAGAGTCCCTCGCCCCAGCTAGAAGACGATCGTCCGTTGTCTGATGCAACTACCTGCGAGACCGAAGTGGGAGAATACGACGAAGTCGTGCTCCCGTCTGACATGACGGAAAGTGAGGGGCCAGCTGTGCTCGTCAATTGGGCGGGGTCGAACGCCAGTTTGGAGACCGTCCCAATCGCGGTGGGGATCTCCGGGTAGGCGATATTGGTT
>JAPCJN010000079.1:0-8849 GCA_027886925.1 Nitrososphaerota archaeon
ACGCCTTAAGGCAGAGGCAGAAGCTCCCAGATTTCTTCGTGCTTCCGGGCAATCGACCTTTCACCAAGTGAGCCGTGAGCCAGCCCTTTTTGGAGAAGAACCAGCCCGTGAACGAGCGCCAGAGTTAAATACGTGGTCCATGCGGTGTCTTTCTACAGGCAAGCCTAGGTTCGACGATTCGGAGCGGTCAAGGATTCTGATTCTCTGACGAGGATTTTCCTGTAGAAGCAAAAACAAAATTGAGCACATTCGAAGTCATGGAACTCGCCCCGCCAATACTCAGGGGCATCCAAAGGATGGGTTTCGCGAAGCCGTCTCCCATCCAAGAGCGGACGATAGGTCCGCTGCTGAAGGGCAGGGACGTCATCGGGCAGGCCAAAACTGGCTCAGGAAAGACCGTCGCGTTTTCCCTTCCGTTGTTGCAGTCAGTCGATGAGAGGAATCGCCAGGTTCAGGCCTTGGTCTTGGCTCCCACGCGGGAGCTCGCCGTCCAGATAACTCAGGAGATGAGGAAGCTCGCTGCATACACTGGCGTCCAGATTGTCACCATCTATGGCGGCCAGTCGATTGGGGCGCAGCGGGACCAGCTCAGAAGAGGAGCACACGTCGTCGTCGGCACCACTGGGAGGGTGATCGACCACATCAAACGAAGATGGCTTGACTTGCGCGGCGTCCGTTTCGTGGTCCTTGACGAGGCGGACACCATGCTGGACATGGGCTTCATCGACGACGTGGACTACATCCTCGGCGGCATCCCCAACAAGAAGCAGGTGTGCATATTCTCTGCGACCATGCCTCAGAAGATAACCGACCTCTCCACAAAATACTTGAACAACCCTGAGAAGATCCTGGTAGACTCGGACGAGCCATCAGTCGAGACGCTCGACCAATACTTCGCAGTGGTAAGGCACGACGAGAAGCTGGCGTTCCTCACCGACCTCTTGCAGAAAGAGCGCCCCGCCAGCACCATCGTCTTCCGCAGGACCAAGCACGGCGCCGACAGGCTCGCCATGGACCTCCACAAGAAAGGCTACGAGGTGGTGCCGCTTCATGGGAACCTCTCGCAGAACCAGAGGGACCACTACATGGACGCTTTCAGAAACGGCCGGGCCGACATCCTCGTCGCCACGGACATCGCGAGCCGGGGCATCGACGTCTCCCAGGTCGCGTGCGTCGTGAATTACGACGTTCCCATGGACCCGTTGATCTACTTCCACAGGGTCGGACGGACCGCGAGGGCGGGAAGGCAGGGGAAGGCGTTCTCTTTCGTCTCGCAGGAGGAGTCGGGCGACTTCGGCCGCATCCTAAGGATGACCAAGGCCCCGATAGTACCGATGAGGCCCGAGGACAAGCTGCACAAGTTCGAGCCGAGCAGGTCGAACAGCACCCATAGCGGAGGTCGTGGGCCTAGCCGCTACGGCCAGCGCGGGGCGGGGGGACGCAACCAGCAAGGCTGGAGGCGCAACAGATGAGACCGCGGCAAAAGTCCTGAACAATGGCTGAAGGCCACGACAGATAGAACGCCTGCACACACCACAACTCATCAAGCACTCAACGGTGCGAAGCCGTGGTCGTTCCAGGCTGAAAAATGAAAACCTGCTGGCCGGAGGCAGCCGAAAGCGACCCGATACCCATCATCATATTCTCACGGGCGCGTCTTTCCGCAAACGTTTAAGTCGCCCCAAAAGGCTTTAGGACTTCCCGTTGCGCAGTCATTCAGAACGAATAGTCCCGTTTCTTGCGTGCGCTTTGATGTTAATTCTCCTGATGCCATCATTCTTCGTCCTTCGCTCGGCCAACGCCGGCATAGCCTCGACGCCGACTGTCATCGATGCCGCTTCAGTCCAGGCCCCGGCTTCTGCGACGCCCCCAAAACCCATGTCGAACTACAAGGACGTCGGTGGCGCCAGCCCGAGCCTCCCAGTGACGGTATCCGTCGTGATCCCCCTCAGGAACCTCGCCACGCTTGACTCGCTGGTCAAGCAAGTCTCCGATCCCAACTCCCCGAATTTCCGACATTTCTTAAACTACAACGAGACGAGCCAGATGTTCCTCCCGACGCAATCCCAGTATCAGTCCGTCCTGAACTACCTCACCGCTCACGGCTTCAGCATCGAATCTACTGCCCTGAACTCGATGATAGTCGCTCATGGGACGGCCGCCGAGGTAAGCCAATACCTCGGCCAGAACGTGCAAATCTACAGCAACGGGACGTATTCTTATTACCAAACGACGGGCGGCACATCACTATCAGGCGCGTTCAGCTACGGTTCGAACTCGAGCGGCCTATTGATCCGTCCGAATTTCGCGAGAGCGGCCAGCGTGGCGTCCGGCGCCATCCCTAGCGCCAACGTAACGTTCACAGAAGGCGGGCAGAGCACGACGCTTCTCCGCACCGTCTACAATAGCAGCTCTCTTCTGTCGAAGGGCTTCAACGGGACGGGATTCACGGTAGGCCTGTTGGATTTCTATGGCTCCACCTCGGTGGCAGCGGACCTTGCTCTCTACGACAGCACCTACGGTCTACCGGCGCCTCCCAGCTTCTCGGTCTCGCCCATCGGTCCCTACAACCCTAACCTCGGCAGTCAGACCGGCTGGGACGGCGAGATAGACCTCGACGTGCAGGTTTCGCATGCGATGGCGCCCTCCGCCGACATCATCCTCTATGCGGCGAACGGGGGTCTGTCTCTCGCAGCGGCGGTCGCAGCCATAGTCCAGGACGGAAAGGCGAACGTCGTATCCCAAAGCTTCGGCACCCCTGAGTGGGAGTATTACGAGGCAGGTCCTCTGCCTTTCCTCTTCAACTCGGTGTTCACCGACGACTACTACGCGCTAGGTTCCGCCATGGGCATGACGTTCCTCTCTTCCTCGGGAGACGCGGGCGGGAGCGGCTACAGCTCAGGCCCAGAGGGAGGGGTCGAGTACCCCGGTTCCTCGCCTTTTGTGACGACGCTTGGAGGGACTACCACCTACATATCGAACTCCAAGGGCTCCCTCACGATCAATCAGACCGCGTGGTCCAACGTAGGCTTTGTCCCATATTTCGTCAACCTGGGAGGAAGCGGCGGCGGTGTAAGCATACTGGAGCCGACGCCCTGGTACCAGTCGTCGCTCCCCGTGCCGGCTACGTATCCTAGCGGCCGGCTCATCCCCGACCTCTCGCTCGATTCGAGCGGCACCCCAGGCACCTACATCATCTTCCATGGGGCGCCGTTAGCCACCGGAGGCACGAGCGAGGCGAGTCCGCTCTTCGCCGGCCTTCTCACCCTCGTGATGGGCTCCACCAAGGGGAGCCTAGGGCTCGTGAACCCTGCCCTCTACCAGATGGCGGGCAACCCGAAGACCTACCAGACCGCCTTCACTCCGATCACTTTCGGATACACCATCCCCTGGGTCTCCAAGTTCGGCTACAACCTTGCCACCGGATGGGGCGCGCCGAACATAGGCGAGATAGCTACGCTCTATGCGTCCGCGGCGACGTCCTCATCCTCGCTTGAAGTCAACGTCGGGATAGTGAACCCTGGGAAGACCAACGTCACCGATTTCCTTCCGGGTGAGCCGATCAACGTCGTGGTAGCAGTCACCACCTCGACCGGCTCGGCCGTGACCAGCGGCACGTTTTCCGCGGCGTTGCAGACCCTGCAGGGCACCGCCCCGAGCGTCTCCCTCACCTACAGCGCGGCTCAGCACGGTTGGACGGGGGACATCCAGGTTGGGAATCAATCTGGCATCGCCTACGTAAACGTCGCAGGGACGAGCGGCAACGCAAACGGCAGCGGGTTCTCATCCACGTTCGTGGGGTATCTGGCGAACTATGTCAGCCCCCTCGCTCCGTTCCCCTGGACGACGTTCGGAGGGCTAGAAGCCGCGGCCTCGATCACGGATCTTTTCGGGAAGACCCCCACGTTCCTGACGACGCAAGTGGCGATCGACACGTATTCCATCCTCTCGAACACCTACAAGCAGGTAGCGGTCTCCCGACTCAACTTCTCGAGCGGCACCGGCTATTACATCGGCATCCTAAACACGACCATCCCAGACGGGGTCACGGTTTTCAGGATGCAAGGGTCAGTCATCGGATACCTTCCTGTCATCAGCGGGATCAGCTTCGCTGGGACCGACATCTACCCGCAGCTAGTCGCCGAGCCGGGCACGATAGCCCCTGGGCAGTCGCTGACGATAGTGGCGAAATTGACAGGCCCGGAGAACGTCGACGGGACGCTGTCGCTCTCGAGCGGGGACACGCTGGGCAACACGATCAGTTACGGTTCCAATGTGACGGCAACGCTGGTCAGCCCCAGTGGCCAAAGGCTCGAGACGGCAGCATTGTCCAACCAGGTCTGCGCGCAGGCGTTGAAGGTCTGCGGAGCAGCGCTGAAGCTCATCAACGGCTACATGACGGTCCCGCTCACCGCATCTCCAGGGCTCTACACGATACTGCTCAACGCCCAATACAACGACGAGACCACGGGGTTCAACTATACCGGATCCTTCTTCGGCCAGATATACGTGGCGAGCGGCGCGTCCGTACCGAAAGTCTCTGTGACCCCGGGCACGCTCTACGAAGGCCAGAACGCGCAGATCACCGCTAACATCACCTACCCCAACGGCAAGGAGGTGACGAACGGGCTCTACACCGCATTCTTCTATCCGAAGACCGCGGAGGACCAGTACTCGTCGCTGATGCACTCCACGTACGCGAGCTTTGCGTTGACTCAGCTGGCCTACAGCCCGAAGCTGAACCTGTGGGTCGCGAACGCGACGATGCCTTCTCCATACAACTCGTCCCTCGTCTCCTCCATCGACGGAAACTCCGGCTACTATGGAGGCCCGTACGACGTCTACGTCTCCGGGGTCTCTGCGGACGGCATCCCCACGACGTCTGTCCTCTCCGCACAGAGGGACTTTTTCGTCCAACCATACGTCTATACCGCGGACAAGACCATGAGCAACATGCAGCAGACTTCACAGCTCGCGCTGACCAACGTGACAATCAACGCCGGGTCGTCGTCAACCTTGGCGTTCACCGACGACCAGTTCGTGGGGGCCAACTCGATCCAAGGCGGGAGCGTGACTATCTCGTCTTCGGTGATCAACGGCACGCTGAAACTGCGTGGCAGCCAGACGACCCTCGACGGAGTGAACGGAGGGAACATCGTTCTGGGCGCCGGTCACCTCAACCTGCTCCACAGCGACATCTCCTCGCTGCAGGTGGCCGATGGAGCCACGGTGTCGGTCGACGGCGCCTCCGTTTTCCAGAGCGTCTCTCCTCCGATCCCTGTCCTCAGCTTGTCGTCACCCGTCGCGAACCAGAGCTACGTCGGTAGCGCCCCCATCCAGGCATTGGTGGCAGGGACGGGCATATCCAACCTGACGTTCACGCTCGACGGCAAGTCGATTTCCCCGCCTCAGGGCGTCGGAACCTCAGGCGCGATTTCCTTCACTCTCGACACGACTTCCGTCCCGGACGGGACGCACACGCTCTCCATGGTCGCGACCCAGGGCGACGGTCTTTCATCGTCGGCGAACGTCTCGTTCATCACTCAGAACCAATTGGCGATGGCTAACGCGAACCTAAAGGCCACGAACGACAGCTTGAAGGCCACGAACGACACCCTCAACGCGGCCAACGCGAACATAGCAACTCTCCAAACCCAGGTAACCTCCGCGAACCGCTCGATCAACGACCTCACCAACGCGGTCTATCTCGCACTGGTGGTCGCCTTGGTGGGATGCGTCATGGCGGCGTATCTCGTACGGAAAAGCCGCGCTCAGTGGAAATTCTGAGCACGCGCTCGCCGCGACCGCGCGATCAGGACGCTCCTTCGCAGCATCAAGCTAGCCAGTAACAGTGACCTGGCCCTTCATGTAGGGGTGGATTGAGCAGAAGTAGTCCACCTCGCCCGCAGCGTTGAACTGGTAGCTCCAGGTGTCGAACCGCTTCATCTGGGGCGAGGAGGCGTTCGCGCCTGAAACGAAGACGACGGTATGATAACCCGGGTCGCAACAGCCGATGTTGGAATCCAGGTTGATCCACGTCACGTTCGTGCCCAAAGGCACGGTGATGTTCTGGGGGTGGAACGCGAGAGCCTGCAGGAGCACCAACGCCGGGACGACTTGCACGCTGAACGTCCGGTTCTCCGAGGAGACTACCGTGGATTTGGCTTCCACAGTCACGCGATATTTCCCTGTAGACAGGCCGGGGGCCGCCTTGATTACCAGACTGATGGATTGGGGACTGCTCGAAAGAGAGACTGAGGTCATGTTGGGGAGGAAAGACAAGCCCGGAGGCGCTACCAACTCTAGGCTGAGCGACCCGTTGGCGGCCGTCCCGGAGATCACCATCGAGGAATAGTTCTGGGTCTGTCCTGGCGCGATCACCGGCGCGGCCGGATTCAGCGCGATGCCGACGGTCGAACCGGTGCTGCTCCCGCCAGCCTGCGAGGATGTATGGGTGTCCGTCGGAGCATTTGTTGTTCCCAGAGCCGCGTAGAGCGCGACACCTGCGACCGCTATCATCACTACCACAACGAGCGTCAGGGCTATCCGCGAGACGCCGACTGTGTCCGTCCGTGGAGGCAACGACCCGTTCCTCGCTAGGTTTCGGTCCCGCTGGGTGCGACTTGAACCTTTGAGACGATCTCGGACATGGTCGTGGCCGCGAGTTCGCGCTCACGGGTCAGCTGAATCTTGGCTTGCTTGCTCAGCCTCAGCTCCTCGATCTTCGTTTGGGTCGACTCGGCCTTCTCCTTTGCTCCGGCGACGGCAGATCCCGATCCCGAGACTTGCGAGTTTTGCAGCGTATCGATCTCGTCCGCTGTCTTGCTCAGGCTAGACTCCAGCTCCTTGATCTTCTCTTCGGTGGGCGCGGTCGACGGTCCGGCCTTTAGGAGACGCGAGAAGAACTGGCGTGATTGATTTGCCTCGTTCATCTCTGCGAGCCTCCTTTTTTCATCCTTGAGGTCTTTCTCGTACCCGTCACGCTGTTCTCGCAAAGAGCGGAGCCTCACGGTCCTCTTGGCAGCCTCCTCCTCCATCGTCTTCTTCGCATCTTCCTGCTCTCTGAGGAGCTTCTCGATCTCTGACTCGACCTCCGACGAATCGGGCTGAGCGTTGAGGATGGCGTTGATCTCGCGCCTGCGGCCATCGAACTCGCTAGGCATTCGGGTCTGCCCGATTTTTTCCTGAAAGTCGTCGAGCAGCGAGTTGAAGTTCTTCATCCAGCTTTGCAGGCCGTAGCCTCCTGGCTCCGACGAGAGCACCTGATGCCCAAGCCTGTCCAGGGTGAGTATCGTCCTTTCCTTCACCTGCTCGAGACCGAGGGGTTCGATTTCCTGGAAGTGCAGCTTCTTATGGGAATGGAACTCGTCCTTCTTCCGCTTCAATTTCTTCGTCTTGTTCGAAGAACTCTTCGAGCCGACGCGCGTCCTTCCAGCTTCGCTGCCGTAGTTCAAGTTGCCTTACCTCGTCCTCTCGGTCCGGGCGGGTTTAAAGTTGCAGTCTCTATTCAGTGGGTAAGATAGAAATAGGTCTTTTCGAGACTCTCAGTGATGATGTTAGAGCAGAAGCTTGCCCCGATTCTCAAGCCTCTCTTCAAGATCTTCAAAGTATCAAACCTGGAAGACCTGATAAAACGGTTGCTCAAGCTCGTGTTCGCCGTCTTGGTTCTCATACCGCTGATACTGCTGCCGCTCTACTTCTTTTTCTTCACCCTGCTGCACCTCTAGGTCTTCGTCCCAGATAGGCGTAAATGCCCAGCTGACGATTCGACGTCATGGAGACGGTCTCGTCGGTGCCTTTTTCCGCGGCCTGTTCGGCGGTGGATTGACGGCTGTCTTCCCCCATAAGGTCTACCAGAAGGGTGAAGGCCAAGAAAGAAAGCAAGAAGCTCAGCTTTCTCTTCTTCCAGGCGATGTATGAGCCGGTCGTTTTCCTCAAGGCGGTCTACCGTCAGCTCGTCTTCCTTTCTGTGATGTTTGTCTTCGGCGCAGGGATCTTCGTGTATTACGAGAACCTGCCTCTATTAGACGCCTTTCTTGCGTCTGTCTCTACCATCACCACGATAGGGCTCTACGTTCCGCACGGCGGTAATTTCGTGAACCTTCCTCGTGGCGAGGCTTCACTGTTAATAGTCTTGATCATCCTCTCGGTCGGAGCGGGGGCTTCGATTGTGCAAAGCACTGTGGGGGCGGCGGTGAAGAGCGAAATGGCGAAGGGCGAGGCGGAGAAGAAGATGATCTCGAGGCTGAAAGGCCACGCAGTCCTCTTCGGTTACGCGCATCTCGGCAGGTACGTCGCCGAGAAGTTCGAGGAGTTGGGGATGGACTACGTGGTGGTGACTCGAGACCCTCACGCCTACGACGAGCTTCTCCGGAAGGGCGTCCTCACCGTCCTCGAGGTCGAGTCGAGGCCCATCGACGCCCTGAGGGAGGCAGGGATAGAGCGGGCGGCGATGGTCGTCGCCTCCCACGAGAAGGACACGGACAACGTGCTGATCATCATAAGCGCGAGGAAACTGAAGCCTGACGTCAGGATTGTCGCTGTGGTCCACGACCCCAACCTCATCGAGACGACCAAGATTGCTGGAGCAGACGTCACCATTCCCTCCTCTGTGACACTGGGTCATCTCCTCGCGATTTCTGCTGTCACGAAGGACCTCGTCGGAGTGGTCTTCTCGGAGAAGATGGGGACGAAGGAGATCGCCCAGTTCTCGGTGTTCAAAGCCTCCCCGCTTATCGGAAAATCGATGCAACAAGTCGCGAAGTTGGCTTTGGTGATCGGCGTGATACGGGGCCAATCCGTCCTCCAAGACGTCTTCGACCCTGCGTTCAGGATAAGGGAGGGGGACA
>JAPCJN010000079.1:8859-10433 GCA_027886925.1 Nitrososphaerota archaeon
GAACGCCACCTAAGGTCCGTCCGCGTCACCCATCTTCTTGATCTCGGCGCTAATGGCCTCGGCCGCCTTGGCCATCTCGTCATCGCTCAGCTTCATCCTGTTGAACCTCCCCTTGTCGACTAGCTTCTGCGGGATGACGTGGATGTGCATGTGGGCGACGGCCTGGTTGGCCGCCTCCCCGTTGTTTTGCATGATTCTGAACCCATCGGCGCCCATCGCCGAGACCACCCCTTTGGAGACCTTCGACGCTACCCCGAAAACGTTTGCTATTTCACGGTCGTCCATGTCCCAGAGCGTCTCACCGTGTTTTTTGGGGCAGACGAGCGTGTGCCCTGCAGAGAATGGATTGATGTCCAGGAAGGCCACGTAATCGTCATCCTCGTACACCTTACGGGACGGCAGCTTCCCCGAGACTATCTTGCAAAAGATGCAGTCCTCAGGAGGCCCGCTCGCCGAGTTGTAAAGCCGCTTTTGAGAAGGGTTCAACGCTATTCGATCGCCCCTGCTCACTTTTGACCGTCCTTTTTTCTAAACCTTTCCATGTTCCGGGATTTCAAAAGAACGGATATATGGACCCGCCTAGCATCGGCTGTCATCATGGCGCATGAAGCGTCTCCTCCCGCGGCATCCTCAAAGCCGGGGGAGCTCTCCGCCCAAGAATCGGCACGCCGAAGGGATGCGAAGAGGCTGATGGTCCTGTTCGCGGTCTTGAGTCTCTTAGGCATAGCGCTGTTGCTCGTCTCTGTCATCCTCGGGCTGGTGATATTGGTGGTCGCGGAAGGCCTCTTCGTTTACGCCTTTATGCGGTTCTCGAAGAAAAAGGCAGCCGTCCCAGAGCTGCAATCCTCATCTTAATCGTGAATATGCGCGCGACGATCCTTGTCTGGGACCACGAAGGTTTCCGCGAGTCCTGCGGCGACCGGCCCTTCGGCTTCAGGAGTCGACTTTTGTTTTGGCCTCGCCCGCGAGGTCATATCCGATTCGTAGCCAGTGTCGTTAGTAGGCCGCAACAAAAGCACGGCAGCTACTCGAAGACGAGCGACTAGGCCAGCAACTGAACGGTCCCCAGCCAGGTCGTCGTCTGCGACAGGCCGTCAGTCACCTTTATCGTGTAGGTGCAATCCCACCCAGGTAGTTGGACTGTAGGCGAGACGAAGACATAGTCGGCGCCCTTCGAAGAGTCGTGGCCCCAGGATAGGGTCGTGTAGGTGGTCGACACCCCTGCGCTCGAATTCGAATTGACGCACAGGCGCGACGCCGCCACCGCCGATACCTGGGTCGAGTATGCGACGTTGAAGTAAGCCGTTATCGTGCTCTCGTTTAGGCTTACCTTGGTGAGCTGGCCGTAGTGAAGACCGACGCCTAGGCTAGACTGCCCCCAGTACACGGAGGTGATCGACGGACTAGACTGGGCGCTTTCGCCAGGGGCGTAGATCGAGAGCAGGAAGACCAGGCCAACAAGCGCGACGAACTGGACCGACACAATGGCTATCTCTCCTTTTTCCAAAGACAGGGCCTTGACCTGCCTTCGCATTGCTCGAATATATGTTGCTGTCCTTCGTGTTTCCGATTGC
>JAPCJN010000080.1:0-441 GCA_027886925.1 Nitrososphaerota archaeon
GGAAGCAGAGGCGCGTTCGCGCTCAAACTATATACTTGCGATTTCCCGTGACTTCGCCGTGTCCCGTAACGGGGTCGCCAAGATAGAAGTCCAAGGCGCGGTCAAGCGCTTTGGAGGAGTCAAAGCCGTCGATGGAGTATCCTTTACGGTCAGGGAAGGAGAAATCTTGGGGCTCCTTGGACCGAGTGGATGCGGAAAGACTACAATCCTTAGGAGCATCTCCGGCCTAGAGGAGATAGACGAAGGCAAGATTATCCTCGATGGCAGGACCGTGAGCGCGCCAAAAGAGAAGATATTCGTCCCTCCTGAGAAGCGCCGACTCGGTTTCGTCTTCCAGAGTTACGCGTTGTGGCCTCACATGACTGTCAGGCAGAACATCGCCTACGTCTTGAAAGGGTTCTCGAAAGAAGAGAAGGACAAGAGGATAGCCAGCTCTCTTGA
>JAPCJN010000080.1:451-10331 GCA_027886925.1 Nitrososphaerota archaeon
CCGTCGCAGTTAAGCGGAGGGCAGCAGCAGAGAGTGGCCGTCGCAAGGAGCATCTCGTACGAGCCCAAGGTGTTGCTGCTCGATGAGCCGTTGAGCAACCTTGACCAGAAGGAGCGCGAGCGGGTTCGTGGAGAGCTCAGGCTTCTGCTGAAGCGGATTGGGATCACGACCGTCTTTGTCACCCACGACCAGGAAGAGGCCTTCGTCATCTGTGACAGGGTCATCCTCATGAACCGCGGAAAGATCGAGCAAGAGGGTACGCCCGACTCCCTCTACGCTTCCCCCGCGAACATGTTTGTCGCCGAGTTCATCGGGAGAGGGAACATACTGAAGGCCGAGCTCAAGGAGATTGACACGACGGCGCATACTGCCATCTTGTGGATTCCGGAGATGAAGGCAGACCTCAGATGCGAGTACGAGGGAGAATTCCCCGAGAAGGTGTCAGCCATCGTGATAAGGCGCAACGAGATGGGCTTCAGCCAAAAAATGCCGGACTTCAAAGACAACGTGCTCAGAGGGGTAGTCGTGGCGCGCGAGTATAGGGGCGCCGTCACAGACCACAGGATCACGATAGGAGACGCCGAAATCACGGCGACCACTCATAAATTCGAGAGTCTCGTAGAGACCCAGGTGGGGGATACCCTCTACGTGCACGTCCCCCCGAGGGCGATCAAACCGATCCCCGGTTGAGCTCGGCGCCTTTGCCAACTGCATTTCTAATCGCTAGACGCATTTGTGACGCGATAAGACGAAGTCTCCATCCGACTCTGCTCTTTCTGCCCCTCTTTGATTAGAGACCAGACCTTCCACGGGGTGAGTGGTAGGTCTGTTATTTTCACACCAAAGTCGGACAACGCATCTTCGATCCCATTCGCAATCGCCGGGAAGACTGGAATCGTTGGTCCCTCTCCTACCGCCTTGCTCCCAGTCGCTGTGAAAGGCGATGGATACTCCAAGTGGCTCACCTCTATGTCTGGCGTGTCCGCAGCTGTGTTCTTCAGGTAGTCGGAAAAGGTCGCGGTCAGCATCTGGCCGTCACGGTTCCAGATCATCTCTTCCCTAAGCGTCGCCGACATGATGTGGGCGACGTGGCCGTGTACCTGCCCTTCCACGACGGCGGGGTTGATGAGGACTCCAGCGTCGTGCGTGACCACGTACTTCAGTATGGACGTCTTGCCCGTCTCGGCGTCTACCTCCACGACGGCGATGTGCACCTGGCTCCCGTAGTTGTTGTGGGCCATCACCCTCCTTTTTTCGTCGGGCAAGTCGGCGTAGGGATAGAAGTAATAGGCCGTCTCGTGAAGCCCGGGCTCGGCCCCCGGCGGGAGCGTCTCCGCCCTCACCCTGTCATAGGCGGCAGAGGCTATCTCCGCTATAGGGACCGAGCGCTCGGCGTCGCCTCTCACGAAGGCCCTTCCGTCGTCCAGCTGCACCTCCTCCGGCTTGGCGCTCAGGATGTGCGCGGCGAACTTCTGGATCTTCGTCCGGACCTTCCTCGCGGCCGCGACGATCGCGCCCATGTCTATGCTCGTGAAGGAGTCGGCGCCCGTGCCGGAAGTGTTCGACCAGGGGCTGCTGAAGCTGTCGAAGACCGAGGAGACCTCGACGTCGTCGGGGGTCACTCCCAGCTCGTCCGCAACGACCTGAGAGGTCGTGGTCTCGTGGCTCTGTCCCCAGTTGGTGGCCGCGATCTGGACGGTGACCTTTCCCAGCGGGTCCATCCTCACGGTCGCGCCCGTGAGTCTCTGACCGGGGGCTTCGGTACCACCCCTCACCATCTGCTCCCTGCCGGGATTCGCGCCCCCGGGGTCGACGTTGCACGCTATCCCAATCCCGATGTACCTTCCCCCTCGCCTCAGACCTTCCTGCTCCTTTCTCCAGTGCTTGTAGTTCACCGCTTCCAAGGCTTTCTCGAGGAGTTCCCGGAAGTTCCCCGCGTCTATCAGGTTCCCGCTTGGGGTGATGTAGGGTAGCTCGTCCTGGCTGATGAAGTTCCTGAACCTTATCTCCGCGGGGTCGAGATTGAGCCTTTTCGCCGCCAGGTCGACCATCCGCTCCAGCACGAAACCCATGTGAGGCTTGCTCAGCCCCCTGTTGGAGCCTCCCGGCCCCTTGTTTGTGGCGACGGAGTAGGCCTCGAGCGCGATGTTCTTCATCTTGTAGAGGCCCGTGATGTTTGTCAGCTTGATTGCGTTGTAGTAGCCCGCATAATAGGCGGAGCCTCCTTCGTTGGTTATGTCCTTCAGCTTGTGGCCAAGGATCGTGCCGTCCTTCTTCAAGGCCATCTCAATGTAGTAGACGGCGTCCCTGGAGCCGTTCGTCCCCGCCATCAGCATCTCCCTTCTGTCCTTGACATACTTCACGGGCTTGCCGGCCTTCCAGGAAAGCAGGGAGGCTATGGTCATGTCCTGCAGGGTTATGCTCCACCTCTCGCCGAAGGTCCCTCCTATGTCGGGGATGACGAACCTGACCTTCACGTCCTTCACCGGAAAGCCCCTGGTCTGGGCCTTCAGCGATCCCGACCCGGTGGCGTTGCTGTAGAAGGTAAGCGTGTTCTGGGTCTGGTCGTAGTGGGCTGTGACCGTGTCCGGCTCGAGCGGGGTCGAGCTATACCTGTGGACCGTGAAGCGCTCTTTGATCAAGAGGTCGGCGTCGCGGAATGCGGATTCTACGTCGCCGTACTCCAAGTTGAGGGAGGAGAAGGTGTTGTTCTCCACGTCCTTGAAGATCCTCGGCGCGCCGGGCTTCATGGCCTCCTCCGGGTCTACGACGGCGGGGAGCTCCTCGTAATCGACGCTTATCATGTCGAGAGCGTCCTCGGCCAGGCCCCTGCTCTCGGCCGCCACGGCCGCGACCGGCTGGCCGGCATAGACGGCCTTTTCCACTGCCATGGCATATTCCTTGATTGGGTATCCCGTCCTGCTGCGCATGGGGTTGGTCAGGGCCGGGAGCTCCTGCCCCGTCAAGACGGCCACGACCCCCTTGAGCCTCGTCAACTCCGAGGCGTCTACCTTCTTGATCACCGCGTGGGCGTGAGGGCTCCTTAGCACCGCAGCGTAGAGCGCCCCCTTCAGCTGGATGTCGTCGGCGTAGAGGCCCCTGCCCTGCACGAACCTACGGTCCTCCTTGACCCTGACCGACTTGCCTACCCATCGTCGGACGGTCGGCTGGCTCAATGTCGTGCTCCTCCGCCCGTGTCTCGGTCTCGCAACTGCCCCGTCGTCTCAAGAGCAAGTTATATTTATGCCGAAACGCGGCGAGATTCGTTTCATGGCAAAGGTGGTCGTCGTCGGGGCCGGCTTCGGAGGCATAAGCGCCGCCGCGTGCGCTCGCAAGGCAGGGGCGGACGTGACCCTGGTGGAGCGGACCGACCAGCTCCTGGGCGTGGGGCTCCACTCTGGCATCTTCTACAACGACGGACGCCAGGCCGGCACCGAGGAGCTGAAGGCCTTGGGGGGAGGGTGGATTGTGGACATCATCGAGAACCCTCCGGTCCTCATGTATCCCCGCACGGACATGAACTGGAGCGCGGTGGACGACCTCGTCCAGAAGGTGCACGCGACGGCGATCTTCCACTGCATGCGGGCCGAGACCCACATCAGGAAGTACCTACGGGACATCGGGGTCGAGATAATCTTCGGCAACAAGGCGGTAGACGTCGAGGTGGGAAGGGCCCAGAACGCGCAAGGCGACCTCGTCCTCAAGGTCCTATTGGAGAAGGGGCAGAAGTTGGAGGCCGATGCCTTCGTCGACGGGACGGGCGGGGCGGGCGGTGTCCAGATCTGCAAGGACTACGGCTACGGCTGCGTCGAGTGCATGCTCCGCTGCAACAGCTTCGGGGACAGGGTGAGCATAGCGACGAAGGCCGGGGCCCCGGAGCTCAGGAAGATACGGGACTCGAAGCACGGGGGAGGTTTCGGCGGCCTGAGCTCGGCGGCGTCGTTCTACGACGACTCCATAGCCCCAGAGCTGTTGGAGGAGGTGAAGAGGGAAGGGAGCGCAAAGATCGCAGTCCCGGAGGAGGTCCAGAACATGACCAAGATCGGGCTGAGCACGAACCTCCCCTACGACCCCTCCCACGTAAAGTCGATCAAGGTGGCATACCCGGGCTTCTTCAAGGCCAACGGGCTCGTCTTCATGCCCCTGGAGGACGTCAGGAAGCTCAAAGGGATGCAAGACGCGAGGTACTCGGACCCGCTCGGAGGAGGGGTCGGGAACGCGGTGAGGTTCATGTCGATGGCGCCGAGGACCGACTCGCTCAGGGTGATCGGGTTCCGCAACCTCTTCGTCGCGGGGGAGAAGGGCGGGCCAAACGTCGGCATCCAGGAGTGCATGGTCACCGGCGGCCTGGCCGGCTACAACGCCGCCCGGGTCGCGTTCGGGTGGGACCCGCTGGTCCTCCCGCGCGAGACGGTCACGGGTGACTTTATCGCGTTCGTCGGCGAGATGATGAAGACCGAGAAGGGCCTCACGGCGACCTACTCCATGACCAAGCCGCCGTTCAGGACGATGATGGGGGAGAAGGGATGGTGGGCGAAGACCGTTCCCATTGCGGTCGTGGAGGCGAAGAAGCGCATCGAGGACGCGGGCCTGACTGGGATAATGGCGCAGCAGCTGGAGCAGGCGCCGAGGCGGCAGGTCACCGTGACGTCCGAGAGCGGGAAGGAATAGCCTTCACTTTCCGCGTCCGGCCCATATTATCCGCGGCTGCCTCGATGGATTTCACTATGTTGACGTAGCCTGTGCACATGCAGAGGTTCCCGGATATCCCCTCCCTGATCTCGCCCTCGCTCGGGTCTGGGTTGTTTAGCAGGAGTTCGTAGGCGGCCATCAGCATCCCCGGGGTGCAGTAGCCGCACTGCAGGCCGTGGTGCTCCCAGAAGGCCTCCTGTATCGGGTGCAGCTCCTGTCCATTCGCCAGGCCTTCGACCGTCAATATCTCAGCGCCCTCCGCCTGCTGGGCGAAGACCAAGCAGGACTTCACCACCTTACCGTTCAAGATGATGGAGCAGGCGCCGCACCTTCCCACTATGCAGCCCACGTGCGTCCCCGTGAGCCCGAGCTCCTCCCTGAGGAAGAAGGTCAGGAGGGTCCTCGGCTCGGCACTGCCCGAGTATCTCTTTCCGTTGACCGTCAGGCTGACCTGCTTCGGCGGGCTCAAGGCTCGTTCGATTCCCTTCAGATCCTGCCGAGGCTCTGCCTTATGGCCCGCCTCACGTGGACCTTGACCATTTCGCGCTTGTACTCCGCGCTTCCCCTTATGTCGGACGAGGGGTTGGACATCTCGCCAGCCTTCTCGCCCGCTTCAGCCACCAGGTCGTCGCTAGGCTCCTGCCCCTTCAACACGTCTTCGGCCTTTGTCGCCCTTATCGGTGTCGAACCGACTCCCGCCAGCCCTAGCCTCGCGTCCTCGCACACCCCGGCGCCGTCAAGGGTCATGATTGCGGCTACCCCCACTATCGCCAAGTCGCTTGAACCTCTCTCGAGCTTCACGTAGGCTCCTCCGCTCCTCGGCGGCGGGACAAGGACCCTGACCTCGGTGAGGATTTCGCTCTTGCGAAGGGTGGTCGAAAAGACGTCTTTGAAGAAATGCTTCGCGTCGATGACGCGCTCCTTGGAGGGGCCTGCGACCTTGAACTCTGCGTCGAGCGCCAGCACGGCGGCGGGTACGTCGGCTGCGGGGTCGGCGTGACATATGGTGCCGCCAATGGTGCCTCTGTTTCTGACCTGTTGGTCGCCGATACGGCTGGCTGCTTCGGATAGGGTTTTGCATTTCGTGTTGATTATGGGAGATGCGGCTACGGCGTTGTGCACGGTCATCGAGCCTATGAGCAGATGGTCCTTCTCTTTCCTTATGTAGCTCAGCCCTGGTATCTTCCTCATATCCACCAAATGGGCAGGGCTCGCGAGCCTCAGCTTCATGAGGGGCACAAGGCTCTGCCCTCCCGCCAGAACCTTCGAATCGTTTTTGCTCAGCAGAGAAATTGCTTCAGAGACGGTGGTAGGCGCGTGCAATTCGAAAGGGCGTGGAATCATGCCCGTCCTTCCGATGCGTCAAACGTAGATATGTCTTCTCGGCGGCGCAAAGCCGATGACCACTGAGACACACCCATCGCTTCCGGCTACAGGAAGTGCGAGCAAACCAACTTAATATCCCTGACCTGAACTGATGCGGACGTGCTTCATGTGGGGGGCCTGCGGTGGGCGGTATGCTCGCTTTCATAATGATGAACGTAAGAGTCGGGACTGACAAGGACGTCGTCGACCGACTCAGGAAGGTCGAAGGAGTGAGGGCCGTCTACGAGGTCTACGCCGTCTACGATGTCGTCGCGATAGCGGAGGCAGCGACGATGGAGGGGCTCAACGAGCTGGTCAACTCGGAGATTCGGAAGATAGAGGAGATCACGAGCACCAACACGATGCTCGCCGAGAAGTATGAGTAGGTTTCCGGATGCGCGCCTGTAACGCCATCGGGCTCGGGGTGGGAGGAGCCGTCCTTTCCTCTCCCCTGTCCGTTTTTCCGCCGACCGCGTAACGCGAGAAGGCTCGCCGCGGCGATGACCATGGCGATTGCCATAGCGCCCAATATCACCGGGAAGTCGTAGGAACCTGTCACGCTTATGTTCGTGGGAGAGTCGACGATAAGCGCCAACTGCGATTTTGTGCCATTATCCTGTCCGGCGCCCTGCCAGGAGGCGACTGAATAGATGAAGACCGAGGGGGTTGCGCTAAGGGTCACATTCGCGCCGGGGGGGACGTAGAACACCCCGGTGTTCCCCGCCTGGACGTTCCCTCCTTGTTGTGGGCCATATGAGAGGGCGACGTTTGTTCTCGGGTCGGCCCCGACCGTCAGTTGGACGTAGAAGACCGCCTCTTCGTCCAGAGGGCCGGTCACTTTGAGGTCGAGAGGCTGTGTGGTCCCTGTGTATGCGGCAGGGCCGGAGCCGTTCCACATTTCAAACCGCCATTGCTGGTTTGAGCTGGCGCCGGCGCTCAGGGTGCTCCCGGCGTCGAACCAGCCCGAAACTTGGGAGACGGAGCCGCCTCTCGGGTCGTTCACCCCGAGGTTGGCGTAGTACTGGTGGACGTAGGCCGTCGTCAAAGCCTGGTCGGGAGAGGAGACCACAGAGGAGGAGCCGTTCGCGGGACCGACCCACCTCTCCGCGGACGTGGCGCCGGCGAGGGTGCTCATGAAGGAATACGTGCTCCCGGCGTCGAACCAGCCCGTAGTAGCACTGTCGGGTGAAAGTTGGACGTTGGATGGGCTTCCCATGGCTGTCGAGGCGAATTGAGGCTGCTGCTGGGGCGTCCCGCCTCCTAAGACGGAGTAGCTTATGGAAACGTGATATTGGTGATAGAGCTGGATCGGGTCAGGGATGTCGTTGGGGGCGGAGACGTTCCAGGACTGGTTGCCGCTAGACCATCGTTCTCCCGCGATTCCTGGGATCGTGCCGTTGACCATCGCTTCCGACCCGACGAGCGCGAAGATGGTCACGGGGATGGTTCCCAGCTGTTCCTCCATTGTGACCGGGGCCGCTGAGGAGGAAGGAGAGGCCGGCGGAGTCTGGTAGATCAACGGGACGGAAGAGGGATTCCCGCCCCCGGCGATGAAGGAGACTGTCTCTTCCACGATGTGGTAGTAGACGTATGTGGCGTTAGATCCGGCGGTCAGAGTTAGGGGCGACCCTCCCGTCCCTCTGAAGACCCACCTCTCGAGGCCGCTAGATGCTGTCGAGTTCTCCGAGATGGTCACGCTGGTGCCGGGGTCGGCCTCGACGACGTTGTTGCCGGCCTCAAGCTGCGCGTCCTGTCGTAGGCCGGCGAGGGTGTAGGTCGCGGGGAAGCTCGGAGACGCCTGATCAGACTTTGCAGAAGTGAGGGTTATGTGCGATGAAGCCGCGCCCAGCAACCCCGTGATGAACTCATGGGCACTGGCGTATGTGGTCGCCCCGTTCGAAGAGAAGGGGTAAATCTGCTCCTCGTTGGCAAACGTCACAGGGCCCTGGGTCACGTTGGTGAAGATCGGGGTGTTAGGGCTCGCGGTGTTGAACTCGTCGAGCCACAGCCACGCCGAGGAGAGGGCCGTAGCCCGGTTTGTGTATGTGACCTTCCCTTGGTTTCCGCTGTATGCGCTGCCATGATACCACTCGGTCATCAGGCCAGTGAAGAAACCGACGGTGTTGGAGGCGTGCGAGGCTTCCCCGACGAAGTCGTTTGCCCCCTCGCTGCTGAAGCTCGTCTGCGCGGTCGCGCCCGTGGCCAAGTCCTGGGCGAGCATCTGGACGACCGCGCCTGAAAAGGTCAGGCTCAGGAGGACGCTGTCTCCCGAGTGCACCGCCTTTGAGAATGAACCGAGCCCCGCTCCTCCGTTGGTTGGGAAGACTGACTTGCCGGTCGAGCCGTAGACCTGATAGCTGAACCCGAAGCCGGGGTTGTAACCCCCGTTGCTGCTTGGCCAATGCCACGAGATGCCGACCTGGTACCAGTAGCCCAGGTTGGTAAGCCCGTTGAGCAGGTACGCTGGGCCGTATCCATCGGAGTCGCTCTGCGCCTCGGCAGTGACGTTGTAGGCCAGCGAGGTGAAGTCTTGTGTGAAGGTCATCCCTATCTGCTCGTCGTAGTTTGGGTTGACCGAGGCGGCCAAGGCGACGTTCGCCTGAGCTCCCGTCGCCGAGAACTGCATCGAAGCTGGATGGAAGACTACCCCGGCAGTCGAAGAGGGGGAGAGAGCTTTCGATTGCGGACCGTGCTGGATGACGACGGCATTGCAAGCGATCGACGTCATCAAGATGATGAAGGTCGTCAACATGACCGTCGTCGTCGTTGTGGTGATGAGGACAGACGTCGCACGGCGATTCCCACTCCTTTGCCGCCCTGTCATTTAGCCCTCGAGGATTGGCGTGGCGCTCATTAAAGGTGCGTTCGTCCGTCCGTCCGTCCGCCGATGCCTGGCAGTTCGCGCCTGTCTGGGAGATTCTTGCAATTGCGCTTTTTCTCAGTAGAGCGTGTCCATCATTATCCCTTCTTCTGAGATGCGCTTCATGTCCCCTGTCTTTGGGACGATCTCACGAAGTATCTTCCCGTCCCTTATGGAGTAGGCCCTGTCGCACCTCGCCAAGACTATTGGGTCGTGGGTGACCAGGATGAACGTCACCTTCCTCTCCCTCCTCAGCGCCCAAACGAGGTCCATGAGCGCCTTCGCGGCCCTAGAGTCCAGGTCTCCGGTAGGCTCGTCGCCCAGAATCACCGACGGGTTGTTCGAGAGCGCTCTGGCGACGGCCACCCTCTGTTGCTCTCCTCCGCTCAGTTCATCTGGCATGTGGTTGGCCCTCGCCTCGAGGGCGACCGCCTTCAGGAGCTCCTTTGCGCGCTCTTCACGCTCCTGTTTAGGGACCTTCGCGAAGCCCATGGGAAGCTCCACGTTCTCGAGCGCCGTCAGGGTCGATATCAGGTTGTAGAACTGGAAGATGAACCCGATCTTCTTCAGCCTATAGTCGGCGAGCTGGGTCTCGTCGAGCTCTAGGAGATTGACTCCGTCGACCACGACCTTCCCACGGGTCGGCTCGTCGAGGCCGCCTATGATGTTTAGGAGCGTCGTCTTGCCCGACCCAGAGGGCCCTATTATCCCGATGATCTCTCCTTTCAGGATGGCGATGTCCACCCCGTTCAGGGCGTCGACCGAGACCTTCCCACGGTTGTAGCGCTTCGCGAGGTCGGCTGTCTGCACTATGACCGGCCTGCCTCCAGTTTTGCTTGTGGCCGCTAGGTCGTCCTGACCCGTCGTTGCAGCGACTGTGTCGATCGTTTTGTCAGACGTGCTTGAGCGCCTCCACGGGATCCATCCTAGATGCCCTCCACGCCGGGTAGATCCCAGACAAGA
>JAPCJN010000081.1 GCA_027886925.1 Nitrososphaerota archaeon
CGACGGCGTGATGGAGCTGCGGCTCTACGAGAAGGGGTTGAGGGTCATACCGCTGCTTCGCATCCGCAAGATGCGCGGCCTCCCTCCTCAACCGGGGTTCTTCCACTTCTCGTTCATCAACGGCAGAATGGAGATTGAGGCATATGCCAGATAGCTCGTTGATCTTCCGGCTCGCGCTCACCCTAATCTCCACGCTCTTCTTCGTCTCGAGCGCCTACTGGGCGCTCATCATCAGGCGGGCGCTTGCCACCCCTCTCTACAGAAGACAGGCCCTCTCCGTCGGCGTAGTCGGGACATATTTTGCCGTCCTGTGGGTCTCCTCTCCGTTCACGAACCCGCTGCTGGGATCGCCTGGGCCTGTGAGCGTGCTCGCCGCGGGCGCCTTCTTCGTTGGGATCATGATGATCTTCGCGTGGATCGATGGAAGCATGCGAGTCGCAAGAAGAGCCGACCCTCTCCTGCGCGACACCTTGCGCTGGTCCAAGCTTAGAATCGTGCTTTGGGTGGCGATAGGCTTGGACGTCGTGGCGTTCGCGGCGAACGATGCCAGATACGCGTTGACTGGGATCCCTCCAGCCGCCAGCGACAACTTCGGTTTTCTTGCGTCGTTCCTCGCCATCCTTGTCTTGGGGGCTCCCGCGCTCTTCCTAAGCGCGTTGAGGTCGAAGGACCGTACCCTTCGGAAGAACCTAGGCTGGTTCGGACTTTTCGCCGCGACGGTGCTCGGATTTGCCGAGGTAGGATACCTCGGGTTTGTATTGGGCACGTTCGCCACCTCCTTGAGTGGGACTCCGTCCCCGGGTCTCATAGTCATCCTGGCGACGATTTCTTTGCTTCCGGTGGTCGGAGGATATGCTCTTTACAAGAGCGCCAGGTCACTCGCGCCGATGAATCGGATACCGCCACCTGAGACAGAGGGTCCATGAGGGCCCGGCGCGGCTATGGGAAAGTTTGAGAATCGGCATATTCGCATGGACGATGGGATAAAATGCCAAGCAAGAAAACGACACAAAAAGGTGAGGCCGAGAACATTATTGACTCGTTCGAGAGTTGGCTCGAGAAGCAGCCAGACAAACCGGTCAGAGCAAGGTCCGGTTTCATCGGCGACGCGAAGATCGAGGCTAGTCCCTGACAGAGAATCAAGAGCAGCTGCCGATCTTAATTGGTCACGCAAAACCTCCTTTCCTCCCCAATGGCAACGGTAGCGTTCCGCTGCTGCCGTATCGACCAGGTCCCATTTCTGTAACAGGCCGTTTGCTACGGACCAGGACGGTTTGCCGCGCCTCCTCCTCGGCGGGGTGTGTCGTCGGCTTATATCGCCAAGCGACGGGGTAGAAAGGCGGGAGTTGGTCGAGGCTGCGGCCTACAGGCCTGAGGCGTGTCATCACACTCCGCTACGCCGTGGCGCTCTACGTCAGCTCCGTCCTGGGGGCAGGCGTCCTTGTGATCCCCGGGCTGGCAGCGCAGGCCGCGGGTCCAGCCTCCCTGCTTGCCTGGGCTCTTCTCTCCGTGGCCAGCTACCCGTTCGCATACACCTTCTCGAGGCTCTCGGCGCGCAACCCCGAGTCGGGTGGCATCTACTCGTTCGCCAGGGAGGCCTTCGGGGACCGAGCCGCAGCCGTGGCCGCATGGCTCTTCGTCGCGTGGGCGATTACTGGCGCTCCGGCCATCAGCCTCGCCGCCGGCTCCTACGTCGCGTCCTCGGTGCCCCTGACGCGTCCAGAGGTCTTCCTCGTCGCCGGCCTCCTTCTGGTCATGTCTTTCTCCATCAACTACCGCGGCATCAGGCTGAGCGGCCGGGTCCAGCTGGCGAGCGTCGCCGTCATCGTGTCGGTCCTTTCATTCGCCGTGGTGGCCTCGGCAGGTAGCGTCAGGGCTTCCAACTTCGCCCCCTTCCTCCCGAACGGGGTGGCATCGGTGGGCGTCGCCGCGGCTCTGATAGTCTGGTCGTTTCTCGGCTACGAGAACGTCTCTAACGTGGCCGAGGAGTTCGAGAACCCGAAGCGCGATTTTAACAGGAGCGTCGCGGTAAGCGTCCTACTGATCAGCGTCCTCTACCTGGCCGTGGCTGTCGTGACCGTCGGGACCGGCGCGTATGAGAGCGGAGGTGGGATCACGCCCTTCTCCACGCTGATGTCCTCCATCCTCGGGGCCTCGGGAGGCCTAGTCATATCGGCGCTAGCAGTGGTCATCATCTTCTCCACCGTAAATGCCTATGTCGCTGGGATGGCGAGGATCGTCTACGCTGCAGCAAGGGACGGCAGTTTTCCGGGGGCGCTGGCGAAGGTGAACCCGAAGACCGGCGTCCCAGGCAGGTCCGTCCTAGCCCTGCTGTCATTGGTCTTGGCGAGCCTTTTCGTCTTCTACGTTCTGGACTTCCCCATCCAGCCAGCCTTTCTCGCCACCAGCGGGTCGGCGATCATGACTTATGTCATCGGCTCGGCGGCAGGCATCAGGCTGCTGAAGGAGAAGGGAGCCAGGCGCGTCTTACCCTGGGCATCTCTCCTCGTGTCTCTGGCGATACTTCCTTTCATCGGCGGCTTGCTCGTGTTCAGCGTGTGCGCGGCTTTTGTGGGCTTCGTCTACACGTGGATCAGAAGGCGGTCCGTGAGCTAAGGACGCCCCGCCTCCTTTATTTCCGGCCGCGCCTGATATCGGGACGCTAGACTTGAGCGCCACCACGGACGGCCGGGAAGCGAGCCGCCGGTCGAAAGGTCCGCCCGATGGCTCAAGTTCCAAGTGGTCGTTCGCGGCCGATTTCACGCAAATCGAATGGCGCAGCTTCGACGTCGCGACGGGCCTAAGAGCAGCGTTCTTCTCACTGACACCCCTTCTTTTGGGCATAGCGACGAACCAGCTCAACGCGGGGGTCATATCGAGCATCGGGGCGTTGAACGAAGGGGTCGTCTCCACCCTCGGGGCTATCAACATCAACTTCCAGGAAGGCCCCTCGCGCTCTAGACTCGCGCGCAGCCTGCTGGTCGGCTGCGTGGGTAACGCCGTGGCATTCTCCTTCGGCACCTTCGTCGGGACGACGGGGGCGGTCGTCGCGGTCCCGCTCGTCGCGATGGGGGTCTTCCTCGCGATGGCCGTCCGGGTCGGCTCAGGGCTGGAGCTGGTGGGACTCACCGCAGCGGTAGTTTTCACTGTCGGCGTGGGCCTTCCGGGAGGTAGCATCGCAGCCGCGGGCACGAGGTTCTGGTTGATGCTCGCCGGCGGGGCGTGGGCGCTCCTCGGGGCGTTGCTGCAGTCCTCGCTCACCCGCCGAAGCTCGCCGGGAGGAGGGACGGGCGCGCCGGCGCAGAAGCCGCCGTCCCGTTCCGACATACTTGCGCATTCGTTGGCGGTCGCGATCACCGTTGCGCTCGGCCTGGGGATCGCAGAGTCTGCAGGGCTCGCGAGGGACTATTGGGTCATGCTGACCGTGGTCATGTCGCTCCGCTCCACGCCTTCGCAGACGGTGTCGTTCACTCTGATGCGCGTCATGGGAACCGCCGCGGGGGCGCTCATCGGGCTTTTGCTCACCCTCGACACAGGGAGCGTTTTGGTCCTGTTCTGCTTTCTGTCGGTCTTCTCTTTCGCCATGTTCGCGACTAGAAACATGAACATGGTCATTTTCACTCTGTTCCTGACGGCGTTCATCATAATACTGCTGAACCTTTCGTTTCCCGGAAGCGGGGACCTCGCTTTCGTGCGCGTGATCGATGTCGCCATAGGTGGGGGACTGGCGCTGGCGGCGAGCGCTGTGATGTGGTTTGGGTCTGCTGCTACGCGCAGGCTCTGATTCGGACGGCGGTCGCTTTCGCCAAGTCCCTTTATAGTCGACCTTACAAAACCTCTGCCTTGGTTAGAAATGTCAGACGAGGATAAGTCAGATGAGGATAAGCCGGGAGAAATCTTTGCTGATGCAATCTACGAGTGTACGAGGTGTGGGACCAATGTCAGCGGAAAGGAGCTGTCAATCCTCCCTGATCCAATCTGCCCTAACTGCGGATACCGAATATTCCGAAAGGTGAGAGGACCAACGGGTAAGCACCTCAAGGCCGAGTGAAGTCGTCCTGTAAGGACTGTTGACCTGATTTTTGGCTCCTAACGATCACGTGGGAGCAAGTCGACAAAATAGTAACCGTCCCTCAAGACCACCTCTCCTTTCGCGATCGCAATGTCGTTCTTGAAGATGGGTCCTGCATAGACAAACGTATGAAACTCGCCGTTCTCCCCGCAAGGATCGACGCCGGAGGGCAGAGATTCGAGGAATGAGCGGTCGAACTCCCTCCCGCAGAACTCCTTCCCGAGCCGTCTAGGGTCGATGCAACAGACCACCGCCTTGAAACCTCGCTCGTTGAACTCTATCGCAAGCTCGCTCGTATCCCGTCCCCAGAGTGGAAAAAGCCCATGCATCCCGATCTGCCCAAGCCTGTCCTCTCTGTAACCGCGTATGTCCCGCAGGAAAAGGTCTCCAAAGACAACATCTTCGACACCCTCGTTCTTGTGTCTCAGCAACACGGCTTTCATTTGCTCCTCGTATGTTTCGTTGGAGGCGTTCTTCGGGATTCGAACCTCCTCGATGGGAAGGCCCAGAGAAGAGGCCTGTGCATGGAGGAGCGTCCGTCTTACCCCGTGCATGCTTATTCGTTCGAATTCCGCCGTGACCGTCGTAAGCATCGCCTTTACCTTGCAACCGCCCGTCCCGACGACCTCTTGAAGCGCAAGGGCGCTATCCTTCCCGCCGCTCCAGGACATCAAGACGCTCTTGGCCATTCTACCTCCCCCTTGTACTAGGGGGCTCGCCATTTTGCACTAATATTAATCGCGGGCAAACCAGCTAACTCGTCGACGGAGGTCGAACCGTCGTCATCCCGCCTGGACCACCTGCCTTACGTTCACGTTGAGCACACCCGACGAGTCATATAGCTCGCACAGCGCCTTGAACCTCTTGCCCCTCTTCATCAGCTCTCTCGGCCCACTGTAGTTGGTAGACTCGAGCCACGCCGGCCACTTGTCGTCGACTACCACGTTGGCTCCGCCCACGACGACCTTCTCCACCTCGATGCTCATCGACTTCACGCCCGGGATTTCCTTCACCGCGAGCGAGACCCTGTCCTTAAGGTTCGAGAGATATCTTCCCTTCACGAGCTTCCGCAGCGCTGCCGCGACCACCGGCCTGGGAATCTCCTGAGCGGCCATCTCCGAGTACAGAAGCGCCTCGTCGAAGCCCTCTGAGCCCTCCTGGAGCATCCTCATGTAGATTTCATGGACCGCTTTTTCCACGAGCCTGTCGAACCTCTTCACCCTCTCGTATTCCTCCTCCTTCACGGCGGTCAGCGGGGCCTCCGGCCGGAGCCCCTCAAGTTCCAAAAGCTGCTCTTCGCCCATGGGATCCGAGGGCGGCCTCGCCATCGACCTCGCCACTGGCCTCAGCATCTGATTGAGGGAGGATGCGATTGCCTTCATCCCTTCGGTCCTCCTCTCCGCGGCACGTAGGTAGACCATGTCGGCGGTCCCTTCGGCGGCGAGGATGATCGCCCTCCCCGCGGCCTTCCTGCCCGTCCTTCCCCTCCTCTGGATGTACCTTATCTCGGAAGGGATGGGCTCGTAGAACACCACCAGGTCGACCTCGGGGATGTCGAGCCCCTCCTCGGCTATGCTGGTGCAGCACAGGGTGTTGACGTAGCCCTTCCTCAGGTCCTCGATAAGGGAAGCCTGCTCGTCTTGGGTGAGCCCCCTGTCGCGCAGCTTCGACGCCTGCCCGACGAACCTCTCCGCGCGCACCCCTTTCACCTCCTTCAGTTCGTCTACGAGGTGGGAGGCGGTGTCCCTGAACTGGGTGAATACGAGGATCCTCGAGCCAGGGTCGGATCTCAACTGTCCGGAGACGATCCTCGCGAGCTCTTCGACCTTCGGGTGCTCGACGAGCAGAGGCACGTCGAGGAGTCTTCTGACGTCCGCGAGCGCTGGGTCACCCAGTATGGCCAGGTGGCTCTTCTTGCCGCCCTCCGAGAGCCTGTCGACGAAGCACTTCAGCGTGTAGGCCCCCTGCGTCTCGAGGAGCTCCATCATGTGGGAGATGGTGAGGGCCTGCGACTGGAGGGAGATGGCGCCCCACAGCCGCGCGCTCTCCTCCTCTATGCTCATCTCTGCCTGGTACCTCAGCTCCGCGCCGACCTCTATCAGGTCCCTCTTCGTGACGAATGCCTTCTTCAGGAGGCCCCTTGACCGCATCGACCGGACCCGTTCGTCGAGCATGCTCCTGAGGGCGTCCATGGCGGCGAGATACTGGGAAGGGAGGGCCAAGTTCCTCGACTCGAGCGCGATAGGGTTGATGTAGGGCCTTACGTCCTCGTCCTCCTCCGAACGGTGCTCGACCTGCTCTATGAAGAGTGACTTGCAGACCGCCGCCACCCTGTCAGCGTCCGACCCGGGCGAGGCCGTCATCCCGAGAATAAGCGGGTAAGGCGGCCGGCTCTTCACGTAGCCGCTGGCGACATCGGTGTAAGCGTACTCCTTCACGGAGCGGTGGCACTCGTCGAACACGAGCAGTCCGAAGCCCTTCAAGCTCAGCCTTCCCCGGAGCAGGTCGTTCCTCACGACCTCAGGCGTCGCGAAGACAATCCTCGACGAGCCGGACCATACGCTCTCCCGGTAGTCAGCGGGTGTCTTGCCGGTCAGCAGCGCGAACTGGTCCCCAGGGAGCCTTATCATCCTCTCAAAACTCGACCTATGCTGCAGGACGAGCGGCCTCGTGGGCGCCATTACGAGGACCCTCGAGTCCCTGTAGTTGTAGAGCACATCGGAGACCACGAGGGCCGAGATGACGGTCTTTCCGAGTGCCGTCGGGAGGACGACGAGGGTGTTCTTGTCGTAGGCCAAGTGCGCGATCCTGGTCTGGTATTCCCTCTCCTCCACGACGCCCGGGTAGAGGAGAGGGTGCGAGACATATCTCGTCTGGTTGGCTAGCACCATCCGTGTCAGCCCACGTCGACGGCGATTTTTTGGTCAGGGCGGGTGGCCGGACGGCGGAGTGCGGCGTGCGTCAACTGGTTAGATCTCCAGCACCTCGTCGCCCTTCTTCGAGGCCAGCTGTCTCTTTGACTCCGGGTTGACCTTCTCCACCTCCTCGAGGAGGGGCGCTAGCTTCTCGACCAAGAATATCGCCTTGTATTCCTCGAACTCCTCCCCGGACCTCAGGACGAGCCCCCTCTTCTTGGTCGGCGAGCCTGAGCCGTCAACGGGGTTCAGCTCCACCGCGAGCCTCGCGGGGCTGTCCTTGTAGGCGGGCATCTTGAGGACGAATATGCCTGGCACCGACGTCTTGAGCTTCGCCCAATCGGACCCGGTCTTGAGGAAAATAGAGAGCTTGCTCTCAGACGACATGAGGTGGCCCCTCCCTATGAAATTTGCTAATAAGGGTTGGCGGTAAAGACCTACCCCATTTCCTTACCTTGCTCCTGCCGTTTTGGACGATGAGAATGGTCATCACCACCATAAGACGGATTTGGATATATCCGCCGGGTTGGCGCCTATGGTTTTGCGCCACTCCAAAGGGACGTTCCAGGCGGCTGCAATCTTTATAGAAAACGAAAACAGTGGTCTGCGACATGACCGGAAGGGGGACCGGACTCGCAATCGGTTTGGTGATAGGATTGCTGATTGGTGCTGCTGTGAGTTATGCCTTGTTGTCGCCCATGACTGGTGGGACGACCACTACTACGAGTGCAACGACCATCACCAGTGTCCTCACATCGACAACGACAGTCTCGCTCACTCCTTCCACATCCACGACGACGACCGCCAGTTCTACAACCTCTAGCACTTCGTCGCAGACGACCGGGGTTTCGAGCACTCCCTCGATAGCTTCCCCGGTGGCAGTCAGCCTCGATCCGAAGACCACCGCCGTGTTGGTACTCGACTACGTCTTTTGCTACCGCTCGCCCGGCTGCAACGCCACTCTCCCAGCCATCCAAGGGCTGCTCGGAAACGCGCGTAGTGCCGGCGCGCTCGTGATATTCACCAGGGCACCTGTCCCCAAAGAAATCGTGAATCAGACCGGCGAGATGGTCATTACCAATGACGTTGGGCCGGACAAGTACTACAATACCAGCCTGGCTAGCATTCTGCAGACTCAGGGCATCAAAACGCTCGTCGTCCTAGGAATAGCGGCCAATGGCGCGCTGCTCTATACGGCACAGGAAAGTTGCGTGCGACGATACACGGTCGTCGTGCCGTCCGACACGGTCGTCGGCAGCAGCTTCGTCCAGACATACGTCCAGTATCAGCTGTTGAACGGCCCGGGTTGCAGTAATGCGAACAACACTCCCCTCAAAGCAGCGGGAGCGACCCTGAGTTCGACCTCGATGATAACGTTCAAACCCGCAGGCTAGTGCTCGGTTTGCGATTCGAGACAAATTCCGACCGTCTACTTGTTCAAAGCGGTCTGCCATAGCTATTCTTATGTGGGCAACGGAGCGAGTAAGGTTATTAGCCCTCGGCACCGTCGAAAGAAACTATGCCCGTGATGACAACCGAGGACGGAACTGACATTTATTATAAAGACTGGGGCGAGGGACAAGCTGTCGTCTTCAGTCACGGATGGCCTCTCAGCGCTGACGCCTGGGAGGACCAGATGCTATTTCTCGCAGACCATGGATATCGTTGCATAGCCCATGACCGTCGCGGCCATGGCCGTTCAAGCCAGCCGTGGAACGGCAACGACATGGACACCTACGCGGACGACCTCGCCGAGCTGACCGATTCTCTGGACCTTGAGGAAGCAGTCCACGTAGGTCATTCCACAGGAGGAGGCGAGGTAGCTCGTTACATCGGCCGTCACGGCTCGGAGCGCGTCGCTAAGGCCGTCCTCATCGGGGCGGTCCCGCCCCTGATGTTGAAGACCGCCTCCAACCCTGGTGGCCTTGCCATAGAGGCGTTCGACCAGATACGAGCGAGCGTACTCGCTGACCGCTCGCAGTTCTTCAAGGAACTTTCGATCCCGTTTTATGGAGCCAACCGGCCTGACTCCAAGGTCTCACAAGGCCTGCGTGACTCGTTCTGGTTACAGGGGATGATGGCCGGCCACAAGGCAGTCTACGATTGCATCAAGGCCTTCTCCGAGACGGACTTCACGGAAGATCTCAAGAAGATGGACGTGCCGACTCTGATCCTCCATGGTGACGACGACCAGATAGTCCCGATAGCCGATTCGGCGTTGCTCTCATCCAAGCTGGTGAAGGGCGCCACCCTGAAGGTCATCCCAGGCCAACCACACGGAATGTGTTCCACCCAAAAGGACCTCATCAACGCGGAATTGCTCGCATTTCTGCAGACGAAGAGTTCCTAGAGGTCAAGCGCACCCCTGGGAGCAACCAGTGGCTAGACTACCTTGGTCCCGCACTTGTTGCAGAACAAGGAGTCCGGAGAGAGGCTTGCCCCGCACTTTCGGCAGAACAGGGAGCTCGAGGTTTGCAGGCTGTCCGTTGGCCTAGGCGGTGGCTTGGCCACCGCCTTCGGGTCGTAGAAGGCGAAGGACTCCTTGTACTCCACCTGGGTGACGTGATATGAAGCCTCTGAAAAGCGATTCCTGGTGTCGCTCTTGACGATGCTTGACCTCATCCGCTCGTTGAACTCATCTATCACCGCCTGTGTGGAGGGGATGTCAGGGGTCGCAGAGCCTATCGTGATGTCGAGCTTGTTTGCCAGGGCCTGCAGGGCGCCTCTCTTGAAATGGACTTTGAAGTTGTGAGTGAAAGAGTACTTCCATGAGTTATCGTAAAGGTCTACCGTCTGGTCGGTCGAGCCCACTCTTGCGTCGAACTTGAGTTTCCGCATCGCTGCCCCAGCAAGGCGATTGAAAGAAGACTCTTAGATGTTTTGAAAATCATCTCGCTTGGTCGGATCCCCGCCGGGATTCTCTCATCGATTTGGGCTTCGTTTGCACCCGTTTGCATCCGTCCTAACCGGTTTGAACTATTTTGTAGTAATAGTTGATGTTCCCAGTTAGATGCTGGTTCACCGTCACGGGGATGGACGCCGTAGTGATCTCGTTCGGATAGACGCTGAGAAAAGGGGCGGGGTTGTTGGTCGCTGTGTTGACGCCGGCCATGGGTCCGGTGCAGGA
>JAPCJN010000082.1 GCA_027886925.1 Nitrososphaerota archaeon
CGATTACTGTCTTCTCGAACACCCCGGGTGTAACGATAGTCTCTGCAGCGCAATCATCCACGACGTCCACTTCCACATCCTCTTCGACATCCACCACTCAGGCCACTGGCGTGCCGGAGTTCCCAGGCTCAGCAGCTCTAGTCGTCGTGGCGGCGTTGCTCCCATTGATTATCATCCTCAGGGGATGGGCGCGCGAGTCCATCAACAGCGGACTCTGAGAATGAGCAGGCCAGAGAGTACTGCGACTACTATTCCCGTCGGCCAAAACAGCTCCCACGATCCCCAGCATGAATATGCGCAAGCCCCAGAGGGGACGTTCTCAACGAGATTCTTCTTCGCATCACCGGTACCGCGTCTGCGCCACATAGGCTCCACCGACTTTATCGAATCCGCGAAAGCGCTAGGTTCGTTGGCTGCAAAAATCGGCCAAAAGAAGAGGGGCGGATATGATCGCTACCGTCCTTGAGATAATCAAGTGTCCCTCCGCAAGATCTCGGCAGGCGCTTTATGACCGCAGTCTTCGCTGTCCTTCAGCAGGAATATCATACCTATTAGCAAGGACAAGAAGGTCCCGCGAGTGTATCGTACCGCGAGCATCTGTCCAGACTCTCCCGGGACTGCTCGGCGTGAGGTGACCTATCCATGAGCATTCCGGACGAGCGCACAGAGGTCCTGCGAGGGTCGGAAAACATACGTGGCGCTGCGATGAAGTTCTTCGCGGATGCGAAGACGCGGATAGACGTCTGCGCCGCTACCGTGGCTCGAAACCAGCAGGAAGGAACGCAAGACCTTGCCCAGGCTTACTTCGGCGCGGAGAAGAGAGGAGTGACGTTGAGGGTGCTTACTGAGATCACCCGGGAAAACGTGGCATACTGCAAAGGACTGATGAAGGTCGTGCAATTCCGTCATCTGGATGGCTCGCGGGGGAACTTCGCAATCACCGACAACGAGTACATCGCAAACCCTGGTACCGAGGAGTTCAGCATGGCGGGCCCCATCCTTTACAGCAACGAAGCCGCGTTCGTCAGGAACCAGCGCGCTGTATTCGACGCCCTGTGGGAAGGGGCAACGCCTGCGGAAGAAAGGATCTCCGAGATTGAGCAGGGAACGGTCCCACCGAGAATCGAGGTAATCAGAGACCCCCAAAAGGTCCGAGAGCGGTTTGTGGACCTCATCGGACAAGCTAAGGACGAAATTCAGCGTCTCTTGCCCACCGTCAACGCTTTCCGTCGAGAGGAGAAGATAGGAGTGGTCGATTCGCTGTGGGTCGCCGCCACTGAGCGTGGGGTAAGGGTCTCGATGCTCACCCCGGATTCTCTCGTTCAGCAATCCCTCCAAACGATCAACAAACAGGGAGAGCTTACCTTTGGGAGGAAGCTGATCGAGCACAGGTCCATAGTGGAAGCCCCGACTCGCGGCACGGTCACCGTCCTAATAGTCGACAGGAACGCGTCACTCATCATAGAACAGAAGGACGACTCGCAGCTAGACTTCGCCGAGGCGATAGGCCTCGCAACCTTCTCCAGCAGCACCTCCACCGTGAAGGCGAACATCCAGTTCTTCGAGAGGACGTGGGAGCAGGTCGAATTGGAGGAGAGAGAAAAGGTCGCGCTCAACAATGAGAAGCGTGCCAGAAGGTCCGCGGAGCTGTTGCAGGACATCCTCTCGCACGACATCAGGAACTACAACCAGATCGCGGTCACGAGCGCCGAGGTGCTGCAGGCCGACCAGGCGAACGCAGAGGAAAAGCGGGCTCTGCTCGACGCAATTTTGAAGGCGACAAGGGGTTCGAGCGACCTCATCCAACGAACCAAGAAATTGGGAAGTATCCTTTCGCAGGCCGATGTAGAGCTCTATCCCATCGACGTCGAGCGGTCGCTGCAAACTTCAGTTGCCTTGATCATCAAAGCCCATCCCGAAAGGTCCATAAATCTGTCGGCCTCGGTTGAGTCGGGAGCACAGGTGCTTGCGGACGACCTGCTGGAGGAGGTCTTCACGAACGTCCTATCGAACTCGGTCAACTACACCGAAAGAGACGAGGTGCCCGTCGAAATTCAGATGGAGGAGGTGGAGGCTGTGGTCATCGACGAGAAGCGGCGGCCGTACTGGAAGATAACTTTCACGGACCAAGGAAAGGGCATACCTGACAAGTTGAAGGAGAAGATATTCACGCGTTACCTGAGCTCGGCAACCGGAGCAGGCCTCGGGCTCTCCATAGTTCATGCGCTCATCGTTGAAAGGTATTCGGGAAAGGTAGCGATCACGGACAGGGTGGAAGGAGATTACAAAAAGGGGACCAAGGTGGAAGTGTGGTTGCCGAAGGCTTGAACCTTCGGCCCGTCTACTCTTGGAACCCCGCGTCCTACGTAAGGTCAATCAATTTGCAACGAGCAGCGGCCAGCGGAAACGAAAATGCCGTTAGGCAGTCTTCGATGCCGCACCAACACGGAGACAAGAAAATCGGCAAAAGGGTTGCGATCGTCGACGACGAGGAAGACCTGGCATTGGTCATCTCGATGCTGGTCAGGCATCTGGGGTATGAAATCGAGTGCATCGCCCACGACGGGGACGAGATCGTTCGAGCTGTGACCGACGGAAAACACCCGGACGTGATAATAATGGACTATCGCATGCCGGTCATGAATGGGCTCCAGGCCGCCGAGATGGTTCTGAAGGAGTTGCCCGACGTGAGGATCATAATTGTCAGCGCCGACGACTCGGTCAGGCAGGCCGCCCTGTCTGCCGGGCTATTCTTCCTTCCAAAACCATTCTCCAGTGCGGCGCTCGGGCGGGTTCTCGAAAGTCTTGTTGGGTAGCTCTAGCCTGGTCGCACCTGCTTCGGACTACATCTCAGCTCCCTGTCGGTCGCCGGTAGCTCATCTATGCGTGATATCTTCGAGGTCGGGCCGGTCGTCTAATCTGGTAGCGCCACCCCCAGGGGGGTGCTCTAACGCTTTTACAACGCGGTCCTTTTGGTGCATCCCAATCGTATCATGTTGCTGAGTATAAATGCCCCAAGGAAGCTTGAACCCGCGAATTCTCTCACGGTAGATTTCTTGTGCCTTGGCGGTCCGAGTGGGGGGACTCGCCCAAAATAATCAAGGAGACATATGAATAAATGGTACCCAAAAAAGGTGAAAGGTCAGCTGCACTACAGATGGAACGTTCCTTGAATTCCGCTGTACTTTGACTCAAGACTCTTGAGACCTAGTCCAGCGAGAAAAGTGAGAAGCGACAGTCACCACTGATTCTCCGGGTGAAGAGTATCTACTGGAGCAGTATGATACGATTTTCTTTCCGCCCGGATCTTTCCATCAGTTATCGAATGCCGGAGATGAGCCCCTCATTTCGGTGTCTGTCGGTGGACCCCCCCGTTACCATAGCTGGAAAGTTCCTAGGTGATGTGCCACCTGGCAAGGCGAAAACCGCTTGGTATGAGAGTGAATACAAAGAGGCAATGAAGAAACGGGCCAAAAAGAATTAACAGACGTTTTGCTTAATTATATCTTGTGAACGTACGGCCCCGCTGAGATCGGAAGTGACCGACACCGACGAAAATTATGGTCGTCCAACTCTAAAGCCCTGTCTCATCGAGACAATAGTCCGCTAGCGTAAGGGTACGGGTTCGATTACCCAAATCGTCGCCTTTCACAAGGCCCAGCTTCAAAGCTTATCTAAAGTAAATGAGGGCAAATAACTCATGCCAATTCACCCGGGTGGACCTATGCCTCCAAAGCCGACCGACTCCGAGAACGGTTCATTTCCTGCGGGGGTTCACGATCGCCAGATGTCCCAGGCTGTTCTCGGCATCACCGTCAGCGCTGATGCCCCCAGCCTGACAGCAAAAGTTACAGCCGGGTCGCCCATTTTCAAGGTCCTAAACGTCACTGCCTACGATTTGGTTCTCCAGGCGGTCGACCCCACCGAGCTCCCACCCGGCCACCATGGGGCTGTCTTTGACTGGAGAGAACAGAATCCTGTAAGTTCGGACGGAGTAGCGCCGCTGCCCGTGAAACAGGGCCAGAGAGTCTACCTCAACGTAGTCGTCTATGTGCCGCTACATGCCGTTCCGCCGGGGAACTTTACTGGCACGGTCGTCCTTCAGGGTGGGGGGCTCACAAAGACCGTGGCGCTCCAAGGTACATATTTGGGAGTCGATGAAACGAGCGCGATCGGACAGAAGTGGCT
Source organism: Nitrososphaerota archaeon (assembly GCA_027886925.1). The sequence goes on from JAPCJN010000082.1 coordinate 4,189, forward strand.
CGAGATGGGTGGCGAGCCAACTTTCGGCAACGTGCTTTCGAACGAAAACGCAGCTCTCGACCAAAAGGGAACGGTACAGGAGTTCGCCAATGGCGCGTTGTATGAATTGCCGCTACCAAAAGTCCCCGTTGGACCGTCGTCAGCGCCCGTGTCGGGGTCTCTGCTAGCCGCCGAATCTACATCTAATGCGAGTATCCCTGTGAACGTCTCTCCAAAAGTCCCGGGGACCACGAAGTCGGCAACACAATCCGCCGTCGCGATGCGTGCTCCCGTGGATGCCGGTCCAAGAGCTGCAAAAGAAGCGCTGATTCCGGCCGGTCTGCGGACAGAAGTCCATTATTTTTCCCCCGCCGTCTACGCAAAGTGGACCTCGCTCGCCACTGCGACAGGCTCGGCGGGTGGTCCGGTCTGGGACGCCCTAGGATTTCCTAAAGAGGACACTTTCACTACTGCGGAGGGGGGTCAGGCTCTTCGCTTTCAGGGCGGCGCCATCGTAGTACGCAACAGCCAGCAAGCCTTCGTCGTCTACGGAGCCATCTACGCCCACTACGCGCAACTTGGGAACCTCTCCGACCCGAACCGTCAACCGGAGGTGGGTTTGCCTATCTCCGACGAACAAGCAGCCCTTTCGAATCGGGGAAGACTGTCAAGGTTTGACTTCGGCGACGTTTATTGGGACTCGAACGTCGGAGCGCACGAAGTGCAAGGCGACATCCGACAGCACTGGAGTGACCTCGGCGGTGCAGGTGGCTTCCTCGGGTTTCCGCTCACGGACGAAACCGGCACCACTGACGGTGTGGGCCATTACAACCGCTTCGAAGGCGGGGTAATCTTTTGGACGCCAAATACGGGCCCCCACGAGGTTCACGGTGCAATCCTCGATCGTTGGAGTTCTCTCGGGTTCGAGCGCAGCTATCTCGGTTACCCGACCTCGGACGAGGGCAATGGATCTCTGCCATATCCTCTCTCCGTGCCAGACCGCGTCAGCTCCTTCCAGTTCGGGAAGATCGGTTGGACTTCCCAGACTGGGGCCTTCGAAAGCCCAGACTCTGTTACGAAGAGCCAGCAGATCCTCACGCCCGCGGGCACAGCGCTTGGCGGCACGGTGACCTTCACTCTTTGGAGTAACGGCAACTACGGGGTCCAGTTCCACATGCACGACAGCGGCTTACCTGATTATGACTTCCAGGCGCGCGCAATCTTCACGACGTCGACCGGCCTGAACCTAGTGGCGGCGCACGACGGTCATGTGGAAGGTACGGTCTCGACGACCCTCAGCCACGCCCCATACCGGGATGATGACCACAATGAAAGCGGCCACAACCCCTTCATCCAGCTTCACTGGTCTGACATACAGAACGGCACGCTTTGGGTCACGAAGGACTACTCGGCCACGGGAGTTGTCGGTTTCTTTGAGGATTTGGCGAAGGCCATACTCGACGTCGGCGCAGCTGCTGCCGGAGGGGCTCTCGGTTTGGTCATCGGGATCGGCTCGGAAGTCGGCAAGCTCTTCGGCGACCTGGGGCTCGGCGGCGCGTTCGGGGTGATCGCCGGCGTGGTCGTTTTCGCGTTCACAGGGAACGTGGCACTGGCCACTCTGGCCGGGGTGGCCGTAGGCGCTGTGACAAATTCCATGATCAACCAACGTCCGATCTCTCAGGCGGAGTATGACATGGCTAACGGCGTGTTTAGTGGGTCACTTCCGCCGCGCGACCAAATCGTGCTGACAGACCTGAGCGGCATTGGAGGTCGAGCTTTTACGATGCCCGGGGTCGACGGGAAGATTTACGTAAATCTCGGTGATGCCTACAACGACCCCGTCAATTACACCAAGAACGGCGCGTATCCGACGACAGGGCAGCTATTGGTCCATGAACTTACCCACGCATGGCAGATCTACCACGCCACATTCTTGCCTGGATTCGTGTGCGCGGGTATCGTAAATCAAGCAAATTACAACGTAGGTCAGAGTGTCTACACGTATGGGCCTCCGGGGCCGGGCTGGGGTGACTTCAATTTGGAGGCTCAGGGCGCAATGGTGGACCAATGGTTCGGTGGAACGCCTACGGTCGTCGCTCCTTATCGCAAGGCTATGGATCCCGGCGACCCGTACTTCGGCTATATCGCCAACAACATCCGGACTGGTACGACATAGGCAGCGCCATCATCAGTGCTTTCGCAAGTCCGGGAAGTTGCTCTTCGAAGGCATGAGCAGCCACCTGTCCTGCATGAAAGGCGGGGTTCTGCCCCAAGAGAAACATGGTAGTTCAGTGGTCGTAGGGATTGTTTGCGTTCCCTGACCTATCAATGCATTTTTTCCTTTTCCAGAGCAACCTGACCGCATAGGGCGACCTAAATCTGCATGAAGTTTCGAACTTTCTGACCGGGAGAAAGCCGAGAGCGGACGCCCTGGGCAGCCGGGTCCAGCCCGCTGTCGGTGAGGAAGTGCCTCAGACTCCTGCTGTTCGGTATGGCGACGTAGGGCTCGGTCGGCCCCCACGCCGAGTAATTGTAGTTCCAGGTCTGGGATATGCCACCGTTGACGCGAAAGAAATACAGGCACGACGGCTCGGTAGGCATCTGGTAGGACCCCGAGGTGCCTTTGATGTCGTTCAGGTCGATCGATCCCTTCGTGGTGACCAGAGGGTCGTCCATGTTGACCGTCAGCTTGGTGAAGTCAAGCTTCTGCGGATCGGAGGGAACGCCGTCCTGGTACCATCCCAGGACATACTTGTCATAGCTCGTCGCCGAAGACCACATTACCGTGATGCGGTTAGGCTGGTTCAAATTAGCAGGATAGGGGACAAAGGCATCGATCACCGGAGGATCCAGTTTCTGCGTTAGTGGGGCCACGGTCTTTGTGGCGATATACGCGGCCGCACACGCGCTCTCCCAGTATTCCCCCCCTGTGGTATCGTCGGGCAAGTTCATGGGTCCGTCCCTGGAGCAGGCGTAGATCACCAGGTAGGCGCCGGCCGCGACTTGGACAGGAACACTGTACTCATTCTGGTTGTAAATCATGGGCACTATCTTTACCGGGGTGGCCTTGGCGGCGCCAGGGACGAGAGCATACACCTGGACGAACGATGGCAGGTCACCAGAGATTTTGAAGGTCAGGTTCAAAGTCGCCGTGCCCGCCACTATTGGTGGGACCTGCTTCAACCCCGTTATGTCGAGCGTCATGCTTCTCCCCCGCCTTTCGGGTAGGTTTCACGATTCCTGCCGCCACGGGTCGTTCTAGGAGTCATCTGCCTCAAAGGAGGGAGACCAGTACGGGGATGAGCCCGCGTCCCGATTCGATGCGCCCCAACGATTTTCCGATCACACGCCCCGCGGAGTGTTCCGGGTCGGCTCGCATGGCATGTCCGGGGGTGGAAGAGCTGGTCAAGAGGTCGCCGATTTCGATCGGCGCGAAATCCGCGTCAACCTTGCAGAATACTCGCCCGGAGAGGGCCAGGAGTGCTTTGCTCTCGGCACCCGGATTCCTCCCTAATATGATGGCAGGCTTCAACGTGCCTGCCCCCGAGACGACGCCAACAACCCTCCTATCGTAAGCCTCGCAGCATCGACTCAGTCTGCCTGTACCGTCGACCACCACAACGCTCCCTGGTTCTATGTCCGCGGAGGCGACGATTTCTTCCGCGCAATCCCCTCCAGAGAAAGTCACGTCCCCGGTCACATTGACGTTGGCGCCTGCGTTGATGTCTCCCTTTGTCTGTAAGGAACCATCCACGCTCAGACCTCCGCCTATGTTCATCGGGCCTGTAACCCCGGCTTGTCCGTTCACGACGACGCTTCCATCGAACTTCCCCGCCGTTGGGCCCACTCCATGGACCCCCGCCCCTTTCTGGCTCCTCCCGTGCACGCCATCATCCGTCGAACTGCTCCCGACCACACCTATGCCCGAATTGCTTGCACCCCGAACTCCGACGCCGGAGTCCGAATCTCCCTCCACGTTTGCGGTCTGAGCGTAGTCGGGTAGTATCGCCGGCGTGGCCGTTGGTGTGGTTGTCCCACCCGGTCCGGGCGGGGCGGGAGGCTTATTGGTCGGCACGTCTAACATTATAGGAAAAGAATACTTAAGGGTTCGTGGTCCCATGCGTTCTATCGCCCGTTATTGATGGGTCAGCCATCTGGTCTAGGCTTTGTCATCCCCGGCAAGTTCTGGGGATGGAAATGACAACTTTCCAAAGAAATATGGAATTACGGTGGGCAGAGGGAGGACGAATGTGCTGCTAGGCTTGTCGCTGCTGGCACCTTGCCTCAGATTTCGTAAGAAGCAAGCGACGCTGGCGCAGTGATAGATCAGGATTACTCCGATTATGACATTGGTTACGGTTCCGCCGGCTCTACTGCGAATTCGTAGAAAAGTGGGATGGCGGTTATAACCAGCCATACAATGATGATTCGCCATCCTATCAATTGCAGGGAATGGTGGCAGACCCGCCGGTCTCTGCCACCAGCACTTCAAAATCCGCATAAAGTATAAAAAATGAAGCAATCCAGATATCCGTAGAGGCTCTGCACAATGCAGAAGTCAGGAAAGAAGGTTCGCGGGAGGGTCATACGGGGAAAGAATCTGGTAACCGAACAAATCTCAGGACAGGTGAATCACATCAACTTGCTGCAGGCCGAGCTCAATTTGATCACTGAGCGTCAGCGAGCGCCTTTGGGAGAGATGTCCGAATCCTACGCGCAACGGCTGGGGGAGCGGAGAATCGAGCTAACGCGTAAGCTGCAGAAAGAACGGCCGCAGGGCCGGGTGCTTCGTGCCACACAGGCGAAGGGCAAACCGCCTGACGTCTATTTGACGAGACTCGTCAGCGAGATCGGGAGATTGTTCGGCTCATGCAGCCAAATCGCGGTGCCGATAATGGCTGAAGGCTCGAGCGACACGCCAGGAGTCCCGGGCACCTCTGGCGAAATCGACACGATCTCATTATGGCACGGCCAGGTGGATTTTGGAGGACGACCTCTTGACACGGGTCAGCAGAATCCGGACACGGAAAAGTTCTGGAGTCACCACTGGAATTGGACGGTGGTCTTTCCACCGGCGCCGTCAGACGGCACGATATCCTTTGATTTTGCGGTGGACTGCGGTATACACATCGTCCAAGCACCTGCACACTTAGGCTACGTCGGGACGCCGGTGACTCTGATGACCACGAGCGATGCTGAAAGCGAGCCCCTCTCGAACTTGACGCTCGTCGGATGGCCCACAAACATCTCGCTGCCCCAGACCTCGTTCGACTCTGACACTACTCTGCCCGTTTCAGGGACCATCGCAGCAAAGGCGGGACGGAGCGCGGCCGTCGCCCTCTTTTGCGGGGCGATCGTGGGCATGGCAAGCGGGTCATGCACTTTCGGTGTCGCGCCGGATTCCTACTTCTACACACGCCTGTCGTCTGGCCGACAGCCCTGGCCCATTGACTATGGGATGATCCAGTACTGCTTCAATCCAACATGGTGGATCGAGGCGGTCAGGGCGAGATATCTGGAGACGCTGCGGGCAGCCTAGCCGCATATAGAGAGACAGGCTAGAATTTGCACGGGGAGGTTCCGTCTGAAGATCTAGAATCTAAGCCTTGGACAAGGCGAGTATCTTGTAAGGGGCCCAGCTTATCTTGGGCCTTATCTCCTTCTCGATCCTAAAGATATCGGATAAATATTTCATATCGTCTTTCGCGTCGCGGAATGAATCGCTCAGCAGAGCATGAGAATCTGGGGACATCCACGACAGCAAACGATCGTAAGCTCCGAAACGCCTCCTTCCGAGGTTATGGAAGACCAAGTTGGACACGAAAAGGTCGAACCCCCTGTGACCGTAGTCGGAGGCGAGGATGTCTCCTCTCTCGAAGTGGACCCTGTCTGAGA
>JAPCJN010000083.1:0-6206 GCA_027886925.1 Nitrososphaerota archaeon
CGGGCTATCTTGCCATGAGAGGCAGGAAGCCCGCGTCCTAATTTTTCCTTCGCGCCACGTTCGAAGATATTCAGTCCGGTCTTATTGCGACTGCTGAAAGAGCAACAACGACACCAACTTCGTCGCGCGGGCATCTGCTCGCAACGGCTAAATAGCAACCTTGAGATTTAGAGCACGAAAATTAATGACGAAGATATCTAACAAGAAAATATCAATCACTGCAATTTCAGTCAGCCTACTCTTCGTTCTATCATCATTAAGCGCGCCTACTGTGTTGGCCGCTTCGGCAAATTCACAGCCAGCAGCTCTGGCGGCGACGCCACTTTCGGCCTTGCAGGCCAACTGGGCGGCCCCCGACGGCAACCAATTCAACCAAAACTTCAACCCGCAGAACCTGATCAACAGCTCGAACGCCCAGTACCTGGGCCTGAACTGGCTGTTCCCGCTCCCCACCCACCCGACCGCACTGATCTCGGTCGCGGGAGGTCTAGGTGTGGACACAGGGCTCATCATAGTCAACGGCACAGTCTTCGCGGTCACCCAATACGGTCAGGTGTTCGCTCTCAACGCGGCCAATGGGAACGTGCTGTGGACTGACGTCTTACCGCTCCTAGCCAACAGCACCGCAGGACAAAACGCTGGCAATCTTTCCCTTCACCTCCACGACGGAGCCGTGCAGTTCACAACAAAGCTGTTCGGCGGGACCCCGTCATTGTGGGTCTCGGCTCCTGACCACAAAGTCTACGCCATCAACGCCAACACCGGCGCCTACGAGCTCAACTTCTCATACTACGGCCAAGGAGGAGTCACAGAAATAGCAGGGAACAACCCAGTGAGTATCTATTCGGGCAGCACAAGCAACATCGTGATCGACCAGCAGAGAGGCATAATGGTCACGTCGATGCTCAGCTCCTCGAACAACAACGGCGGTCGGTGCTTCTACCGGGGTTGGAACATCCTCGTGAAACCACCCCAGCTCATGTGGACAGCATACTGCACGCCTCCCCAGCCAGGGAGTAACATACCGGTCGATCCCAACTGGGACATGAAGCAGGTCAACAACATGACAGGAGCCGGGATATTGTACCCAGGTCCTGCCTACAACGGCGGAGGTCCCATACCCGCTACTGCGGAGGTCAACCTGAAGACGCTCCCGGCAGCCCAGCTCAACTCGACGCTCTACAATGACTGGGGCTACGTCCAAAGCCCGGCATGTGCTGCGAGCGACGGAGGGGCGTCTCCAGGCTCGACAGGAGCTGGATGGGGTGCACCTTGGATCATCGACCAGAAGACCGGCATCGCATACGTCAACACCGGAAACAGGGGCCCATACAACGGTGCCTGCAACCCAGGTCCAGATCTCTGGGCCTCCGCGGTGATGGCGCTCAACGACCAGACAGGCCAGTGGGTCTGGGGCTTTCAGATGTCCGCCCACGACGAGTGGGACTGGGACTGCTCATGGCAGCAGGTGCTAGGCAACGAGACTGTCAACGGAGTGAACACGGAGGTCATATGGAAGACGTGCAAGACAGGCTACCTCGTTGAACTTAATGCAGCCAACGGCAATCTCATCTGGGCATACACGCCACCACAAAGCATACTTGTCAGGGCCCCGTTCTGCTTCTTGCTCGACCCGCTGAACGCGACACAAATGACCGAGGCCTTCTTCAACCCAAGTCTGAAAGACACACTAATGTTGCCCTCAGAGGCAGGCGGCTGGGAGAATGAATTCTCATACAATCCCACGCTGAACTACCTCTTCACTTCGAGCCACAATATCCCAGGCACGTTCCATTACGTCCCGGTGAACGCAACAAACTACGGCAAGACCAGCGGTCAGTCAGCCATCGGCACCTTCTATGGAGTCCCCGGACTCGCGGGCAACAACGGCACCTTCGAAGCCATCAACGCCGCAACCGGACAATTGGTCTGGTCTCGCTTCCTTCCATCCCAGGGATACCGTGGCGGTCTCACCAGCAGCGGTAACGTCCTCTTTCTCACACTGTCGTCTGGAGACATCCTGATGCTCAACGCTCAGACCGGCGCCGTGGTAAAGGACCTCTACATAGGAGGTCCACTTAACGTCGTGCCATCCGTCGGAGCGACGGCTAGCGGGCAGATGGAAGTCGTCTTCCCGATCACCGCGGGTATCATTACGTGGGGCACAGGAGTCCCAGGGGACATCGTCGCTTTGAGCCTGCAGAACGTACTAACCGGTTCGACCAACACCATCACTACCACTGCTACCACAACGACCACGGTGAGTGGGGGAGCAGGGGCAACAGTCACCACAGTCACCACATCGATAAGCACCGTCACAGCCTCATCCGGAGGCGTCAGCTCAACCACACTCTACGGGGTCGGGGCAGTCGCCGCGATCTTCATCATCGCAACGGGCTATCTTGCCATGAGAGGCAGGAAGCCCGCGTCCTAATTTTTCTTGGTCTCAACTACCTTCGGGTATCTCGTCAAGAGTCTTACTTGTGATAGTTCGCGGAAGTCCTTCGTTTTCCGATTGTTGATTGGTCGTAGCACGCGGTATTCTGCTTCACGTAATCCTGAGCGGACAGGGCGATTCGTCTTCGGCTAGGAGGATGCGCAATGATAGGGGAGAAAGGCCGGAGCATTGGATCGCGGCTCGGCCCTTGCTCCTACCTGAAGGCAGCTTAAAAGGGATGTTTGCATGGCCCCTTGCTTCTCAGTTTTGGGTCGTCGCGCGCGGTCGAGCTATTCACTCGCAGAACATCGAGTCCTTGAAAGAGGTGGGGGCCGGCAAGGTCATTCCAGCCGCTTGAAGTTGCTTGACCACGGAGTCCGCGGAAAGTTCGGCGGGATACGAGTACTCCTTCGAGACCCTTCTCACTGTCGATGACTCGAGGCCTGTAAGAGCGGCGTAGGACGCTGTGTATGCATCCTTGTCTCTCCTGAACTCCTCCAGCGTCGCCGAGTAGCGCTTCGAAAATCTAGAGAGGAGGGCCCGCCCGAGGTGGTTCCCCGCCGCGACAGCGCAGCACACGTGGTCAGAGATGTCGGAATATCGCAACACCCGCTTGGCGCCCCTGGCCTCCAGCAGCGTGGCGTACGGCTCCCAAATCGAACAAACGTGGGCCCTGCCTGAGATGAGCATCCGCGATATCTCGTTCGCGCTCGCCGCATAAGTCAGACTGCCGACCTCGGGTATCATGTGGTAGTTTGCGGCAGACCGCATCAGTAACTCCATCGTGGACATCTTTGTGCACACAGCCCGCATCCCCTCATCGGGACGTGGCGAGCTCTTGGGGCTTTCTAGGACGCTCGAGCCTCCAGAACCTGCGGGGCCGATTATCTTGAATGGCGCCTCGAGCGCGTGCGCCATGAAGAGGGTGAGGATCGGCGCTATCCCGACGTCTATGAGGAGGAGCGAAAGGTCGCGCGCGACGCCTAAGCCGTTGTCATATATGCTATAGTCGAGGGAAACCCCGTCCTCTTTCAATGCGTTCCTCAGGGGAACGAGAAAGGGATATTCAGCCGCTCGAGTGAAACCCAGTCGCAGCCTCCGCCCGACCTTGCGGCTCCCCGCGACAAGGACTATCTTGGAGCTCCTGCCTACGATTACCTTTCTGATGATCTTCCTCTCTTCGAGGGATGCGAGGACCTCCGAGACGGTAGCCTTCGAGAACCCCGTCGCCCTCACGATGTCTGACTGATACACCTCCCCATTCTTGCTGAGGATTTGGAGCGTCTCTGACTCCGCGCGGCCCATGGCCGAGTCTAGAACGTAATCTTTTATAAGATATCCGAACATATGTTCGGATGTGCGATTTCAGGCCTGCCCATCACGACCGAGCTCCTGTTTCGGAGTGAAGTGAGCAACTTTTGGAGAAACTCGGCATAGAACACGTCGAAGACGAGAAGAGGCACGGGCTGCCATTCAACGCCTTCACATTGTGGTTCGGAGCAAATCTGACCATAGCGGACTTCGCCCTAGGGTCGCTGTTCTTCGGCCTTCCTGTCTCCAGCATCTTCTTCGCCATCGTCATCGGTAACGTGGTCGGCGGCCTGCTCTTGGGATTGATGGCCGCGATGGGCCCGACGTTCGGATACCCGCAGATGATGATATCGAGGGCGATCATGGGAAGAAGCGGCAACGTCCCGTTCGCCGCTGCGAACTGGATAAGCACGGTCGGATGGTTCACCGTCAACATCATCTTGGGGGGCTATGCGCTCCAGCTGGCGTTCGGCCTGCCCTTCTTCATCGCGGCGGGAATCATGGTGCTCGTCGACGTCGCCCTCGCCACCTATGGTCACGACATCATCCACACGTTCGAGAAGGTCATGTCGATCGTCCTCGGGGTCATGTTCGCTGCGATCGCAGTCATCGCCTACGAGAAGATGGGTGCGAACTTCACCTCCTATCAGTCGAATGCCTCTTTCGACCTCTACTTCTGGGCGTTGGTGGTCGCGGTGGTCTTCTCCTACCTCATGAGCTGGTCGCCCTACGCCAGCGACTACTCAAGGTACCTGCCACGCAACGTGTCGAAGTGGAAGCTCGTGGCTTTCACCACCGCTGGCGGGGCTATCGCGAGCGCTTGGGCCGAGGCCGCAGGGTTTTTCGTGTACGTTGCCGCCAATAACACACACCTAAACATAATCGCGGCCCTCGCAAACGTCTCGGGCGGTTACTCGACTTTCACTCTTCTCGCAGTCGTCCTCGGTGCAATCGCCGCTGACGCCCTCAACCTCTATACCAACTCTCTCTCTGCGCTCGTCCTCTACAGAAAGGCCGGTCGGGTCAGGTCGGTGTTGTTGGCTGGCGTCGTCGGATTCGTCCTCGCGCTTCTGGGCTCCTCCAACTTCGCGGCGAACTATCAGAACTTCCTCCTGACGCTCGACTATTGGATCACGCCCTGGATCGGCGTGATGATCGCCGCGTTTTTCATGAAGAGAGTATTCTCGGGCGTTGAGAGCGCACCGGCCTTCCTGAAGACCGGGCTGGTCTCATATGTCTTGGGATTGCTGATCTCTGTGCCGTTCATGAACTTGACCTCTTACGGCTTGAGCTACATCGGGCCGATAGCAAACCTCATAGGCGGCGCCGACGTGAGTTACTTCATCGGATTCGCGGCGGCCTTGGCTGTCTACGCCATCATAGCAAGACGGCAGCTCTGATTAGATCGCTTGGATTTGCCGGTCGGCGGCGAGGGGCGAAGACTTAATTTACCCATCGAGCCGCCAAAACGCAACTGATTCGCAATGGGTGGAACAAAGAAGAAGTCGTTGGCTTCCATGGAAAAGTCCCAGGACGACAACGCAACAAACGCCGCCGGCGGCGATGACAAGGGAAAGAAGAAAACCGAGAAGACGAAGGTGGTCGGCGAACGGAAGAGGGTGGAAGTTCTGATGCCGAGATTGAACGACCAAGAAATGATGAAGAGCCTCACGTCGCTAAAGGCGATCACCGTCTATGGGGCGGCGAGGTCGCTCTCCATCAACGCTGCGGTCGCGAAAATCGTGCTGACTTCACTGGAGTCGAAGGGGTTGGTCAGGCGCGTCGGTGGGTTCAGCGGCCATTACGTCTGGGCTCCCGCTTCGTAACGACCGACAGGTACCCATCGCTCACTCCTTTCCAGCTGGTCGGAAAACGTCCGGGTGGCGCGCGGCTCGGGGCGCTAATCGATTTGATTTTACGACTCCGTGCGTCCCCTCACAGCTTCCTCACGCTGTCGACTGGCAACTCGTTTCGGTTTGAAAGAATATCGAAGCTGCAGGTTGCGACCTTGAAGGTTTCAGTCGCCCTTCAAGCAGAGGTCGCAGGCTGCGGACTACGAGGCGCCAAAATCTCGAGAACGTCTCCTGAAACGGCTTTCTGAACAATCTCGAAGCCTTCTTCGACCTTCCCGACCGGGTTGAGCGGCCTCTCGCTCTTCACGTTGGCGAGGAAGATGCAGACGGATCCGTTTGCCGCGAGGAAGGCGACGTCGCCTTTCGAGAACTCCTTCCTCTGTTTCTCTACGCCTATCTTGATCTTTGTCAGGAGAGTGATCATGGCACCCGGAGTAATCATTGCCCGCGAGGAGAAAGGAAGTTCATCCAATATCGCTGCGACCGTAACCGGCGCGAGGTGGCGGTACAGGCCCAGCGTGAAGGTCCCCTTGCCTCTCACAGACGCGGTGCATTCCAACTTGGAGACTGACATGCGCAGACAGCAGTGAGGAGTTTTCCGGTAT
>JAPCJN010000083.1:6216-8286 GCA_027886925.1 Nitrososphaerota archaeon
CACGATGGCGCTTGGATGTCAAGCCCGAATAGCCAAGGAGCAAAATGGGATCTCCGAAAGGCAGACTCGCATGGATTGATACCGGGAAACTCAAAACTAGCAACAAGCACAACACTTATACAGGGTATCAAAAAGGCCTCTTGTCTCTTGGGTTGTTTTTGGTAACAGTAGCCGCTTCTAGGGACAAAAAAAGGGCGAAACGAGCGGAAGAGGGCTTCGAGATTACCATCGGGCCGCAGAAGCTTACCAGGTTTGAAAAGGCGAGAATCATCGGGGCAAGGTCCCTTCAACTTGCGATGGGCGCTCCCGCGTTCGTGCCCATCGACGAGACGATAACCGAGCCGATCTCCTTAGCCATGACCGAGTTGGCGGCCGACGCTCTGCCGATTTCAATCAGGCGCTCGCTCCCCAATGGGATTTCGCAGGACATCCCGGTAAAGTATCTCCTGTAACGGGCCTCTGTCCCTCGCTCTTCCTTCGAATTATCTGCTGTCGGATTTTACAAGCACACGTTTCAGGTAGGCATAAATAGGCTGAGGAGAACAGACCAAATCATGTCCGCCAAATCCAGCATGAAGAAACAAACCAGGTCCAAAGACGACGACAAGTCAGATACTCCGTCCGACGAAGCGCCATCGTTGATGGGAATGCCACAGAACCACATCTATGTCGGAAAGAAGCCAGTCATGAACTATGCAATGTCCGCTCTCATCCAACTGTCGCAGTTGGGCGAGGTCGTGATAAAGGCGAGAGGAATGGCCATAAGCAGAGCGGTAGACGTTGCAGAAATCGTGACGAAGAGACTCGGGAACGGCACTTTCCTTGTGAAGAACATCAACATCGCCACAGAGCAAGTGAAGAGCACCGAGACCGGCGAAATGCGCAACATCTCGTCCATAGAAATCCTGGTGGGCAAGTAAGACATCGAGCCAAGGCCTAACCAACGTCGCACACAATGCGACTCGAAACAGCATGTGGCACAAGTAGCCGAAAGCCTAGCGTGCCACCTGTCTCAATTTTTTGTTTTTGTAGGCTACGACATGGACCGTCGGTCAAATTCATGGTGGGTCAAAAATGGCTGAGCGCGGCCCCGGTCTACCAACCTACCTACTGTCGATTACAAACGCGTAATCTTTGAAAGACATCCTTATTTCGGAAGACCCGTCACATCCTCGCAATCGAGGAGAGCGCCGCAGTTGGGACAGCGATATTTGCAGCTGTTCAGCTCGATCATCGTCGTGCCACAATAGCAAATTTCTTTGGCTTCCGAAGACATCTTTTGTTGCTACTACCCACCCTTTCAGCGTCTCGCATCGCTAAAAGGGCTTCTCTTTGTCGCCTCGAAAGAGGCCATGGTTTTATCTCCACTCCCGAGAATGGAGTGCTGCGCCGAGATTGAAAGGAAGCGACAAGTGGGGCCAAGGAAAGGGACCAAGAATCGAGGTAGTCTTGGGTGCTCTGGTGGGGATCTCGGTGCTTGGCGTCTATGTACTCTACGCCGTGAACGGCGGATTCACATCGACCGCCCGACAGGGGAATGTCATTACGATATCGACTACCGGGGTGCAATGTGGGAGCAGCGTCACACCCAAATTGGCTTTGACAGTCGAACAAGACACCAACTTCAGCGCTCTGAGCACAGGCCTTTGCTACAACTATTACGGCGAGGCCCCGACGGGCGGCGGAAGTGTGACAGACACCCTCTTGTTCAACTATTACAACGGAACGATAGTCTATCCTTGCGGGACATCCCCCGAAGAACTCGTCTCCAGCCAGATTTCGGCGGTCGTCGATTCCTCGACGGGGCGGATCTTGTCGCTTCGAATGAGCAACGGGTCGGCACTGAACCCGCGAGTGCCGTGCGACCCTAACTCGTCCCCTGTGTCCGTCGTATCCGTCCAGGATGTGGAGTCGACCATACCCGCAGTCCCGCAATTGAACCTCACTCTGGCTGCGAACGCAGGAGCGCGGCCCATCACCAAGCTGGTTGCGAATCTGACGCTGGACGGCGGGAAGCAGGTCTTCCAATTCGACGTGAGCCAGAACGCGAGACTCCTTCCGGGTCAGGCG
>JAPCJN010000083.1:8296-10003 GCA_027886925.1 Nitrososphaerota archaeon
AGATCGTGCTGGCGACTGTGTCTTTCAACCCCGACGAGGAATATCCGTTGACGATCAGCGGTAGCTTCGACAGCGGTCAGGCCTTCAGCTACTCTGCAACGGTCCAGATCGCCTCGATACCTTAGGGCCCTTTTGAGGCCTTCGAGTTCACGGGGAGGTCGAGAAAATGTTTTAGGGACGCGTCCGGCATGCGACCTGGCTTTTGTCGCCCCTGTCGAACGACGCAGACGAGTCAGGACCAAGGATAGTCAGAAGAAACCCGACTAAACTCACGAAGAAGCTTTGCGTCAACTGCCTCAATCCTCTGGACAAGGGGAGCGAGCTCGGAGGTTGGCTAGTTCCGCAGGATTATTATTGTCGGAACTGCGGCTACAAGGGTTACGTCTATCTCGAGGACCGCCGAGAGGCGGAGAAAAGCGGCCCTGAAGGCGAAGGAAGAACCGCATAGAACCGCAAGACGGGTCCAATGTGGTCAATCAGTCAAAGGGGAGGACGGCGGAAGAACTTTCGGAGACGGCAGACGGCTCCGACCAGCTCGGGCCGTTTTGGCTGTTCCTCTTTGCGTGCATCATCCTCGTGGCGGTCTCGATGATGTTCGTGTCGTTTCCGGCCGGAATATACACGGTGTTCGCGACCCATCTCTCGAACAACTACACCGCATCGACGCAGGTCCACTCGTTGACCTACGACCTTCTGTTCGTGCAACTGAACGTGCCGATAAGCGCGACGATCGGAGAGGTCTTTCTCTCCTTCCTCGCCATCTATCTACTGTTTATTGTACTCGCAGCGAGCCAAGGAGGGGGCATCGTCCGCGCGCTGCGGGCCTCGGTCTCGGACGGCTATCTCTACCTTTTTTCGAACCCGCTCACCGCGATGACAGTCCTTCTCGGTGCGACCAGCCTCGCGACGGCCATATTGGACACGTTGCAGGTGAACTCGGGAATAGCAACGGGCGGATTGACCGGAGACCCTTTCGCGCTGCTCGTGGACATTACCATCGCTCCTCTGCTCGAGGAGAGCCTCTTCAGACTTATCATGATAGGGGTGCCGGTGTTCCTCTTCGTCCTGCTGCTCCGACAGTCCTCCCTTCCAAGGGCAATCCGGGTGCTATGGCGGCCTTCCGCAGCTTGGGACGTTGAAGAAGACGATGGCGTCGAGACACGACACAAATTCGAGGATGCGACCATGTCCCTGTTTCCGGCCTCTTCATCTTCTTCACCGCTGAGCAGGGCTCTGAGACCGGTCGTCTACGTCTTCATGACAGTCTCCTCCGTTATCTTTGGCTACGTGCACTTTGCGGGAGGTGCCGGCTGGGGGCCTGGTAAGATTAGCGAGGCCGCCCTTGCCGGCCTTGTGTTCGGCTATCTTTACGTGAAATACGGGTTCCACACGAGCGTGTTGCTTCACTGGTCCATCAACTACGTGGGAAGCATCTACTCGTTCCTCGCCCAAGGGGTGTGGGGCATCTCATGGACATCGAACACCGGGAGCCCCTTGGACTACGTCCCGAGCGTCGTCATCATACTTCTATTGGGCGTCCCGGGCTTGCTTCTCGTGGCCAACGAGCTGTTGAAAAAAGCGACCAGACCGAGCGTCTAGATTGTCGATGGCTCATCTTGTGAGAACAACTGTTAGCCGACCGAGACATCCGGCAATCACGCGGATGACCCGCATCCCGGACACCTAGATGCCTAGGGCAGACCTGAG
>JAPCJN010000084.1 GCA_027886925.1 Nitrososphaerota archaeon
GCGCTCCTTCCCAAAGCCAGCTGCTTTACGGGAGGATCCGCCCCGGGTTCTCCTTGAGGGATTCGCCTCTCGACATAGCCCAGGACCCTTTCAGCCAGACTTTCCGCGGGAACGCTCGGGTTGGCGAACATCTTGAGCCACTGCGCCCAGTCGCTCGTGAATTCCGCATTTGAGCGGTCGGCCGCCGCAGAATAGAGGGTGGAGGCCTGGTCGAGCTTCTCTGGTAGCTCGCCTAGGGCCTTGAGAGACAGCGCAGGTGACGTGAACGCCTCCCAAACCTCCGTCTCAGTGATCGCGGCATCAAACCAAGCCACGCTTCCGGGGTCGCCTGTTTCCGCGATTGTTCTCCCCTGCAGGAATGCGAATCTCGCTTCGATCCAGTTACCCTGCTCCAACGCGACCACTCCTTCCCACTTTCGAACCGTGGCCCTCAGGTATGGTTGGGACCTGGGGTCCAGGTCGAGCAGTTTCTTCAACGAGTTGGTGGCTTGCTTTTGCATCGCGACCCTCTCAGGGCCGACCTTTTCGTGCGAGCTCATCCAAAGATGAAACGCCTCTCTTTCAGGTCCAGAAACGCTCAAGGAAGAATCACGAGTCGACTCCTTGACCGAGGAGCATGACTAATTAGTCTACCTACGGGAAGGAACGCAGCTAACTAGATTTTACAGTGATCGACGCAAGGCTATAGAGACTCGACGCGAAGGCGAACGGGCTTGTACTACAAGGGAGAAAAGATGGGGGAGACGTCCTCCAACACTGACCTCCATGGGTTCGGACCGCAAATCAGAAGCGAACTTGCGGCGCGCATCCCCTTTGACAGGAAGCTGAGGGTACTGGACGTCGGCACCGGCTTCGGGTTGAACGTCGGTTTCCTGACTGGGCACCTCTCGAGGAGCAGCAAGATATGGACGGTCGATCCCTCGAGCGAGGTTCTCGACAAGGTGAAGTCGGATCTGGGAAGGAAGGCTGCTTCGACGGTCGAGTTCGTGAAGGCTAGCGCCGATAGACTAGACTTTGAAAACGGCTTCTTTGACTTTGCTGTCTCCGTGATGGTCATGCACCACATAGACTCTATCGAGCCTGTCCTGGAGGAACTTGTGAGGGTGGTAAAGGGAGGCGGAGGCCTGTTCATCGTCGACTTTTACCCGAAGGCGGCGCGCACCCTCGAGTTTCAGACCAGGCACAAGGAGCGCGACTTTTTCGAACCCGCGACGATAAAGAAGCAACTCACGAAGGCGGCAACGGATGTCAAGACTGTTGACTTTGGCCTCTGGTACCTGGTCGAGGCGACAAAACCATCGCGAAGGGAAATGTCTCCAAAGTCAGCTAGTAGAAGACCGGGTCCTTCTTAGTGTCCTTCCCCCTCGTCTCAGGGGGCTTGTATTTCCAGTCCAGAATCCTTGCGACGTCGAGCTCGGTCCGCGCGGGCACCAGCCGCGGAGGCTCCTCCCTGGTCCAGATGCCCTGCGAGTTGATGAGGAGCCCCTTGTTTCTGGCCTTGATCGTCATGCCTATCGTGTGCCCCTTCGGCCCGGTGGCCCACATCAGGGTGACACCCCAGGAATCCTCGCTAGGGCAGATGAACAGGTTTACCTGGACGCCCTTGTACATGAAATCTGAGATCACCGCCCCGAAGGATATCACCATGCCGCCTATCTCGACGACCCGCTTCTCGACCTTGTCCTTCCATCGCCCAAAGTCGCCGTTGGGTATCACCGCGAAGTCGATGTCGTGGACTATCGGCTCGCTCCTCCTAAGGCTTCCACCCAGCTCGCACCTCTTGTGGAGGCCCTTCGTCTTCCTCGAAAAGTCGTCTGCGATCTTCTTCGCAAACTTCGGGTCCAGGTCCTTTTTCAGCGACCTTCCTACTTTAGCTGAGACAGGAGGCATTCGCTCGGCACCTTGTCGTGTCTAACGCGGAGTATGAAAGGCCCGCGGAGCTTCGTGTCTTCGGTGACCTGGTTGAACCTTACCTCGACCACCGTGCCTATGGTCACCTGGCGAGGGTCGACCCTCTCGACGAACGCCCCGACCTTTCCTATGTCTACGCGCTGGCCGTTGTCGTCGTAGACCGCAATGAACCACGACCTCGGCACCCCCGTCCTCTTCATCTCTTGGGTCTCCTCGTAGCCGGTGACGAAGCAGTCTATGGTGTCGAACCTCTTCACCTTCAGCCACGAGTTGGGCTGACCATAGGTCGAGGCGGGGTTCTTCACTATCATTCCCTCGCGCCCCCGCTTGATGAACCTCTCTTTGAGCAGCAGTATCTGCTCGAACGACTTTGCTAGCGTAGACTTGACTTCCAAGTTGTTTCCTCGAAGGATCTGATGCAGGATTTTCTTCCTCTCTGTGAGTATCAGTGGACGGACGTCCCTGTCATCGACCTGAAGCACGTCGAACAAGAACATGCCCTCTTTTGAGACGTACTCCCCGTCGAGTATCATCCTGTGAGGGGCGTGGATGAACTCCGGGACTGTCGTGAATACCTTGGGACTGCTCTTCGGCGTATACATCTCTCCGTGCTTGCTCGAGACCACGAGCTTCTCGCCGCTTTTGAAGAGGAAGACCCTGATGCCGTCGAGCTTCGGCTCGCAAATCGAGGGGAGAGGATTCGTCGCGAGCCAGGTCCCTAGGTCGGTCTTCACTGCGTGGGAGAAGTTCTCGAGGACGTAGTTCGAGAGCTCGTCGCTCATCGGCCCTTCTCACCAAGACCCGAGTGATGCGGCTGCGACATCTGGATTACTTTGAGATTGTGACCTTTGGCTTCTTCTTTGCGGTCGGCACCGGCGCAAGCTTACCCCCTTTCTCTTCTTCAGCCTCAAGGGCCCATGCTTCGTCGAGCTGAAGTATCCCCTCGCTCATCCCCATCAACAACCACAGCCTTCCGTCTTTCCTCTCGTATGGATAGACCACGGCCGTGTAGAACTGATACCCCCTGCCCCAGGAGAAGAATGCGACCAGCGCTGTCTGCTTCTCGAGAAGGTATCTCGCGAGCTGTTTCACCCTCGAGACCGTCTCCTTCACCTTCTTGTCGGTGTCGGGCCCCAACTGGTATACCTCCTTGAACTTGTACTCGGCCAACCTCTCGAGCGGGACGAAACCGTCCTTGTCGACCTCCACCCGGGTGGTCCTGTCGAAAGGCTCGATCTCTTCCCCGTCCTGCTTGTCGATGACCTCGGTGGCCGGAATCTCAATCCACTGACCCGAGACCTCCAGTTCCTGCTTCAGGAAATACCTCTTTTCCGTGCGGACCGAGACCAACCACTTTCCGTCGTATCTCACCTTCTTCTTCGCGTCGTCTGGAGAGATCTCTTCCATGTCCACTCGCTCGCCGCTAGGACCCAGCTTGTAGCGGTACATCCTTGGTACCTCACGAGAAACGACCTCTTTCCCAGTCTTCTTGTCTACCTTCATGTAGTGGACGGGCTTCAGGTCGCCGTGCGCCTTTGCAGCCCGCATGTGGTACTCGACAGCCCCTAGGCCGAGAGTCGGGATGTTGAGGCTGAGGACCCCTCGCCAAGAGGCCCTAGCAGCGGCTGCGCTGTCGGCCTGCTTCTCGACCTCAGCGAAGATGTTCTTTGCCAAAAATCTCTCTGCCAAAATTTCCGAGCCATCCTTATTTAATTTTGCCACCGTTGCTCCGATAGGAGAGGAGCCTGTGATTTTCTCTGGTTTTGAGGAATTATGTGCAAGATATTGAATCAAGTCATCGCGGGGTTGGATTTCGGCGCTTCGTTGGTCCGTCGCACCGACTAATCGAAACCGTATCACCATACTCCTGGCTGTATCAGAATCGTTTCACCGAACCGATATAGTTGCACCGCTCGCATACATCGCCAGTGATTCAAGAAATGACACAGCAAAAGGAAACTTTTCCGAACACGGCATCGGTGCTCGCGATAATCGCGGGCTCCCTCATGATCGCGGCAGCGGTCATCATCCTCATTTTCTCTGCCTATGTCGTCCCGTACATGAACAACTTCATCTCCCAGGGCATCCGCTCGGGCGCTTTCAACGTGACCTCGCCTCATTTCAATGGGAGCTTCATCAACCACATCAACGGCACCACCTTCTCCCCCTCTCAGATTCCGGGCTTCGTGGCGAGCCTAATGCAGGGGATAGGGCTGTTCGGGCTGATATCGGGAATCATCGTCCTCGTCTCGGGAGCGATGATCAGGACCAATCCAAGTCAGCGCACCCTTTGGGGAGTGCTCATTCTGGTCTTCTCGGTCCTCAGCTTCTTCGGGACGGGAGGGTTCGTCATAGGCGCAATTTTGGGGATACTGGGCGGCATAATGACCCTCACATGGAGAGCGCCGACGGCGACGACGGCGGCCTAGGCCTACGAGCCGTTCAAGGACGGACAAGGTAAAGAGCCGACGAGCCTAGCGGGAGCGCGAGGTCCGAGCCGGTGCAGAAGCTCAAGATACTGCTGATACTGCTTCTGGTCGCGACGTCCGGCCTCGCGGTCTCGATATACTTGCTCGCGCTGATCTTCGCGCGGACAGGGTCGCCGCTATCCGTCCTCTATCAGGTGCTGACCGGCGCGTTCCCTCCAGGCCTGTCTTTCTTCATACCGCTATCCTCTCTCCTTTTCCTCAGCACCGTCTTAGCAAGCATGGTTGGCGTGATCTATTTCCTTGTGCTGCCTGAGATGAAGAACTACTACTACGAATCCGAGCCCGGGAATGGCGCGAGCGCGATGGTCATGAGGACCTTGAAGCCCGAGGAGAGGAAGGTCGTCGGAGTTCTCAAGGTCCACGGAGGTACATACCTCCAGAAGTTCATCACACAGGAGACAGGCATGTCGAGGCTGAAGACCCATAGGGTCGTCGCCACGCTCTCGGAGAGAGGGATCGTCCACATCGAGAAGAAGGGGAACACCAACGAGGTGTCGCTCGTGAGATGGTTCATCGACGGGATGGGCAGCTCAGACACGTAGCGACCGGAAGGGAACGAGCCTCTATCTTATGCCGGTGTCGATCGAGACCGTGACGCCAGAGGCGACGCCCGAGACGACCGTGAAACCCTTTGGCAGGGCTGAGCCGCAACCCAGGAAAGTGCAATTTGACAGGTTCAAAGAATAGCTCCCGGGAGCCAAAGAAACCTTCAGCGACCCTGACACCTCGCACCCATCGGAGAGCCAATCGACCGGGAGCGCCAAGCTATGGCCTGCTGAAATCGTTATGATTGCTTCGATGGAAGAATAGGGCGACGGTGCTGGACCTTTGGTGGCGTTTGCCCTGCAAACTGGGACGATGGGTCCGATGTCGGCTTGCAGTGCTAGAGTCCCGTTCCCTACCGCCGCTGTCGTGGCAGTTGTCTGCTGCCCTCCGACCGAGAATTCCAGAGTCGCAACTGCTCCCCATTCGTCTCCGGCCACCACCGTGTAGAC
This sequence comes from Nitrososphaerota archaeon, assembly GCA_027886925.1. The sequence goes on from JAPCJN010000084.1 coordinate 5,396, forward strand.
TCCGGGGCTGAGCGCCTGGAGGGATGACGAGTCCGAATATTCCCCGCTCACGGTGACGTTGGCTGACATCGACGTCGGTGACGCGTTGCTGCCGGGAAGCACCGCTGCCAAGTCGCTCGTCGGTTGGAAGAGATAGGCGGTCACGAGCCTGATCAACAGCGGGCATGGGACGACCGGATAGATCCGCAGCGGTTGAGCCTGCGAGGCGTTTCCTGGCCTCCACGGCCCCGGAAACACCGCGACACCGAACGGGTAGGCGCCTGTCCCGCAAGCGCCGAGTGAAAGGCTGTCGACCTTCCATAGTTGCGCGACGGTGACGTTGTTGGCCGTCGCCTCGGCGTTATACTCACTGACGGTTATCCCGAGCCTGCTTCCAGAGGTGAGGTTGGTTGTGTTGAGCGCCAGCCGGAGCTGCAGGCCGTTGGACGCGGCCGTCGACGTACTGCCAGTCTCGGAAGCGCCTGTGGAAGTAGTCGAACCTCCCTGCGAGGGGGCCTTGAAGACGAGCAGGGACGCTCCCGCCAAAAGAGCCGCCACCACGACGACCGCAGCGACTGCCTGCCAGGGCTTCATTGAGGGTTGGCAGTGCGGATACTAGATAACTCTAGACGCTAGAACAGTCGTTTCGAAGCCCGGACGCACGCCCGATTTTGCGGAATCGACTCGACTTCTTAAATCTCCCGAGGTAGCCTGTCGCGGCGTTGCCCGACGTGAGCATAGGGACATCGGGTTGGTCCTACAAGGAATGGGAGGGCGTGTTCTATCCGCCTAATGAGAAGAGCAAGCTCTCCTTCTACTCGAAGTACTTCAAGACCGTAGAGATCGACTCCACCTTCTACGCGTACCCAAAGCAGGGGATGGTCTACGGGCTCGCCAGGTACACGCCTGACGATTTCTCTTTCACCGCAAAGCTCCCGAAGCTAATCACGCACGACAAGAAGCTAGACCTCGACAAGGGGGTGCACGCAGACCTGATGAGGTTCCTGGGACTGATGAAGCCCCTCATGGACAAGAGGAAGCTGGGCCCTCTGCTGATCCAGCTGCCTCCGAGCTTCACCTACGAAAAGGACGCGAAGAAACTCAGAGGGTTCCTCGGAGGGCTCCCAGGCGACGTCTCCTTCGCTGTGGAGTTCCGGAACCGTACTTGGCTGAGGGCCGAGACGTGGGACATGCTCAAGAAGAACGGCGTCGCGAACACAATCGTCGACGAGCCCTTGCTCCCGCCGGAAACGAACGTCACGGCCGACTTCTCGTTCGTAAGGTGGCACGGGCGAGGGGAGAGGCCGTGGTACAACTACAGGTACAAGGAGGCAGAGCTCGACCCTTGGGTCACGAAGGTGAAGGACGTCGCCTCGAGGGTCAAGAAGACCTACGGTTACTTCAACAACCACTTCCGTGGGTATGCGATCGAGAACGCCCTCCAGATGCTGGGGAAGCTCGGCGCCGCGAACGCCGAACAGAATGAACTCCTAAAGGCCGTGAGCAAGAGGATAGATGGGCAGCTGAAACTCAAGTCGGACAAGAAGACAGCAGGCGCGACGCTCCTGGACTTTGGTTGAAGACGCTAAATAGCCGCTCGGGCGGCAAACCTCAATGGTCGCGGCATCACAGGAGGATGAAGCTCGCATAGACGAACAGCTCAAAGAGATAGAGAAGTCGATCGCAGAGCTGCAGAAACAGAGGGCGGAGCTTCTCAGGGCGAAGGGAGCCATCAGATGGGCGAAGACGACGGCATCTACTGCGAAGAGCGGATCTCCGCATCCGGCGTCGCCTGCGACCGACACGACGCCCCCGTCAGCTCCAGTCACCGCCGCCCCTTCCGAGGCCTTGGAAAAGACCCTGAATTCGCTGGAGTGGTCGAGCTTCAAGAAGAAGGAAGGCGAGTGGACCTTCCTGAGGAATAGAGACGGCTCACTCGTAGACACGCTCACGACTGAGACCGATTTCGTGAACCAGCTGAGGAAGGGGAAGGAGCTGGTGGTAGGGCGGTATCGCTATGTAGTCTCTGACGACAAGTTCCTTAACAGGTACTTCGTCGAAGCGTAGGATAGAGGATTCCACCATCAACGCCTTAAGTCGCCCATGAGCCAAGGGTACAGGTTCCAGACTTGACCGGGCCCGTATCGTCGCTCATAGATGACGTCAGGCACTCGTTCAGAGGCAAAGGCCTAGAGTTTGTTTCCCTCACAGAATCGGTGACGGATGAAAAGAAGTCGGTTCTGACCTACAAGGACGGCTCTGGACAGACCCTGACGAAAGAAATCGCGATTCCGCTTTCAGAGCTAGAAGACACCGTGGCGGAGATCGAAGCGCTGGACCCAGACGACCTTGCAGACTACCTCCTAAAATCATAGAAGCTCCGCAGTCTGGGTGAAAACCTGTTTTCACAGTTGGGCGATTTCGATTTGCGGACCTGCAGGCTCGATGACTTGGGGGACCTATTGAGAATAGAGAAGGTCGCCTTCCCGGACGACGCATATAGCAAGGCGGTCTTCTTGTTCTACCTGATGACCGAGCGCGACGGTTTCATCGTGGCTCTCAAGGGCGGCTCGGTCGTTGGATATGTGATCGCGACAAACCACGGTGGGCAGGGATTGATCCAGTCGATAGCCGTGTCGCCAGAGTTCAGGCGGAGAGGGATCGGTGCGAAGCTGATGCAGGCGGCCATAGCTCGCCTGGCGGTGAAGTTCGATCGCGTATTCCTTCAGGTCGACGCCAAACAAGAGTCCACCATCCGCTTCTACCGCGCTCTCTCCTTTCGAGAGACTGGCAAGGTGCTCAAGAGGTATTATCGTAACGGAGATGACGGCATAGAGATGGTGAGGGAAATCTAGTCAGGAAATGCGTCCCTGAAGGTTTTCCATGGATATTAGGCACCATGATTAGCAAACTACCTCTTACGCCCTCGAGTCTCTGGGAAGGTTCCAACAGTTTAGCCGCTGCGATGAATCCTTGGCGAACTTCTAAATATACCAGTTCCTTGAAGGCATCGAAAGTCCAGAATGAATCCCAAGAGAGGCCTCTCTTCCGCCGCCAAGGCGGGGGTCGTCGTCCTCGTGATCGTCATCGTGTTGGGGGGAGCTTACCTCATCCCTTCGTTGTCGAAGGGTAGCGGCACCAGCACGACCTCCTCTCAATCGTTGGCGTCTGGCTCGAACCCTGGCGGGGGCAACCAGACATTAGGACTTCTCTCGCTCTTCGGATACTTCCATCAGATGCAGATGATGGACATTGTGAACACCCTCTCCCAACAAGACGGCTCCGTCCAGCAGCAGACCCTCTCGTATATCGTCCTGGGGACGGCCACGTTCAACTCCACCCAGCATACCAAGGTCCAGTTCTCGGAAACAGGAGTGGCCAACGAGGTAGTCGCCTGGTTCAACCCGACAGGCGTGGTCGACAGGCTGGACATCATCGGAGCGAGGAACTACACCGGACCGGGCGCGGCCATCCTGGCACAGACCTACACCACGGCATTCTCGGTCATCACGGCTATAACGAACAACTCGACGCTTCTTTCGTTCCTCAGCAAGACGTCTGAGAACACGACGACCATTGGGTCAACGCAGCTGGACGTCGCGACATACCATCTCGCAGTGCCGACCCCGCCGTACAAGACCATCACGGTGGAGTATGCGACGATCCCCGGGACCAATCAGAAACTCGCCGTCTATCTAGACGAGAAGACGATCGACGGGGCAGAGACGACCGTCCAAGTCTTGAGCCTTACAAAGTGAGCAGACACCAAGGCTCTTGGGGCGACCGGCCTTATCGTCGAATTCGAGTAGGGGTCGTCTTTGCGGTAGTTGACAACGCTGAGATTATCTCAGCGCAGAACGCAGGGAGGTCGTCCGGGACTCGGGAAGTGATCAATCCACCGTCTCTCACCACGGCCTTGTCGACGTAGATGCCCCCAGCGTTTGTGACGTCATCCTTTATCGACTTGTAGCAGGTGACCGTCTTACCCTTCAACACTCCCGCTGAGACGAGCATCGACCCGGCGTGGCAAATCGCACCGATGACCTTCCCCTCGCCGTAAGCGTCCTTGACGAACCTTACCATGGCCTCGGACCTTCTCATGTAGTCAGGTGCGAACCCGCCAGGGATGACCACCGCGTCGAATTGTCGCGCTTTGGCATCCTCGGCCGACATGTCGGCCTTGACCTCGAGACCGTGCTTGCTCTTGTATGTCGCACCGGCCGTGGGGGCGACCACCGAGACCTCTGCCCCGGCCTCCCTCAGCCGGATGAGCGGGTACCAAAGCTCCAAATCTTCATACATGTTCTCGGCGAGCACG
>JAPCJN010000085.1:0-4894 GCA_027886925.1 Nitrososphaerota archaeon
AGCCGCGCAGTTAAGGTGGCGGGTGAGCTCGGGTGCAACAAGTGCATATTGGACTGCAAGGACGATCTTGTGGGCTTCTACGAGAAGCTCGGGTTCCGGAAACAACAAGTGTGCATGCGGATCGACCTAGCCCATGGCTAGAGCGAATAACGGCAGTTCGGGCACTGATACCTGACCACTTCGCCCTTGCTTCCGATCCTTTCCATGAAGCCCGACCTGCAGTTGGGGCAGAGCACCTCCATCGGCTCTGCCTTGTCGTCGTCGTGAAGGAGCGGTCCCAGCAGGTTCGTCCCGATCCCACGGGATCGGCCGGCGAGCTCCGCAAGAGTCACCCACCCCAGGAACTTGTCGCCATCGAAGACCCCGAGACGGGTGACTCCTTGCTCAAGCAGCCTCCTCTTGGCTTCCTTGGTCGAGGCGTCCGCGTCGATCCTGAAGAACGGCGACATCACCTCCAGCACGGTCACCGAGTCAGGCTTTTTGTTGAGCGATATGAAACGCCGGAGAATCCTCCTGTCCGTGACCATCCCGACGGCCTTGTCCCCGTTGAAGACCACGACCCCTGAGGACCCCGCGTCGTTCATGATCTTCGCCGCCTCCAGGACCGTAGTAGAGGCGCCTACTCGGTCCACATTGGTCAGCATCACGTCTCTAACCTTCGCCAAGCTCTCTCCTCTATCTCTCCCACTCGGCTAATGACCGCTGGTGATAATCAACTTTTCTCACGAGAGTTGCCAAATCTGCGAGGATTAGCGCGCTCTCGTCAAGCAGTCAAAAAGGCTAACTCTCGGCATAGAATCCTCCTTTCGAGGGACCGAGTTCCCACCGACAGTTATGTGGTCGGATCACGCGAAACGGATTGGTTTGGAAGCCACCGGCCGCCGGCCAGGCGCTTGGGCCGCTAAGCCTACTTCACCACCAGGACGGAGCATGGGGCGTATTGCAAGACGCCGCTAGCGACGCTTCCGAGAAGCATCTTCTTGAACCCGCCGTTCCCCCTCGTTCCGGTGACGATCAAATCGGAGCCCTCTGTTTCCGCGAGGTCGGTTATCCCCTGGGCGGGAGACTCCATCCTCGTCAGCACATACGTTTTCGGCTTGGGAAGCCCGCCTTCCTCGACGAACTTCGCCGCCCTGGACACAATTTCCTCGCCTCTGCGGACGATGTCCTCCTCTATTTCCTGCGAGGGGACCGTCGAGCCTGGTATCCCGACCGCCCAGAGGACGCCTGAAACATGAGCGGCGTGGACTATTTCGAGCTTCGCGTTAAGGTGCTTCGCCAGATCGACCGCGGCGACCAGGGCCTCCTGCGCGTTTTCAGATCCGTCAGTCGCCACGAGGATGCTGCCGACGCTCCCGACCGCTCTTTGATGTGCCTTCGCCCCGCCCTCCTTGCCCTTGGCCCTCACGACCAATGTCGCGCAAGGGGCTGCCGAAGCGACTCCGCTCGAGACGCTTCCCAGCAGCGCTCTCTTGAGCCCTCCGAGCCCCCTCGTGCCCATCACGATGAGGTCGATTGCCGCGCCAGAGGCGTACTCCACTATGGTCTCGACCGGCGAGGCCTTGCTCTGCGGCGTCTCCGTCTTCACGACGTCTACCCCGCCACCCTTCAACGTCGATGCCGCCGTCTCGACAACCTGTCTAGCCTTCTCGACTTGGAGGGAATGATATTTCCCTCCGAGCGGAGTCGCAAAGGCGCTCGCCGAAGGGATGGCGCTCAACACCGTCACGCTGGATTCGTAGCTCTTCGCAATCGACACGGCGGCTTCGCAAGCCTCTAGGGAGCTTGGAGAACCGTCGGTGGCCAGCAGGATCCTTGCGAATCCCCGCGCGGAGATTTTTGACATCGTTGCATGTGCGGTTGGACCAGTTATTTTAGGATAGAGCAGAGTGAGGCGAAAGAAATGAGACCGACCTCCCTATCTACCAAGGGTCAACTCTATCGGCTCCCCTGAGCTAAAATAGAAACGCCGCTATGATGGGAGCGCATGGCCGAGTCCGTCCTTCATTTGCGCATGAAAGACCGGGTTTCAAGGGAACTGGTAGACGAGGGTTACAGCGTGTTCCATGAGCCGCCCTTCGCGCCGTCCAGATTCCTTGACTGGTCCTCATATCGTCCAGACCTCCTCGGCGTCAAGACGACCGCGCACGAGCAAGAATACGCGTTCGTGGAGTGCGAGACAAATCCCTCGACCAAGAGGCTGGCCGCAAAGAACTTCCGGAGCGTGCGGGTTCAACTGAGGCTGAACTCTACCTTTGCTCTGCGCAGGCTTCTGGTCGTGCCTCGTGGCAGCCTTCACCGCCTCGAGCCATCGGTCAGATACTCGTGGGAGACGTGGATCTATGAGGAGGACGGTCGCTTCCAGAGATTCCCGAAGGCGGTCCCTCCAACGAACGACGTGCGAAGGTGACCAAGCTTTTTATCGCGTCACCAGCGCCGGCTGATGATGCCTGCGGCGGAGAACCTGAGGTCCGTCCAATCCTTCTTTGAGAAAGTCCTGAACGCCGGGGACATGGCCTGGCTCGAGGGCCTCTCGCACCGAGATGTCATAATCGCCGGTTCCAAGCCAGGGGTGGAGAGCTTCAAGAGGCTCTTGGTCGAGATGAGAGGTGTGTTCGCCAATCCGGAGTACAAAGTGATGGACTCCATCTCAGACGGCGAGAAGGTGGTGGTGCGATTTTCTGGAAAGGCGACCCACTCTGGGCGATACCTCGGAATCAACGCGACCGCCCTGCGGCTCAGGCTGTGGGGCGTCATGATATTCAGGTTCGAGGCTGGGAGCATCGCCGAGTTCTGGAGCCTGGTCGACGCTGGAGACGTCCTGAGCCAGCTCCGGGAAGCGAGCGTGACCCGCGGCTTGGACCGTCCCTAGGAAGCCTCGGCGCCCTCGCTCGCTTTTTTCATCCATGCTTCCCGGTAGCCAGAAGAGATTCGAACGGCCGCCTCTGAAGGTTTCCTCCACCGGAGCCTCGGCGCAAGGGAGGCCACCATCCCCACGACTATCACGCTTGGCGCCTCTATCTCCATCGCGATATCCCGCCCCGCAGCGGCCTCGCCGAGCGTCAGCAGAACCGTCTTCTGTCTTTTCGTGGTCCCCCAGACCACCGATGCGACCGGGGTCTCGGCGGGCAGCCCGGCGCGGAGCAACTTCGTCGCGATCTCGCCGACTTTGCTCGCTCCCATCAGGATGACGAGGACGTCTGCGGCGCCGGCGACCTTCGACCAGTCCAGCCGTTTTTTCTTCGAATCTACCTCCTGGCCCGTGACGACCATCACCGACGAGGAGTAGTCCCTGTGCGTCAGAGGGATGCCGGCGTAAGCCGGGACCGCCAGGGCTGAACTCACGCCTGGGACCAGCTCAAAGTCCACGCGGTGTCTCCGGAGGAACTCTGCCTCCTCTCCGCCCCTTGAGAAGAGGAACGGGTCTCCGCCTTTCAACCGGACGACCGTCTTCCCGGACAAAGCCTCCTTCACCATCAGCTCGTTCAATTTGGCCTGCTCCTCCTTCCCTCCCCCGGACCCCGGGTCCTTCCCTCCGTACCTCTTGACGACCTTTCTGGGGACCAGGTCGAGGACGGCCCCGCTCACGAGCCTGTCGTAAATTACCACGTCCGCCCGCCTGATGCGGTCGAGTGCGCCCAGCGTGAGCAGGCCAGGGTCGCCAGGGCCCGCACCCACCAGGTAGACCCTGCCTCTCCCCTTCTTCTTCTTCGCCGACTTACCCGCCATCGTCGTCCCCGCTAGGCCCGATCGTCAAGTTGAAGCTTCCGTGAGCAGCATCGCCTCTGCGAGCCTCTCGGCCTCGGAATACTTCCCCTTCCTCAGGAGGGCCCCGATCTTCTTGCTGTTGATCACCTTGTAGACGAACTCCTTCCTGGCACGGGCGTCTTTCAGGCGCTTCTTTGAGGCCTCGCGGATGTGACCCTGGAGCCTTACATGCGACAGGTCCTCGGGGGTGATGAGCTTCTCGATCCTCCGCCTGAGGATGCCAGCCATCGCCGGGCTCTTTCCTTCGGTCGAGACGGCGACGCGGACGTCTCCCAGCTTTGCGATCGCTGGCATGTTAAAGTCGTTGAGCCTGGGGTCGTCGACGACACAGACGATGGCGTTCCTGGTTCCTGCCGACCTCGCTGCGACCGATATCTCCTCGTCGAGGTCCGCGTCTCCAGTCGAGATGAATATCACACGAGGCTCTCTCTCCCGGATTATCCTGGCCTCGGCGCTCGGGGTAGGCTTTGCCGAGACGAGGGTGATGAGATGTTTGTTGCTCGACGCCAGTCTCCGGAGGCCCGAAGTGAAGCCGCTCGCCACAACCGTGATCTTGGCCTTGCCGTCCAGGAGCTTGAGCGCCTTGAACTCAGGTTCTTTCCCGCCTCCTACAATCAGGGTCTCCTTCCCGGCGACGACTAGGTCGATGAGCATGGTGGATCTATCTCTGTCGCCTTGCCTTGACGTAGCTCGCCAGGGCGTTAGTCATCGCGCCCATCCCAGGGACCTCAGGCATCACGTGCACCCTTATTCCGTGCTCGACCTCCAGCTCACTCTTGGTGGAAGACCCTACGGCGACCACGATGATTTCGTCCTGGTTCCTCAGCGCTCCTGCAAGGGCCTCTTCGAGGCCGTTCTCCGCGGCGATCTCGAACAGGTTGGCCGCCGCTGGAGGGCTCGTGAACGTGATGGCATCCACTCTGCGCCGTCTCTTGTCGACGATCTGCCTTATGAGGTTCAGGACGGCTCCTTCGTCAGGCGCCTCATACTTGAATCCCATCTCTCCCAGCACCTTCGCACCTCCGGATTCGAGGCTCTTCGAATAATGATACGTCGAACACTCGTAGACCTCCTTGGCGCCTGACGCCAGCAGCTCGCCCCTGACCAGGTCGTTCCTCGAGCCATG
>JAPCJN010000085.1:4904-6319 GCA_027886925.1 Nitrososphaerota archaeon
CAGAGTATTGCCACTTCCTTCCCTTTCAGGCCCTTCTCCCCGAGCAGCCTCACAACGCCCTTCGCTGTCGCCTCCTGACGTGTCGGGGGCGAGGCGTCGACTTTGATCCCCCAAGTCGCCAGCTCTCCTCTGGGCTTCCCGCCTCTCGCGACCACGGTGGTCCGAGGCGAGTTCAGGGCGTCGACGACCGGTCCTTTCATTCCCAGGCGCTGCGCCGCCTCCATCATCGCGTGCACGCCCGTGCCGGTCATGAAGACCGCGTAGTCGACCCCGGCGTCGCGCGTCAGAGTCTTGAGGAACGGCTCTATTTCAGAGTCGTCCGCGGCGAGTCCGATGCCCACGGTCGGGACCGAGTAGGGAATGCCCCCGAGGTTCGAGATCAACGCGGACTGTTCTGCGGCCCTCCTGCTCCCTGTGACGACGACCGTCAACCCCTCAAGCGGGCGGGGAACGACTGACGACGCTTCTTTCAACCCGCTCGCTTTTGCTGTGACTCTTCTTTTCCCTTACGCCTTGAAATCGCGCAGGAGGCTTTGGTTCGAGTAGAAGGGGTCCGACACGAGCGGGTTTGGCGTGGTCTTCTTCATCAGCTGTGCGGTGTCGGGGTTGTTCTTCAGGTATTCGATGATCGCCTCTATCCCCACCCTTCTGAAGAAGTAGCCCATCTGCCCTGGCTTGCTGAGCTCCTCCTGGGAGCCCTTTGAGACATAGAACTCGAAGAGCGCGCTTGTCACCTTCGGCACTTCTTTGCGCGGGACCAATCGCATGTGGATCTGGAGCGTCTTGGGGTCGACCAGGTATCCGCCCTGGTGGCGCCCGTCCTCCGTCCCTCCGAGCTTCAGCGCGTAGAGGTTGAACCCCGTCCCCATCCACCCTATGGTCTTGGTCGCCGGCCTGAAGCACTGCCTCTCGCATCCGGTGATGCCTATCGATTCGGCCATGTGCCCCCATTTCTCGTCGAGGTCGTCGAGCAGGTAAGGCTCGAACTTCTCCGAGTCGGTGTAGGTGAGCCTGCAGGTGTCCCTGCCGACGCAAGCCCCCGAAAGCAGCCGGAGGGTCGTGAACGGCTTGCCACCCCTTGTGCCGTATCCGAAGCTCTTCATCTGGGCCTCGAACCTCCCCTTCTCTGCCTCTTCGATCCCGGCGAAGAGGAGGTCCTGGTTGGGCGTGACGTAGAGCAGAACGGATGGGTAACTCTCAGTCAAGCGCTTCACCATCGACCTTAGCTGCCCGTTGGCCCCTCCATCTATCACCCGCCCTGTCTCGAGGTACGCTCCGTAGCAGTACTTCCCGTCCGTCTCCTGCCGCATCCAACCGTGATGCAGCCGCCTGTCGCCATAGTCGAGGTCCTCATCGTGAGGCTCGAGCTGGGAGCCTCTCGCCCTCACCTGCTCCCTGTACCACTCGACCCCCAT
>JAPCJN010000085.1:6329-9636 GCA_027886925.1 Nitrososphaerota archaeon
AGATAACGTACTTCATCCTTGCCCAGTTGCGATTCTTCCTGTCGCCCCATTCCTGATGAACCGCGACCACGTCGTTGAGCGCCCTTAGCAGGTTCTCCTCCCCGGTGACTATCCCGAGCGGCTTGCCAAGCGTCGCGAACGTCGGGAAGCCCGACTTTTCTCCCTGGCTCCCGCCGACGTAGATCTGGAACCTCTCTACCCTGCTGCCATCGTCGAGGATCGGGACGACCCCGATGTCGTCCGTCCTGACCTCGACGCAGTTGTCGTTCACGTATTCGCCAGTCTTCTCGTCACGGTCGATCGCCGCGATCCCTATCTTGAACTTCCTGTTCAGGAGCCTGTCGCCGTACTCGAACTTCTCTCCTGTCTTCCTGTCGTCTCTCAGATACTTTGGGTCGATCTCGAATATCTCGATGTAGGAAGATGTCGGAAGGCGGAAGTACTTCGCTGCCTTTTGGGCGAAGGATGTGGCGTCGAAGGCCTTCGAATAATTGGAAAGGGGGCAGGCCATGAAGTTTCGGACGTTGTCCCCGCACCCATTAATGGTGTAAAAGCCGGACGACGCGATCTCCTGCATGACAGGCACGACGTCCTCCTTCTTCACCCAATGGAGCTGGATCGCCTGCCGAGTCGTCAGCCTCAGTGACGGCTGAGGAGTGCCCGTGTAGGTGGACGAGGAGGTGTATTTCGTCGCGATGTCGTCGAGGATCGCCCACTGTTTCGCGTTGATCGGGCCACCGCTCGGGATGGCGATGCGGAACATGTACATCCATTCCTTATCGTCGCCGGTCGTCGCCCTATCGAAGTCTGTGTAGATTCCGTAAGACTTTGCGAGCGTCTCCGCCACGTCAGGGAGGTCCTGGAAGGTCGTGTCCCTGAACTGGTGCGCGAGGTTGGCGGGGCTGCTGACGTCCCGTATCACCATCGTGAGGCCTTTCGTCGCCAGTTTTGCCTTTTCGGCGCCTGACCAGTCTTCCTGAGGGGTGTGAAGCTCTGGCTTGATGTCCGTCAAAAGACAGAAACGCCTCGTTGTTCGATCGTAATTAAGCTAGACATAACACCAGCTCTTCAAACGCTCGACTACCTCCGCTCCCAATACCTCTTCCGCCTCTGTCTTGGATGTCGCTTGGCTCCCGTTCTTCGTGGGCTTATTGGCGGTTGTAGTCGCAGTCGCGTTGGAGCTGCTGCTTTTCACAAGACAAAGGCCCGATTCAAATTATATAAAAGAAATTGACGGAAATATGCCTAATAGAATAGTCACGTGAGAATCAAAATTACCCCAGTGGATAAAAGGGGCGCCTCTCAGGTAGGGACTCGTTCTGGCCGAGCCTAGGACGTCGGGTCGTGACAACGTCAATTGTCCGTCTTGGTCGTTGGTCGAACCGGATTCACATGTTGCAGTCTCGCGCGCTCCAAAACCCTTGCCAGAGCCATTAATCGCCCACGGTGCAGTCGCTCCTGAGTCGCAAAATCCTTCCAAAACTAAATCATAACGAGAATGACGGCCTGCAAGACGTTCGACTTTTCCTGCTCGGCGCCCCACTGGTTTGTCCGGCTACCAAAATACTTATATTGGACACCCGATACTATTTCCCCAGATAAAAATGATGGATGCTTTTTGTGAGACCGGTTCTGCGATGCGCGCAGGCCTCGAGGGAGCGGAGGTCTAAGGATTGTCTAGCTTCTTTACAGGCATCGACTCGGGCACGATTATCAATTCTGCCTACTACGTCTTGCTTTTCGTTTTCATGTTCTACGGGGGGAGGATTCAGTCGCTCATTTCATTGAACAGCACGGGAAAGTCGCTCGGCCTTTTGGCGTCGATGAAGGACAAGGCTCGGAACGACGTTCTAGCCTACATAGAGTCGAAGGGCTCCCAGATCGTCGGCATCGGGGAGAAGGTGGACCGGTTCCTAGACTACGTCACGATAATGCCTGTGGACATGGACCCCGCCGGTATCGTTAGAAAGATCGAGCACATCGCAGACACAAGCGACGAGAGGGCGAGGGCTGAGATCCGGAAACTCATCGTCTCCGCCGACCCCGTCTCCGTCTCGGTCGCACAGAACATGCTGGAGCTCGCGAGCGGCCTGAACATGATCCACAAAGTCGTGAGGCACTATTACTTGCTTGGTAAGAAGACCAGCTCGCCGATGGCGCTCATGCAGCTCCAGATGAGCCTCCCGCAGATAATGCAGCAGGCGAAGGCGATGTCGAAGGCGATGGACTCGATCAAGCTGGCGACCCCCATAGGCGACGGCGTGGGGCCGCTGGTCGCTTCCAAGTTCCTAGGAGATTCGCCGAAGCAGCCGATAGCAAAGGACACCGTGCTGGGCACGACCACATTCGAAGGCAGGACCGTCTATGTCCTCAAGGCTGAAGGGCCGATGGGCTACGTGGGCCAGCCTGGCGTCGCGATGCAGCGCCTCGTGGAGGAGTTGAAGGTTCCCCTGGCTGCGATCGTGATGGTGGACGCAGCGGCCAAGCTGGAGGGCGAGGAGACGGGCGAGGTGGTGGAGGGAATCGGTGCGGCCATCGGAGGGCTCGGCGTCGAGAAGTTCCAAATTGAAGAGGTCGCGACGAAGCACGGCATACCCGTCTACGCCGTACTGGTGAAAGAGGGCGACCTCGACGTGATGGCCACCATGAAGAAGGAGATTATCGAAGGGGCCGACAAGGCAGTCAGCCTCGTTAAGAGAATAATCCGAGAGAGGACGAGAGAGGGTGAGGCGGTCCTCGTAGCCGGGATAGGGAACACGTTGGGCGTAGGCCAATAGCCGTAGGCAAGCAGACGTAGCCAGTAGCAGTACTCCCCCAACGGTCAAATCGATCGTTCTGATCGACACCATGTCACGAGACGTGGAGGGTTGCTCCTCGGTCAGAATCCGGAGTATTCGGGCCGTGATTGACTTGGGGTCGAATCTAACCTAACAAACGTTAACCGCCCTACTTATTCGTTCTAATCGAATGGGGTTCATGTACTACATGGTCGCCCGTTCTTAAAAGCGCCACTCTCAGCATCATTCTCTTGATGCGAGATATCCCCCGCCAAAGACTGACTGGGGTATGGACCGGGGGGACTGGCCGATTATTCGTCTGAGTCTTCGGCTCCCGATGCCCAAAGACCCGTCGCTCGCCATTGCATCTAGAGTCGGAAATAAAAGACCACGGTCTTCACGTTGTCAATTTGTCAGGTGAGTGAAATTTCAGCCCGTCCAGGCGCTGTACTTGATTAGGTACGAACCTGATGTCCCATATTGGCCTTGGGACAGGGCTCACTCGTAGAATTTGCTTCTGTGCCCGACGC
>JAPCJN010000086.1 GCA_027886925.1 Nitrososphaerota archaeon
ACCCACTTGCTGAGCAGCTCTGGGCCCCGCACGCTGATGAAATTCGCTTCGCTTTCGGTCGCTACCGCCTTGGCGAGGAGCGTCTTTCCAGTCCCAGACGGACCGAAGAGCAGGATCCCTTTTGGCATGTTGTAGCCTATCGCCTTGTAAAGGTCCGCGAACTTTAGCGGCCATTCCACAGCCTCCTGGAGCTCCCTCTTGACGGTCTCTAATCCTCCGATCTCGGACCACTTTACGTCTGGCGTTTCGAGGTAGACCTCTCTCATCGCCGAGGGCACGATGTCTTTGAAAGCGCTCTCAAAGTCACCCCCGGTGACCACGAGCTTGTCGAGCGTCTCAGGGCTGAGCCTCTCTTCCTCGAGCTTCAGCTCCGGGAGCAACCTCTTGAGAGTCTTCATGGCCGCCTCTTTGCAGAGGTACTCGAGGTCCGCCCCGACGAACCCGTGCGATATCGAGGCGAGCCTCTCGAGGTCGACGTCCTGCAGCAGTGGCATGTTGCGCGTGTGAATCTGCAGTATCTCGTACCTTCCCCTCCTGTCGGGAACCTTGATCTCGATTTCCCTGTCGAACCTGCCCGGTCTTCGGAGAGCGGGATCCAGTGCGTTGGGTCGGTTGGTGGCCGCTATCACTATGACTTTGCCCCTGGCTTCGAGGCCATCCATCAAGGAGAGCAACTGGCTGACGACCCTCCTCTCGACCTCTCCGGTCACTTCCTCGCGCTTTGGAGCTATCGAATCGATCTCGTCGATGAAGATGATGGTGGGTGCCTTCTCCTTGGCCTCCTTGAATATCTCTCTCAGTTTCGCCTCCGACTCCCCATAGAACTTGCTCATTATCTCCGGACCGCCTATCGGGATGAAGTGAGCGTTGCTTTCAGTTGATACAGCCTTCGCCAGGAGCGTCTTGCCGGTCCCCGGAGGACCGTAGAGGAGGACTCCCTTCGGTGCTTCGACGCCCAGCTTCTCGAAGATCTCCGGATGTCTCAGTGGGAGCTCTATGGTCTCCCTTACTTTCCGGATCTCGTCCTTTATGCCACCTATGTCTTCGTAGTTTACCCGTAGTACTCCCCTTTGAGCTTCGCCCTTCGCCGAGATGACGAAGACCGTTTTCTGAGTTATCAGCGCTGCTTCTGCGACAGGATTCACTCCAATGACCTGGAAGGTCAGCCTCCCACCGAAGTAGGGTATCACCACGTTGTCTCCCTTCGTCACCGGGATCCCCTCGAGGGTATCCGCAAAGTATCTCTCGTCGATGGGCGGTACCGCTTCGACTGGAGCGACTACAACCCTCTCTGCCGGTGGAGCCTTGACCTTCTTTACGATGACCATGTCACCGATGGCGACGCCAGCGTTGTTCCTAATGAGGCCGTCGACCCTCACCATTCCTTTGCCCTCATCTGAGGGGTAGAGAGGGAGGCACTTGGCGACTGTCCGTCTCTTTCCCTTGATCTCGATTACGTCCCCCGTGGACGCGGCTAGCGCGTCCATGGCGTCATAGTCTAGCCGGACCACGCCACGACCGACATCGCGAGTGTACGCCTCGAGAACCTTGAGTTGGACTTCCTTCTGGCTCACGCCTTTAACACTGGTAGACAATCTTATCCTCCTGTACCTCCCTAATAGGCTCTCCGTCAGTTATCTGTCGCTATCATGGGCATGAGCGACCTCGCTCTTCCCCCTTCTTTCGTTCGACGTGCCTTTTCGAAGGCATATATGCCGCGGTGTCGTCAAGCAATCAGATGGTAAAGAAGAAAGTAAAGAAATCTTCGAAAAAGGTCAAGAAGACAGCCGCAAAGCGGAAGGTCATCAATAAGAAGGAAGTCACACCACCGGCCGCTGCTCCTCCCACTCCACAGCTTGCTGCTAAACCACCCTCTGACGTCCACCTACCTTATCGCTAAGTAAGCCTCATATTCTCTCCAGCGCCCTCTCGATCACCCCCGTAACCAGGCCACAGAGAAAGGCCAGGCAGCAACCATTCCTTTAGCTGCCAGGCAGAAGAGAAGTCTTCGGTTATTTCGTCAACGCGTCAGGGGGGCCAGCTGCTTAAAATGTCCGCCGATATTTAGTTCCGTTGGTTGACCGATGTCGCTTCGTATAGCTGACAAAAGTAGGAGGCGGAACCATGCCGCTCCAGGAACCCAGGATGTCGTTGTACTCGCCTGAGGAGCGCCTTATTTGGTTGCTTTCCCTTTTGCAGCCTTCTTCTTGACCTTTTTCGATTTCGCCATGCGAGTGTAGGCTTCAACTCTGTTTAAATTCTTTGTAGCTCGCCAATCTTCGGCTGGTCATGTGTCTCCTCCGCGCATGCATCAACCGCAGGCCGAATCCAGGCAGCTAAAGATGGAACAAATCCTTACCGCCCACGGGCAAGATGCTTTCCGCGGTGTAATCGCGTCCGGGAAGAAGAGGGGTGGAGGGGTGGTCCCACTTTCGCGGGTCCAAGCCCCTCACGTTTTCCATTCTTGCATTTACGATGTGCTTTCCGACGAGCTTTCCATCGAGGGGAGCCCGGAGGGGATCTCCGGGAACTTCTCCTTCATCCTGCTTTCGGCGACTGCTGCAGCCTCTGCAAGTACCTTCTCGGCGTCCTCGTTGGCAGCCTCGAAGTTCAGATTGTATCCACCCACCGTGCCCGCATCCACGAGGATGCTGCTCAGCAGGCCTGATATCTCTCCGATCTCGCCTTCTGCCTCCGGAAGGACACTGACAAGCCCTTGTCTCACGCTGCGAATCACTGACATTGCAGGGGTGAGGGTCACGACGATGTCGCCCAGCTCGGTGACGGTGTTCAGCCTCAGGGTTATCTGCTCGAGAGCCAGTTTGGCCTGTGTGACCATCCTGTTCATCTTCCTGATCTCTGCGAGTTCGTTCGCATAGACCGAAGCATGCTGCGAGTCATGCTTCTGGATGGATGACACGATCTTGTTGAAGATCGAGGCGTCCCTCTCCCTCAGCTTTGCGCATGTCCCGTCGAGCTTTGCGACTTGGACTTGAATCTGCCTCACTGCCAGGTCCAGCCTCGGCTTCAGGGGACCCGGGTTCTTCACAGAATCCCGCATCCTTGTTGTGAATCCACTGCTGTTTGACTTCTCCCACTTGCTTGCGAACTGTGACATACTTACTCGCCCTAGAATACAATTGACTCGTTGTTATTCTGGATGTAACTGAACGAACTGTCACCGCGGTGACCGTTGTGTCGGTGACAAGTGTCCTTCCCGGACAGATGCGAAATCTGACGCCCGATAAGCATAAGCCCGCTGTCTGGGTCGACACGGAGGGATGCATCATGCTGGATGGTGCAGTTCGCGTTAAGGTGGGGGCACAATTGAATCCGGTACATGGGAAAGGGGAGCGGTTCGCTTTCAGTAAAGCTCAGAGCGCATCGAAACAGTTTCCAAAGGTAGATTTATTGTGCCTCGATTGACTTGGATGACCCAACTTCTGGGTAATACCCGGAGAGGGTTAGGGGTGGCGCCATTGAAATGGTGCGTTTCTTACTATTGCACACGGGGCTACCGCTTGATGTAGACGTTTTCCTCGATAGCGGTTCGATTAGAAGGATTGTAGGGTTACTTTTGAGGGCCGATTTTCCCAAACAAAGTTTTCCGGGTCTCTTTGGCCTTCTTTTTTCCAAAAAACCTTAAAACTTCCTCCTTTACCGAGGGCTTAATTACCCATGCCGACCCATCGGCAGCGACGAACATGATTACAGGCTACTGCGTCTTCGAAAAGAAGAAGAACAGGGAGATCAAGAATCCGAAGCAGATTAAGATGAAGAATGGAAGAGCTGCAGTCAGGGGCACGTGCGGTTCGTGCGGAAAGCCAATCTTCCGCATCGGCGCAATCAAACCGGCAAGCAAGAAGTAGATTCTAATCTCCCGCCCTTTTTATTTTGCGCTCAAATGGCATCCTTCACCGTCGAAGATTGCAAGCGTTGGGTTAATCATGATTGCTCGGTGATAATCGTGCTAAATCAGACCGAACTAACCTGTGCCTGGATTGAGTGCCCAAAATCGCCCTCCCAAAAGCACCCGGAAACTTCCCAAAGGTTGGCTGACCGGCCAAAGTGCCCGAGAATAGGTGCCGGGTTGTGGTAGAAGGCATAGACGAATGGGCTTTCCTGCACGCCGCTCGAAGCCAAAAAGACAGCGGAGCGAAACAAGTCTTATACCGAACTAACGAAGAGATTCTCGGATGGAATCATGACCTACCCACTGGATAAGCTGTGCATTCAGGCTTTCAAGTTTAACCGACGGGTCAGGCACGCAGGAGTTCTCGATGAGACAGGCAGATTGATTGCCGGGGGAATGAGAAGAGGCATCAGGTCCATGGAGCCTGCCAGTGAAAATCTCAGGTTGATGGCAAATCTGACGATACAGATTGGGACTGACAAGACCTGGGACCAGTACTTCGGTGGGATGCAGTACACGCTCGTAAAGCGAGAGAAGCTCAACGTGCTGATCTTCTATCTCGGCAACAAGAACGTGATGCTGATCTCGGCTGAGCCGGACTTCGACCTTGACAACATGAACCTCCTCAGGGACACCGTGATGACGATATACAGCACCGGAATCGTTCCTGAAAAGGCAAAGAAATAGTGCCAGCCTAGCTCAAGCCCAGCTCCGGGAACTTTGTCTTTGAGATGAAGTCGAATCCGAGAAAGACATTCTCTTGACGAGATATCGCAACTACGAAGAACTGAGCATCCCTTCGCTTCGTTACCATGCGCATTCCATACTTGGGGTGTGGAGTAAAACGAGAGAAGTGCAACTGGATGCCCAGGTAACAGACGCATTTCCCATTTCTTCGCAATTGTGGCGATCAAGGGCACCCCTTCAATCCGCGCAAAAAGGCCCACGATGCAGGCGCGAGTTCCCGGCTCCAAATGGGAAATAAATGAATTTTGGCAATGAATCTTTTGTGTTTCGGGCGCTCAACGCTCTGGCCTAAAATCCACGGGTCCTGGAAAATAGCGAGAACCACGGAACACAGGATGATGCTGGGAACGAGGGGCTGGCGCGTTCACGCGGGGCGTCGCGAAAGTGTTCAAGCCTTGGATGGGACCGACGGCTACTTTGGTCGAGCAGACTGTTCTGAGTAGATTAATGCTATCACCACAGGTCCCCACATTTCTCGCATTTTCCTATCTCTTTCACATAGTCGTCGTCCTTGAAGGCCCGCTTCGTCTTCGCGTGACAGACGAACACTCGACGCTCGTGAAGACTACTCTCTGAAGCTTATCACGCTTACCTATTGATGGAATCTTGGGGAGCGTGCTTGCCAACATATGCCTTTCTGCAAAATGAGCTGTACTTGACCAAGACAAACTCGTCAAGCAGCATGACAATCGTGTCCTCCTTGCGGCGCTCCATTTGACCTTCCGAGCGATGGTCCGGACACGCAATGCAAGTATTCTGGACAGAACGTGTAATTGGGGATGTCGTGAAGACGGGCTTGAATTCCGCAGTAACCTTGTGCTGAGGAAGCGCTTCAAAAGGCGAAAACCAAATAGCCCCCAGGACGCACCAGAACCACGAATGTCGACCCTCGAATCCCCAGAAGGGTCAGAGACAGCGCAGGAGTCATACGAATGGTCCTGGGATGCAGTTCAGAATAGGTGGGTAAAGATAACAGCAAAGAATAGTCAAGGAAGAAGATGTGGTGGTTGTGGATGTCCCTGCCCTTGTGAATGCGCAGACTGTCTACATCAGTGTTGCTCGTAGGCAGTTGTGAGTCTTGTACAAGAAAGACCTACCCCTTAGTGGGTCTTGTCGGCCCTTGAAAGACAATTGACGCTACAATAATTGCGAGGAGAAGTTTGGCGACAGAAAAAACAATCTCACTGGAGAGAATTGCAGACACTCAGGAGAAAGTACTTCAGCAAAAAGGAAAACTCCGTAGCCCGCACGGAAGACTACGCCCAGCAAATCAATGACATTGAGGGAAAGCTGGGTCTTCAGGCGACAAAGTCCATTCTAAATAGCCTAATTTGCGCTTTTCTAGCCTAAACGCGAGCCGCCAACCTCAAAAGGTTTGGTCTTAATGGAGATAAAAGCCCCAATCCTTCGCTGCCATCGCCCGAAGGAACGCTTTGTGTGACTGCCAATTGGTTGGCCGTGCTATTGGACGTTGGCTCTCTTACCGCTCATCTCGAAGGCATCTCCATTCCAGCTTTGGACGATTGCATTGCTGTCCCTGCCTGTTCTCGGACTTTTCTCAGCCATGCCAATGTCTCTCGGATTCCATCTTCGTAGCTCCTGGTTGGATACTTCATGCCGAAGAAATTGTTGAACTTGCTTCCGTCAAGAATGAGAGCCTCCTCGGTCAAGTATTGCATCTCCGCGAATGCCCGGGCAGTGCCGTTGAACAAGCCCGCGAGTCGTACGAACATCGGGCTGGTCCCAGTCATCTTCGGCTCGAAGCCGGTTTGTTTGAAGACAAGGTCAATGAAGTCGCGGACACGAATCTGTTCCGGCCCCGGCACGTTGAAGTCCTGGCCGGCCGCATCGGGTCGTTCAGAGGCCGCCACCATCGCCTTTGCGGCATCGGAGATGAAGATGAACTCATGCATCGCGTCAAGCCTGCCAGGCCAGCGAGCCTTCTTGTTGTCGAGCGCCGACCGAAATATCTCATCAGCGACAGAGGCTGAATTCGGACCGTAGTAGTCAGGAAAACGGACGATTACGCACGGAAGCGCGCCCTCCCCCGAAAGTCGCATGAATGTCTCTTCTAGTCCAAGCCGGATTCGCCCCTTATTGGAGCAGGGATTTCTTGGATGGTCTTCGCGGACCTTCTCGGTCTGGCTGTGGCCGTAGATGTACACATTGCCTGGAAAGACCATCCGGGCTTTTGCCTTGCTTGCGGCGTCAGTTATCCTGCCGTGAATCTCGGGCAGGGTGGACCATTGCGAGTAGGGTGCATTGACGCAGTTGTGGAATATCTCAACTCCGTCAAAAACCTTCTCGAGTGTCCGAGCGTCCTCAACAGAGCCCTCGATCAACTCCACCCTATCCGGATTGGAGAAAACCTTCCTCGCTTTGGTAGGACTTCGCACAAGCGCTCGTACTGGTCTGCCGGAAGAGGTCAACTCGTTGACAATGGCGCTGCCGAGCGACCCCGTCGAGCCTAACACGAGTTGCAACGCAAACCCCTAGTGCGTGACGAAGCTCACGCGTTGGCTACCAGCGGTTCTGACGCGTCGCTCTTCCTCACGACAACGATGGTGCACTTCGTCGCGAGCGCCGCGATCGCCCCCGCCGCAGCCAGCCAGGGCGCAAGGAGAATGCCAACAATGCCAGCGGTGACCGGTATCTCCAGGAGGGACTTCCCGTTCTCATCCTTCACCGTTATTCTCGACACATTCCCTTCGTGCACAAGCTCTTTCACCTTCTTCGTCACCTCATCCGCTGAGACGGTGAATTGCTGAGTCCACGTCTTCTGTCCGACTGCAGCTCCGCATGAATGACAGTAATTCGAGTTCTCCGCAAGGCTGGCACCGCAACTAGTACAAGTTTCCATTGTAATCTTCGCCTTCAAAAGCATGCAATTCTAGTTAAAAAAGGCGATGTATTTTCTGCATGGGATTGTAACGAATGTGACGGCCAACGAACCTCACGCGGCGCTCAGTCTTTTTCTCTGGCGAGATTCGAGCGCAGTTCTGGAACTGCTTGTCGCCTGCTAGCCCCCGCGGGAGTGCGCCGACACAACCTCCACGAACCCTACTCGCGCATGCGTTTCATTGCTTACCGGATATCGTTGGGTATGTTCACGCCCTAATTATTTTGGGGCGAGTCCCCCGGTCCACAGATTTCAAGCTTAGTTTGAGCTATTTGCGGCCAGATAGGGGGTGATTCGAGCATATTTACCTGATTATCTCCGGCGGGCAAGGTTCGAATCCCGCCGGGCCTGCCGAGAATATTCTGGTCCGTGAGTGGTGTCTTCCCGCTCGGGTACTCGCGATACGTGTTGACGACACGTTAGCCTTTTAGCGGAAACCGGGTCTCATTCGCGGTAATGACAACTGCAGGAGAAGAGCCCGGCCAACGCACTGACCGGATGCTAGATGACATCGTGCAAGACGCAGGTGAGTACTTTGATGAACTCAAGGCAAAGCACGTCACTGAAACCAGGATAGAGTCCGCGGTGGTGGGCATTGTCGTCTGGTTTGCCTCCTTCGCTGTTCTTGGAATCGGCGCGATCACCACGATCCAGAGGGCAGCAGTCTACGAGTACCTCGCCGCCGGCTTTCTGGTTGCCGTCGTGATAGGCGCCGTAGCCGGGCTCGTCGCTAACTTCATCATGCGCAGAAGGGCCTTCAAGTTCGCAGAGCTCGGTGAGTTTCTGAAGAAGGTGAAAGGAGGAGCCAGGGTCTCTACCGAAGACGGGCTTCGACTGATGGACGCCATGCACAAGGCTGCGCTTGTCGCGAGGAAGGGCAAGCTGGACTCGGCATTCGCGTATGGCGTGGGGGCCTTCGCCCTTGTCGTCGTCATAGGTCAGAACGCCGGGATTGCCGCGCTGGCGGGGGTCGTTGTGTACCTCTACTTCAGGTTCGAGGCGCTCAGACATTACGAGAAAGAAGACAACAGGTTCGAGGACTCGAAGAAAGAGCTTCTCCAGAGCCTGTGATTGGGTTTGGAGCGCCCAGACCTTTATGTCCTCGCCCGCTTCCTCGACACTCTACACGGCAACGGACAGCCGATGAAGAAGACGAATCTGCAGATGAGGGTGGGCCTCAATTATCCGCGGTTCATGAAGTACCTTGAATGGATGGTCTCCCACGGATTTGTCCAGCAGAAGAAGGATGAGGACGGCGCGGAACTCTATTCACTCTCCCCGCAAGGGCTTGATGCGTATCACCGTCTCGTGGCCTGGATAAGGGAAACCATGAAAGGGATGCGAATCTGAAAGCTAGCCCTCCAAGAATGAAGGCGATTGTCTACGATAGGTACGGGCCTCCAGATATTCTACAGCTCAAGGAAATTGAGAAGCCCACTCCCAAGGACGACCAGGGGCTTGTAAGAGTTCTTGCTGCGTCCGTGAACGCCTTTGACTGGCATATGCTTACAGCTAGACCGTTCTTGGTCCGATTGTCAGGGTCAGGGTTCCTAGAACCTAAGACAACGGTGCTCGGAGCGCACATTGCGGGGAGGGTCGAGCGATCGGCAGCGACGTAAAGCAGTTTCAGGCAGGCGATGAAGTATTCGGGACGGTATCGCGCGGATGCCGAGTATGCGTGTCCTCGTGAGAAATACCTAGCGTTGAAACCGACCAACTTGACTTTCGAGGAGGCGGCGGCCGTGCCCATGGCGGCGATCACCGCCCTGCAGGCTCTTCGTGACAGAGGACGGATTAAGCCAGGCGAAAAGGTCTTGATCAACGGCGCCTCCGGCGGAGTTGGCACGTTCGCGTTGCAGATAGCCAAGTCGTTCGGGGCCGAAGTGACCGCTGTGTGTAGCACTGGCAACCTGGACCAGGCTCGCTCGCTCGGCGCTGACCATGTCATCGATTACACGAAAGGAAAACTTCACCAAGAACGGGCAGCAGTACGATATGATT
>JAPCJN010000005.1:0-37521 GCA_027886925.1 Nitrososphaerota archaeon
GGGAAGACCCAGAAGAGGGCGCGCGAGATACTCCTGAGGGCAGAGCAGGCGAGGATATCGGCAGGGAAGGATCCGATGGGGATCTCTGCGTCCGCACTCTATGTGGCGTGCATACTCGAAGGCGAGAACATGACGCAGAGGGACATCGCAGACGCCGCCGGAGTCACCGAGGTCACGATCAGGAACAGATACAAGGGCCTAAGGCTGGCCCTCGGAATCTGATCGCGCACCCTCGCCACCTTCCGCATTTCCTATGATGGCCGAGAGTATTCTCTCGGTCAAGCCCCAAATGGTGTAGCCCCGGTGGACGAAGGACGGTAGCTCGACCTCCAGACCGTCTTTGTCGTCATCGTCATCGCTCCGAACACGGTAGGGTGCACGGGCCTCTGGCGACGCCAGCTCCCGGAGCGGGACCCACACGTGAGCCGCTGCCTCTTCGTTTAGAATGACGGCCGCATCCCTCGCCAGCTTGAAGACACAGGGGACCACCGTGACCGCTCCCGTCCGCGACTTTGATGCGTCCATGTAGCCAAGAAAGGTCGACGCGCCGGGAGCGGACAGGTCGATCCCGACCTCCTCTCGGGTCTCTCTGATCGCCGTGCCCTCGAAACTGCTGTCAGCGGCACCGACCCTCCCTCCCGGAAAGGCCATGTGCCCGGACCATGGGTCGTCGGCCCTCTCGGCCCTCTTGATCAGGAGGACCTCCTCCTCTCCCGTTCTCCCGTTCCGGAACACCACCGCGACGGCCGCGCTTTCCATTACGGCGAGCCTCGTGGGCTCGTCTCTCTTCAGAGAGCGAGACAGGGAATCGAGGAAATGTATCCCGGCCTTTGGCAAGTCAGTCAGCGGCAAACTCCCGAGAATCTTAAAATACGCTTTGCATTCCGAGACAAAATCGTTGTCAGACCCCGAGCTCGAGAGGATACTTGAAGAGAAAGCAAGGAGGCTTGTGTCTCCGAAACCGGTTGAGTCAGTCAGGCACGGCGAGATATTGGAGCTCACGGAAGCGAACTTCGACAAGCACATCAACGGCGGGAAGCCCGCATTCGTCGACTTTTGGGCGGTCTGGTGCGGCCCCTGCAGGACGATGGAGCCCATTGTCGAGAGATTGGCTTCGAAGCTCGGCGACAGCGTGACCTTCGGGAAGGTGAACGTCGACGAGCATCCGACGGTCGCGACGAGGTACCAGGTCCAATCGATCCCGACGTTCATGATATTCAATCACGGAGCGCCCGTCGACGCGATTATCGGGACGATGTCCGAGTCGGCGCTCGAGCAGCGCGTCCGCAGGGTCTCGGGCAGCTAGCTAGCGACGAACCAACGTTATCCGACGCGTGTCCCGTCGAGCAGGAAGACGTCCGAGCCATCCGTGTTTATGGCGCCAGACGACAGTATGGGCCCGAAATGCAAGCCTCCTTTTGCGTTTATCGCCTGCCCCCCGACGAGGTTGTTGAAGGGAGGCATGACCACGAGCTTGCCTTCGCCGCGCTTGACGGGAGGGTGGCCTGCCTTCGCGAGCAGTCCCGCCATGTCATAGGTCGCGAAAAGCCATACGGCCTCCTTGCTCCTCCCTCCGAACTTGTCCCTCATCTCGTACCTGTAGTGCGTGTGCCCCATCACGATGTTTCTCGACGCGATGACTTCCAGCGAAGGCCATGAGTGGCCGTGGGTGACTCCGACCTTCTGGCGGGTCCCGATCACGATCCCTTCCGATGGATGCAATTTCACGCGGCTCGGGAGGAGCGACTTTATCCCGCCGTCGTGGTTCCCGGGCACCACCTCGACCGAGGGGAAGACGTCGAGCAACGTGTCAAAGAACCAGGGCATGATCCCCCAGTCTATGTCTTGGACCTTCCCGATGGAATGCTTCACGTCGCCCACGACGATCACCCTGTTGAGGCGGTTCCTCTCCGCGATCGCGTTTATCCTATCCAGCATCTTCTGCGAATAAGGCGGGATCCTGAACCCCTTGGACGCCATCTCTTTCTCTAGCCCAAGGTGAAGGTCAGAGACGAGCAGGGTCGCCGTGTCTCCCTCCTTGTGGATGAGCGCGGATTCCCCGGGGACGACCTTGAGCAAAGCGCATGCCGCGACACTGCCTGATGCCTTTAATCCTTCCCGACCTATAGAGGCCATCATAGGCCGACATCGGAAGACATAGCGACACATAGCCGACGGTCGCTGCCTGCGCTAACATAGAGTAATTCGGCAACCAAGAAATATTCTTTCTCGCCTCCCGAGAATATGAAAACAAGGACAAAGTTATCAATTGCAATCCCTTTGCTTGTGATGGCGGTGGTGCTGACTTCCAGCGTGGCCGCCTTTCCACAAGAATCCTCGAGCACCGCCACGCCCATACAGCACGTGGTGGTGATCTTCCAAGAGAACTCGTCTTTCGACCACTATTTCGGCACCTACCCTAACGCGGCGAATCCTCCTAACGAGCCACAGTTCTTCGCCGCGCCCGACACCCCCTCAGTCAACGGATTGACAGGCGCTCTCCTCACAAACAATCCCAACACGGCCAACCCGACGAGGTTGGACCGCACGCAGCCGGTGACCTGCAGCAACAACCACGACTACACGGCGGAGCAGCAGGCCTTCAACGGAGGCCTGATGAACAAGTTCGTCCAGGACACGAGCTGCAGCGCCAACATAGTGATGGGGTACTACGACGGCAACACTGTGACAGGCCTGTGGAACTATGCGCAGAACTACGCGATGAACGACAACTTCTTCGGGACGACATTCGGCCCATCGACTCCAGGAGCGTTGAACCTGGTCTCGGGTCTCACGAGTCCCGCCGTCTCCAGCAACGGTCTCCCTATCTCTGGCACCCTCACAACTAGCGGTGTCGTGATAGGAGACGCCGACCCGACCTACGACGACTGTTCCAGCACCTCTGGCCAGACCATGGCAATGGCGACTGGAGCCGGTGCGCCTCAGAACGTCGGCAACCTGCTCAACAACGCCGGGGTCACGTGGGGGTGGTTCCAGGGAGGCTTTACGCCCACGGTCCCCAGCAACCCGGTGACCGGGTCCAAGGCGGTCTGCGGCTCCTCCCACGTCCAGGTAGGAGGGACCACGGAAACCGACTACAGCCCCCACCACGAGCCCTTCCAGTACTTCGCTTCGACATCGAACCCACACCACCTCCCCCCGACCTCTGACGCGATGATCGGAAAGACCGACCAGGCGAACCATCAATACGACCTCTCCTCGTTCTGGATCGCGGCGGACTCGGGTAACTTGCCCGCGGTCAGCTTCCTAAAGGCAGACAGATACCAGGACGGGCATCCGAGCAACTCCGACCCACTGGACGAGCAAGCCTTCCTGGTGAACACAATCAACCAACTCCAGAGCCTCCCAACTTGGAGCAGCACAGCCATCATGGTCGCCTGGGACGACTCCGACGGCTGGTATGACCACGTCATGGGGCCTATCGTCAGCCCATCCAACGACCCCGCCAACGACGGCCTCGTCGGGACAAGCTGCGGAACGACTCCAGCCAGCGGCATCGAAGACAGGTGCGGTTACGGTCCTCGCCTCCCATTCCTGGTCATCTCGCCATACGCGAAGCAGAACTTCGTAGACAATACCCTGACTGACCAGAGCTCGATCCTCCGATTCATCGAAGACAACTGGCACCTCGGAAGCACCGGAGCCGCATCCTTCGACAACATCGCGGGTTCGCTGCTCAACATGTTCGACTTCACCAACGACCACGGGAACGGCCACGGAGACGCCATCCAGAACTTCCTCAATGGAAACGACAATGAAAACACGCTGATCCTGAACCCGCAGACCGGCGAGCCTGTCGAACAAGACCACAACACTCAGACTTGCACCGACCAGGGCACGAACCCTAACGTCTGCGCGCTGCAATCCGAGTTCCAAAAGACCTCAGTGAGCACAGGGAGCTATGTCTGGTTCAACAGCGTGGCGAACCTTAACTCACAGGTGCCCACCACCGGATTGACCCTCCACTTCAGCGGCCAAAGGATAGGGCTCCAGCTGCAGGACGGGACGACCCTTACGCTGTCCGCGCCCAATTCAGAAGTGATATTCAGCCCAACAGCAACGACCTCGACCACGACCTTCACGTCAGGGCAATGGGTGACCACGGTCCCCACGAGCTACAAGGGGAACGTCTTCCTCGGCGGCCTGGCCTACCAGGTCCCAACCGGTGTCTCGCTCGCAGGTGCTCACGTGACGTGGAGCGGCGCCTTCAGCGGCACGACGAACTCCTTCAAGCTCCAATGGCAATGGGGCGCAGCGGTCTACTCTGGCTTCGGCACCCTGAGCACTTCCAACACTAACACCCTCTACAACGGCCTCGGTGTAAAACCGATCGACGCCAGCACGGGCAGCAGCTACCTCAACAACGACCACGCAGGCACTCCTGAGAGCTTCACAGCAAACGTCGTCGCAGGCGCTACCGGCAACGGTGGCAGCGACTTCACCGGTCACTACTCCGACCTCGGGACAGCCTCGTATCAAGCCTATCTTCTGAACGCGTAAGAGAGAGAGAGAAAGAAGGAAAGTAGGGTCTAGCGGGGGATGCCCGCGACCCTTCCCCCACCCTTTGTCACGAGTAACGAGTAGCGAGTAACGACTACGGACTTATGAGCGGAAGTTGTAGCAGAGGCGTCGCCCTTCCATCGTCGGCGAGTCGTCGGCCTTCCATCCTCACTGAATCTTGGTGCGCTCTCAGACCGTGTTTTCAATCTCTCAGCCATTGCCTGGCTCCCTCCGAACGGCTTGCGAGCCAAAGCCAGAGGTTTCATCCCTGAGAATATCATTTAGTTGCAACATTCGCTTTTCCTAGGCGTCAACTGCGCGATTGACATGAATTCTGCAAAATGACTATCAGAAACTTGACACAATGAGACGCTCGGATGTCAAGGCGATTGTTGACATTTGCGTCAAGGTCAAACTTGTCATGCGCGGCCTTTTAAGGAAAGGAAACAGAGCATCTCATCCTTCAACAAATATTCCGTCCTTAGAATTGACGTCTAACCGACCTACTCGATACCATGTTTCGCTCTCTCCCACAATGAAATCAACTCAATTCTGACTTTTTGCGTCTTTCCGCGATTCTCCAATCCTTCAGTTCCCTTCACATCTGCAATCACCGTTTGTTCTCCTTTCGCCTTCTCTCCTACCTTCTTGCCGATGTTGCCGCATTTATCGTGTCTTACCTTACGATGGACGAAGATAATTCATCCATGACTGCGACTCGAAAGTTGGGAATACGAGTCTCAGATGTTGCCTCACTGTCTCCGGTTCCTCCTGTTGAGCCCTCGATTTCTTCTTCGGCTCGACTCGATACTGGATCCCAGCGCGCAGAAACAAGAATTGGCACCAGAATGCCCAAGGAAGAACGAAAAGTTGGGAAGGGTCGAGGAAGCGCGGGGCAGGATGGAACACGACCGAAGAGAGGCCGAGGTGAAGAAATCAATCTTGGGAAGATTGAAGACAAGGCTTGGCTCGGCGCGCTTATCGTTGGCGAAGGCTCAATCTTCACCAAAGGTCCCGCAGGCAAAATCAAACGTGTGCCGGTCTTGGCTGTGATGATGGAGGACAAAGCAGCAATCGACAAGGCAGCTGCTTTGATGGGGGTTAGGACAACAGCAGCAGGGCGGTCACCGATAACCGGCAGGCCATATTGGCGCGTCTGCGCGATCGGAGCTCGAGCCATCAAAGTGCTAGATTCGGTAAGACGGTTCATGACTACCGCCAAGTTAACTCAGGCAGAGAGAGTCATAACCGCGGCCAGAGATGCCGGATTCAGAACAGTCGAGGAGATGAAAGAGGAGAGAAAGCTTCTTCTCCTGAAGTACCTTGAATTAAGACCTGGATCGCCCCCTCGACCACTCGAGGGTCAGACGGGAGTTCCACACGCTGTTATACGAAGATACTTCGAAGAACTTGAGCAAGATGGAAAGGTCTGGAAAATCGATTATGGAATCGGCAGGCGGCCGAGGACAAAGTGGTTCGTTGTCAAATCGTCTCTTAATTCGAAGCAGGAGTCAAAGCGCACGGAATACTTCATGGCAGTTCTTCCCGGCGAAATGTCCCTGCCTTCGAGTCGGGAGCAAGAAGAATCCGTAATCGGGAGAGCGAGGACTGGTCACCAGACATCCAAAGAAACACCTGGGGCTGGGATTAGGAATAAGAATCCGGCGGCCGGAAGCAAGGGACTAAGAGGAAAGCCAGGCGGAGATATTCGACTAGGCAATACGGAGGATAGGGCGTGGCTAGCCGCTCTAATTGTAGGCGAAGGCAGCATACACACCAGAGGGAAAAAGGGGAAGGTTTCCCGGCAACCCTGTATCGTAGTGAGGATGCAAGACAGTGAGGCAATAGAGAAGGCTGCATTCCTGATGGGAGTAAGAAGATCCGCCGCGGGAGTTTCGGAATCGTCAGGGAACCAATTTTGGAGCGCCACTGCTGTGGGAGGCAGGGCCATCGGGGTGATAGAGCTGATTAGGCCGTTTATCACACCCACGAGATCGGAGCAGGCGGACCAAGCAATCCTATTGGCGAGAAAGACAGGTTTCAGAAGCAAGCCCGAGATGCGAGAAATGAGAAAACAATTCGTTGAAGAATGCATAAGACTGAGACCGGGGTCCTTCACCTCAAAAGTCGGAATCCAAGCCGGAACAACTGGCCGCGACCTCAAGAGGTACCTTGAAGAGCTAGAGAGGGATGGGAAGGTGCGGCCTGTGAATGTGGGCACTATTCGACGTCCCAGGCACAGGTGGTTTCCCTGCGGTACCTAGCGTCTTAGCAGAGAATTCAAACTAACTTCTCTGAAACCAGCACCCAATGATTGGAAGAATCTCGTTCTTTAGGAAAGTCTTGAAGTCTGGAAGGTCTGTTTCGCTACTTAGCTATGGCTTTCGAACGCCCCATTCTGAAATGCTTACTAACTAATCAGGGGCAAAACTTCTCCCTTGACATATCTCTTGAACTCAGGGAGATCTGTCCTACTGAAGCAGGTCGCTACGCAATTTCGCGTCAAGCCAATCACATATCCATACGTCTTTGACTTTACAACAGCATACCAAATCTGTCCATGCTGAAGATAGTCGTTGTAGAGATTAGTGCTGGCCAAGCCCTCGCCGTAGAGTGAGAGCTTTGATATACTCGGAATGTCTACTCCGTCGAAGAACAAGATTTTCGACTCGATGCCATCTTCGTGAAAACGTTTCAGTGTCTCGGGCGCAATTCTTCCCTCCACTATCTGGCCAAGGCTCATGAATAGTGACTTGCTCATCTCGTTTGCAATTGCGTTCGCACGACTCTTCTTGTCGAAGATGCTCAGGAATAGGTCCTTCCCGTAGAGGTCGAACATAAAGGGCGCCTCGTATGTCCGGATCATCGAGACCTGCTTTCCATGCTGGTTCACTTGGAAGACCGAGTCGAACGAGAAAGTCCCCTGGAGGGACTCCTGGGAGATGTCCAGGTCGGTGACCTCGGAAAGTAGCTTGAAGCTGTCTCCCTCGATGCGCACCTCCTGCTCGAGCTTAAAGTCCTTCAGCTTCGAAGCGACAAGCGGCAGGTTGCGCTCTTCCTTTACGACAAAGACCTTAGCTGCAAGAACCAAGACGCACGGAGCCTTTCAATGCCAATTCAAAAAGGTAATCGTAGACGGATGCTCCAACCAACGTGGACGCTTAACAACCAATCGCACATTGGGCTGCGTTGCTTGCTCTCGTCCCGCAGACATCAAAAATATATCCTATAGAAGGAAATGCAGCTAAGAGAAGCCCCTGCCCTCCCTCGGGCACCGTAAACAAGCCCGAAGCGCCGAAGCCTGGAAGCCCTTCGACCTCGGTCTAGGACCTCGTAAACCACATGCCTAAAATACGTCCGCGCTTGGGAACCGTTTAGCGTCATGTCGGGACCTTTTGAGGAGATGTCAACAGAGCAGGAGAGGACGTTTTCACCTCCCATCAAGGAGATAATCCTTGAGAATTTCATGAGCTACGAGTATGCCAGGATACCGCTCAACCACGGGTTGAACCTCATCGTCGGCCCCAACGGCGCGGGCAAGTCTTCGGTCCTTCTTGCCATCTCCGTCGCTTTCGGGCAGGCATACACCGAGAGGTCGAGGAAGCTCAGCGACCTCATCCGTAGGGGCAAGGACATCGCCAGGGTCTCGCTCATATTCGACAACAGCCAGAGGGAAGGCAAGAGGCCGATACCCTACTCCAAGTCGGACACCTTCATGCTCTCCCGATACCTCCGGAAGGACGGCTCGTACTGGTATGAGGCCGACTACAAGGAGATAGACAAGAGCGAGGTAGTGAGGCTGCTTCGCGAGTTCGGGATAAACCCAGACAACCTGCTCATAATCATGCACCAGGGCATGATCGAGGAGCTCGGCGCCATCTCCCAGGAAAAGAGGCTCGTGATGGTAGAGGAAGCGGTGGGATTCCGCGAATACCGAGAGAGGATACTCAACGCCGAGGCCGACCTAAACAACATGGTGAGCGAGGAGGGCTCCCTGACCCAGCTCATCGAAAACGCCAACCAGACGATAGAATATTGGAAGCAGATCTACGACAGGTTCCTCGAGAAGAGGAGGCTCCAAGAGCACAGGGTGCTCCTGGAGCGTGAGCTCCTGTGGGCTCAGGAAGGGAAGCTCTCGCGTTCGCTCGCGTCCGTCAAGGAGAAGCTCGAAGGAAAGCGCGAGTCCCTCGCCGACCTCAGGGAACAACAGAAGAAGGCGGGGAGCGAGTCGGAGGAGCACCGAAAGGCCCTGGGCGAGAGGCAGGTCGAGGTGAAGAAGCTCTACGGGGCGCTCGTGAGGGCAGAGAAGGAGCGCTCCGGTCGCGAGGCGACGCGTGATGCGATGAAGGGCCTCCGAGAAGAGCTGGACTCCATCAACAAGGACATCGAGGAGATAGTCGGCGGCAGCCCTACCATTGACGCTCGAAGGTCGAAGCACCTGAAGGATTTCGTGGCGTTCGCCTCGTCAAAGTCAGGAGGCGACTCTGAGGAAGCAGGCAGGAAGAAGATCGAGCTAGACCGGGAGATAGCCTCTCTCCAGTCGGAGATAGGAGCCGTCGAGGATTCGATAAGGAAGGTGACCGACGACTACATCTCACAACGGGTGAAATTCGAAGTCCTAGAATATAGGACGAAGGTGACAGAGTCCGAGATCAGGGAGTACGAGAGGTCCGAGAGGGAGGTGAGGGCCGAGCTCGACGCCATGAAGGCGGACCTCGAGAGGGTCGGCGAGAGGATCATTACCCAGAGGGCCCCCTACGAGGTATCCGAAGAGATGAAGCTCGTCTCGGCGCAGCTCCAGAAGCTGCAGGACCTTCCTGAGGACGCCGAGAAGATCTACAAGGACTACACCGGGAACCTCGAGGGGCTGAAGGGGAAATTGGGAGAGCTTCAGGACAACAAGAGGTTGATGCTCAAGGAGCTCGAGGAGAGGAAGAAGGCTTGGAAGGCAGCGGTCCAGAGCCTGATCGACGAGGTCGCCCCCATCTATCAGCAGGTCCTCTCCACGGTCGGCGCTACGGGAGCCATCCGGCTCGACGAAGCGGGCGGCGTCGCCGAGGCAGGGCTTCAGCTCTTGGTGGGATTCAAAGGAGCCGAGCCTGCCATCCTCGACCCATACACGCAGAGCGGAGGCGAGAGGTCGGTGGCACTGGTCGCGTTCATGCTCTCGCTGCAGAGCAGGATAATCTCGCCGCTGAGGGCGATGGACGAGTTCGACATCCACATGGATCCGCGCAACAGGGAGGCGATCTTCAAGATGATACTCGCCCAGGGAAAGCGG
Organism: Nitrososphaerota archaeon; assembly: GCA_027886925.1. The sequence goes on from JAPCJN010000005.1 coordinate 9,803, forward strand.
AACCCCAACTCGCAGCATATCGTGATAACGCCGTCGATAATCAGCGTGGCAGACAGGACTGCCCACGTCATCACCGTGCAGTCCGTCCACGGTTCGTCGGAGGTAAAGGAGTATGCCGGTCCAAACAGAAGATAGCAAGAAGCTCGAAGACATCCTCAGGCTGATCGAGCTCTGCCGCAACATCCAATCGAGCAGCGTCAACCCCTTCGAGGTGGATATCAGGGAGAAGCTCCTAGTCCTTAGGAGGCATCTCCCAGATTGGGACGTCATCGACGTGATGCTCAAGGACTCCGAGGCGCTGCAGCAGCTTGTCGCCATAATCAAGCTGCAAGACCAGTACATCAAGCACCGCGCGTCGGCCCTGTACATCGACCCGCTCCTGCTCGAGCTGAAGATCCAGTTGATCTCCAAGGAAGAGCTCGCCGAATGCTTCGCAAAGTGCTGGCACCCGATCGCGCAGATCGACCAGCTGACGCCTCGCGGCCTCGAGAAGGCCTTCGTCTACTGGCGGGAGCTCGTCCCGTTCAGCGAGAGGTACAAGGACAAGTTCTCGAATAGCGGCCAGCAGACAGGCGTGATCGGGCTGGAGGAGCTCGAGTCCCTGAGCATCTTTACGAAGGAAGAGTTCGAGACGAGGCTCAACGCCATCTACAAGGAGCTCGTCGACAAGTGCGACGGAATGGAAATCGACTACAGAGATTTCATCAGAGGAAAGGATCCTGAGGAGACGGCGTTGCGCGGCTACCTCATCGCTTTCGTCGTCACAGAAGGCAGGGCCACGGTCAGGACCGACCCCCTCACCGAGCAGATATTCATCTCGATAATCCAAGGAAAGCCGGATGACGAAACCAAGTCGGTGGCGATAGTAGTAAGATGAGCGACCCCGGAGGCGCGCCGCCCGACACGACGCCCGACACGACGCCCGGAATGACAACAGCAGCACCCGTTCCGGAGCCCCAAGCGGCGGAAAGAGCCGCGCTCGACCGCAAAACGAGAAGGGCCTTCCAGGTCCTGATAATCCAGCGGGGCCGGAACCCGGGAGTGAAAGGCTGGGAGCTCCGCAGGTACCTTGGGAAGGACTACAAGACGATCGTGGAGGTCCTCTCCGACGACCTGAGACCTCTCGGGCTCGAGGTCCATCAGGTGCCCGGCCCAGAAGGGACCGACGATTCCACGCGCTTCCTCCTTCGATTCAGGGACCCGCCGACGCTGAGCGAGGCGGAGACCGCAGGTTTCAGGATCGACGACCTCGCGGTGCTGGCCGCGACCATCGCCCTGGTCAACTCCAAGCAGGGCCGCATCTCGAGGAAGGAGCTGGAGAGCTTCCTGAAGGGAAAGTTCCCGCGATGGAGGATCGACTACTCGGTGGACAGATACATCAAGCGAGGATATCTCGACCTCGACGACAAGGAACTCGTCCGGGTAGGGTGGAGGACGAGGGCGGAGATAGACGAGAGGTCGCTGATGACGCTGATACTCGCACAGGGAACAAAGTCGGACGCGGCGGGCAGCGGCAAGAAAAGATCTTAACGCTACTGCGTGACGAAATACCGGCGCTTCAAGGCCTCCCTCTCTCCTTCGATGATGTAGTCGACGAGGTCGCCTCCCTCTTCTTTCTTTTTCTTCAGCAGTGCCGGGACTTCGGAGGGCCTTATGCCCCTCCCGGCTATCAGGTAGAGCGCGTCGTCTCCGAACTCGTTCTTGATCTGGGCCGACCTCTTGAGCGTCTCGATGACCCTCACCGCCTTCCCGTGGAGCTGGAGCCTGCTCCTTTGCTTCAGGGCCGTGCTGAACACCGTCTCATAGGACTCGGTCGTGAAGCCTATCGAGTCGGTCCTCCCGCACCTGGGGCATCTCTCCGGCGCTCCGCTTCCGACCCTCCTCAGCTCCACATATTCCCAGCAGTGCGTGCACGCCGCGACGAGGAAGCTCTCCCTTATCCTCGCCTCGGTGGACTGGCGGATTATGGCCCTGAGCCTCTCAGGCGAGACTATCTCGCCCCTCCTGCTCACCTCTTCGAGCCCTATGCCGGCTATCGGAGACGGCGCACCCTCGGTCTCTATGATCTGGATGGCCACCTCGTCCCGTCCGATCTGGGCGACTATGGACTCTGACGCGGCCGCGTCGAAATCGTCGTGAAAGATCACGCTCAGCGCCTCGTCGTAGACCGGCGTCCCCCTCAGGGCCTCCATCAGTCCTGATATGGAGATGCTGGCGTAGTCCGCCTCCTTCGCGATCGCCCCGCACTTCTTCCCGACATGGATGAGCCGCCTCTTGAAGATCCCCGAGCGCTCCACCGCGGCGCGCGCGAGCTCCTTCATGTCCTGCCCGGCAAGCCCACGTAGGACCGCCTCGATGGACTGGGGCGAGGAGTCGACCTCGAGGATTATCCTGTACGGGTCCTGGTGGACCGCCACCGACTGGCCCAGCCTCTCTGAGAGGATGTGCGCTATGACCCTTGCCAGCAGCCTGTTGACCTTGTGACCGAAGGTGGCCTGGATGACGATGTACTTGTCCCATCTCTCTATCGTGATCAGCCTGTCCGACGGGATCGGGAGGCCGAGCGCTGCCTGCTCTTTCACCTCGGCGAGGGACTCTGAGAGGGCGCGCCTGTCGACGGGATATCTCTCGCACAGGGAGTCGATGATCGACTGCTCGCCTCGACCGCCTGGTGCGAGCGCCTCCCCATACTCCCTCCTTATCGACCCGACCTCTAGCGCGACCGGGAGGGGCACGGGTATCTCGTCGCCGACCCAGCTGGGCACGGCGCCCGTCGGGTCGTCCTCCGGCGCGACGTAGACCTTGTTTCCGTAGATCTCCAGTATCCGCCAGCACCTCCCGGCTTCGACGAACTTCACCCCGATCTGTCCATATTCGGAGACGAAAGCCTCGTCGAGCACGCCGATGGGCCTGTCGCCCTCCGCGATGACGATGTATTGTTTCTCGTCCGGGATCATCGAGAGGTTCTCGAAGTAGTACTCGAAGAGGGGCTTGAAGTCCTTCGCACGCCTGACTATCCCGTCGCTCTCGGTGAAGAAGAGGAGACGCGGGTACCTGTCGCGCATGTAGTCGAGGATCTTCTTCAGCGTCTCGATGCTGAGCGTGGAGTACGGGTAAGTCCTCCTCAAGAGCGAGTGCATGTCCTCGAGTTTCCAGGAGCTGGTCTCGATGAGCAGGCCTGCTATCTGGTGGATCGCGGCGTCGGCCGCGTTGCGAAACGGGAGGAGCGGCTCGAGCTCTCCCTGCAGAGATTTCCTGCAGAGGACCATCGCCTCGAGCGTGTCGTCCGAGTCCTGGGTGATTATCATCCCCCTCGAGATCTGGCCGACGGAGTGGCCCGCCCTCCCGATCCTCTGGATGAGCCTCGAGACCTGCCTCGGCGAGTTATACTGGACCACGCACTCCAGGAAGCCGATGTCTATCCCGAGCTCGAGGCTGCTGGTGCATATCACCCCCGACAGCTTCCCTTCCCGCAGGCTCTTCTCCGTCGCCTCTCTAGTCGCCCTCGAAAGGGAGCTGTGATGGATCCCGATGGGGAGCTTCTCGTTCCAGACCCTGAACCTGTTGGCCAGCGCCTCCGCTTCCGAGCGCGTGTTCGTGAAGATGAGCACCGACCTGTACTTCTCGACGACCTCCCTGATCGTCCTCAGCCTCGCCGCGACCTCGGGATAGGTGAAGATGCTCTCCGCGAGCGCGTTGTCCTCGGGCGTCGCCTCGGGCCTTACGACTGTGAGCTGCAGCATCTTCTCCACGGGGACCCGCACGACGTCGCATTCGCCTCCCTCCCCGACGAGGAACTTCGCTATCGTGTCGGGCGAGCCTATAGTGGCGGACAGGCCGACCCTCTGAAAGTCCCTCCCGATGAGGCGCCGGAGCCTCTCCAGGGCTATCGTCAGCTGGCTCCCTCGCTTGTCCTCGGCCAGCTCATGGACCTCGTCCACGACGACCCACCTCAGCTTCATGAGGCCGTCCCTGATCCTCCTCCCGGTCAGGAGCGCCTGGAGGGTCTCGGGAGTCGTGATCAGGATGTCGGGGGGTGCCATGCTCTGCCCGGCTCTCTCCGAGGCGCCTGTGTCCCCGTGCCTCACCCCGAGCCTGATGTCGAACCGCTTGCACCACCACTGCATCCTCTCGAGCATGTCCCTGTTCAGGGCGCGGAGAGGGGTGATGTAGAGCAGCTTGATGCCGGGAGTTCTCGCGAGGCCGTTGCGGATCATGTTGTCGAGGATCGGGAGGAGGACCGCCTCCGTCTTCCCGGTTCCCGTCGGCGCCATCAGCAGGGCGTTGCGACCCTCCGCCACGAGCGGGACCAGCTTCATCTGCGGGTCTGTCGGCAAGGTGAACCCTCTCTCCTCGAGCGCCTTCAGGAGAGGCGGAGAGAAGAGCCTCTGGAATACGTTGTCTTGGGGGCCGTCGTCCGCGAGACTCGCTTCAGGGGTGCCCGACATTTGTTGTTGACATCCGCCTTTTCCCTGGTGCTTCGTGTCCTTCTATGAAGAGTCGTAGGGGTCGCCCGAGACCACGCAGACCGCTCCCTTTGAGGCCGACGTGACGAGCTTGGCGTACTTGGCGAAGACCCCGTGCACGTATCGCGGCGGGATGGGCTTCCAGCCCTTCCTCCTTGCTGCGAGCTCCTCCTCGGAGAGCTCCACGTTGAGCGACCGTTTCGCGACGTCGATCGCGACGATGTCGCCGTCCTTGAGAAGGCCGATGGTCCCTCCTACGGCCGCCTCGGGAGCCACGTGCCCTATCATGAAGCCGTGGGTCGCGCCGGAGAACCGCCCGTCAGTCAAAAGTGCCACAGAGTCCTTCAGCCCCTGGCCGACGAGGGCGGCCGTGACGACCAGCATCTCCCGCATCCCCGGCCCGCCTTTCGGCCCCTCGTACCGCACGACGACGACGTCGCCCGCGTTGACCTTCTTCTCCATTATCGCCTGGCGCGCGTCCTCCTCCCTGTCGAATACCTTCGCCGGACCGCGGTGAGAATTCCTCGTCGAGCCTGCCGTCTTCAGGACTCCCCCTTCGGTGGCGAGGTTCCCTCTGAGTATCGCGAACCCCCCAGACTTCCTCACAGGGTTGGAGATGGGGTACAGTACGTCTTGGCCGGTGGGGAACTTTACGTTCTTCAGCCTCTCGGCGAGCGTCTCTCCCGTGACCGTCCTCGCTTCTCCGTGAAGCAGGCCGGCGTCGAGGAGCTGCTTCATGACGATCTGGACGCCTCCGACCCGGTCTACATCTGACATCACGTACTTGCCGGCCGGCCGCAGGTCTGCGAGCTCGGGGACGCCCGTTCCCACCCTCTCAAAGTCGTCCATGGTGAGGTTCACGCCTGCCTCGTAGGCGATCGCAAGGAGGTGGAGCACCGCGTTCGTCGAGCCTCCCATGCCAGCCACAACCGCTATGGCATTCTCGAACGCTTCCTTGGTCAAAATGTCCCTGGGCCGCGTGTCGCTCTCGAGCACTTTCATCACCGCCCAGCCGCTCTCATATGCCAGCTTCCCGCGCTGCTCGCTCGGGGCGACAGGGGCGGCGCTGTTCGGGACCGTCAACCCGATCGCCTCCAAGGCCGATGCCATCGTGTTCGCGGTGAACATGCCCCCACAGGCTCCGTAGGTAGGGCAGGCGCTGCATTCCAGCTCCTTGAGCTGCGCTACCGTCATCGTCCCCCTAGAGACCTGCCCCATCGCCTCGAAAACGTCCTGGATCGTAACGTCTTTTCCGTTCCACTCGCCCGGAGGGATGCTCCCGCCGTAGAGGTAGACGCTCGGGAGGTTCGTCCGCGCCATCGCCATCGCGCACGCGGGCTGCGTCTTGTCGCATCCGCCGATGGTGACCATCCCGTCCAGCTGGTAGCCCGAGGCCACCAGCTCCATCGAATCGGCGATGACCTCCCGGCTGATGAGGGACGCCTTCATCCCCTCGGTGCCCATCGCTATGGCGTCGTTGATCGCGATAGTGTTGAACTCGAGAGGGGTACCTCCTGCGTCTCTCACGCCCTTTTTCACTTGTTCCGCGAGCTCCCTCAGGTTGTAGTTGCAGGGCTGTGCCTCTATCCAGGTGTTAGCGATCCCGATTATCGGCTTTTCAAAGTCCTCGTCGGTCAGGCCTATGGCGCGGAGCATCGCCCGCTGGGGGGTCCGCTCGATCCCCGCAGTCAGCTTGGCGGGGTGCGCCCTGGTGGCTTTTTCCAAAATGGTCTTGGGCTTCGCCGCTGCCGGAGTTTAATAAGCGTAGTCATGCGAAAAAAGGCGGCACCATTCTCCTGAAGGCGCAAACAAGCAAGGAACCTAGCAACTGACGAGCAAGCAGGCAACAATCAAGCAAGAAAGCAGGGCGCAAATCGCTCTTGAAGGCCTCAAACCTGCACGGCTGAGTTTTGGTTACCTAGACGTTTTCAATCGGCGTCGGCATTCTCATATCGAACGACGTCGCTTTCTCAAGCAACTTGGCCGCAAGCGCCTGCTGTTTGGGAGTTCCAGACTCGATATATTTCATGAGTTTCGATTTGACGTCCTTCCCGTTTCTTGCGATGTGGTATTCCATGAGCTTTTGGCCTTCCGAGAGGCCCGGATACGGATATGCATCACTTTTGGCCGGCTCTTCCCAGTCCCATCCGAGATAGAACTGCAGCAGCGTGTCCTCCTGACAGGCATCGAGCAATCGCTCCAGAGGCACTTCGACCTCCTCCTTTGAGGGCCGCTTGAACGCCCCTTCGAGCGCTCTCGTGACAAATTGCTGGGGAATAGAAGATCCGAGTTTGGTGAGGGCTTGGAACGAGGCTGTTCGCACTCTCCTCTCCGGACTTTCCAGCAGGTTCAGCAACCCTGAAATCCCTGACGCGCCCTTCGCTTCTTGAAAGACGACACAGGCGCATAGACCGACTGCTAAATCGTTGCTCATCGTCTCGCCCAACCTCATAACCTCGCCCAACCTCATAACCTCGCCCAACCTCGTCACCGCCTCCTGCCCGAAATACGAGAAAGCCTCTTTGGCTAGTTCCGGACTCTCCTTTGACTCGCCATCCCGCTCCTCGTGCATGAACCACTGCGGGATTTCCTGCACTAGTAAGCCCAGTGCCGCGGAAGTCCCGACCTTTCCGAGAGCTAGAGCGGCTTCAGGCCTCGGAAGCGCTTTCGCCAAAACGGCGGCAGACGAGGGCTCGGCTATCATCCCCAATACTCGGACTATTCCCTCGATTGCGCGTTCAGGGTTCGAGTCTCTTCCAGAATTGTAGGCTCCTCCTTCCTCCCTCATATGGTCTTTCTCCCCGATGGCAGCCAGCAGTGCCGAAGATAGATGTGGAACAGCTTTGGTCCCGAACAGGCTTAACTGGACGACCGCGGACTCTCTTACAGAGTCGAGGTCCGCACGCAAGGCTCGAACGAGAAGGCCTATCTGCTCTCTCAGCCGCGCCTCCTCATCGTATCTACCCGCCAAGTTTGACTTTCTGATAATCGCTCTTCGCCTATACATGTCTTATGAATCCTGAAATGTGACTGCAAGACATAATCACCCGCATCTTGGATGCAAAAATCGCCGAAGGAGACCGCTGGTCGCGCGCGTGAAGGGATGCTAGGGCTCGCTTGGGGAGCTCGAGTCCGACACATCCAACGCGCTCTATGGCTGACTCAGCTGCAGCGTCGCCAACGTCGAGAAGCTGGTGAGGTCGCTCGCCATCACCTCGCTCTGGGAGATCGTGTACAGGACGTTCCCTATGATCACTGTCCTGTCTATCTCGTGCGTCCCGGGGCTCTGTCCGCGTTGGTCCTGCGACACGGTCCCTAGCAGCTTGAAGCCGCTCGTTGACACGTTGAAGACGTATGCGCCCTGCCAGACGAAATGGCCGAAGGGCGGCGGGCTGCCGGGGTATTGCGACTGGCTGCTCGACACCACGTACAAGTCGACAGGGATCACCATCGTGTTCGTGGTCGAGTCGAAGGTAAATGCCAGGTGGTCGTTGAGCACAGCCGAGTCGGTACCGCGGTCTCCGATCATGTACCTGGCCACCTCCGTGGAGTTCCCGTCGGAGCCGATGTGGAACAGCGAGAGCTTCATGCCAAGGTACCATGCGAAGTTTCCGTTTGGCGCGGCGACGGCGTCTTTCCCGACGCCTATCAGGTAGTCGGTCCCGAACGGCTGAAGGTAGTCCGAGAATCCCGTGACGGTGAGGGCGCTGAGAATGACCGGCTTGGCAGGGTCAGCGAACGAGATGGTGAAGAGTGGGTCGATCTGCTCGAATGTCACAACGTACCCCTTGTCGCCTTCGAACCTCACCGAGTAGATGTTCTCTCCAGGGGCGATGTTGCGGATGACCCCGACTTGTTCGAGGTTCTGGTCGAGGACATAGACGTCGTCGCTCCGCGTGATGCTCCCGTTGATGTAGTCGGAGCCGCTCGTCGCGACCCTGAAGTAACCGTTGTACTCGTCCATCGAGAACTGGTTCAGCACGCCTCCGGGGAAGGAGCCTGCCGCCTTCACCGTGATGTTCCCCGCAGAGTACGCGACGCGGAACACGGTGCTGTTCTGCTGCTGCACGACGCCACCCACGCGCGTCACGCCGCCCGAGCCGCCGAAGTAGTCACCGGCGATCCCGTCGACATACCCCGCATAGAAGTTGGAGTAGACGACATAGATGTTCGAAGCCGAGACGTAGATTATCGAAGAAGGCCCCGTCAACACCGCGTCGGAGCGCTCAGACCCTGTTGACATCGACATGCTGAGAACCATCGTGTAGACGCTGATCTGGCTCCTGTTGGGCGTGTAGTATGTGGAGCCAGGCGCGAGGACTGATGAGACCCCGTCCTCTACGACCGTCGGGTAGGCGGCGGTCACGTTTCCGTTGCCGCTGACGACATAGGAGGGCTGCTGGACCACCATGTAGAAGTAGCCTTGAGTCACCCTGGCGCCCACGAAGTCTCCAGCCGCTCCTATGGAGCTCAGGAGATGCGGAGAGGCGGGGTTCGAGACGTCGTAAAGACGGAGGCCGACCGAGGCGTTCACGCGACTCTGCGCTATGACGGCGAGGCGCTGCGGCGCGATGGTGATCCCGAGGACGCTGAGGCTGGGGAGGCTTATCGTCGAGACGAGCGACGTCGAATTCGCCGGATATGCCTTGATTATCGAGACTGACTGCGACGTGGCGACGTAGAGATACGTGCCGTCGGTCTTCACTTTGTCCAACTCGTCGACTCCCTGGACCTGGACGTTCGACGTCGTGTAGGATGGCGATCCGGCTGCCGCGCCCGCTCCCGCATTGACCGTGGAGCCTGCACCGACAGTGGTGGTGGCAGTAGCCGTAACAGTGCTCATGGTCACGCCCGTCCTCGCAACCGCGGGCCCCCCCACCGTCGTGGTCATCGTCATTCCGCCCTGGACTGTGACGGTGCCTCCGAAAAACGCTCCAGGATAGTTGGTGTTCTGCTGTTGCACGCTCTTCGCATTGGCGGCGATGAACTGGTGGAGCTCCTGGAAGGTCTGGAACGAACTCAAAGTCCCGGGCTTCGCGTCGCCGACGATGGTGCTAGCGTTAGTGTCAGTACTAGCACTGGTGCTGGTGTTTGTGCTGGTGCTTGTAGAGCCCAACGGAGCGCGAGGCGGAAACGAAAGAATCGCAGTGCCTGCCACGATTAGTGAGATGACCGCCAAGAAGACCGCCGCGTTACGTCCGACGCCACGCCGATTCACGCTTTGCATAATGACGGATACGGCACAAGGGGTCTAAAGCCCACGCACACGAACGGCTGTTCTGGGGTCGCGAACAGGAGCGCTGCCGTGACAGGTTCTTCTTTTTGTAACATCAGCGAGGCTTAGAACCAAGATTTGGAACACTCTCAAAGCTTTCAGAACAGCGCGTTCATGAAGACGACGCCTTGGGTGTCAGAAATCCACGGGCACATCAGGCGTGATAACACTTCGACCAACCATTGGTCGGCGCTCCCAAACTTATATCATGAGGCGCGGACGGTGCCCCGAAACAAATGGCGAGGATGTGGCACGACAAGGACGTCAGTCTAGACCCGATAAAGGGCGAAACCATTGCGGTGATAGGTTATGGTATCCAGGGCGCGGCTCAGGCGAGCAACCTGCGCGACTCTGGGCTCAAAGTGCTGGTCGGTCTTCGCGAGGGGGGAAAGAGCTGGGCAAAGGCGAAGAGCGAGGGGCACAACGTGATGACCGTCGCGGACGCAGTCAAGAAGGCTGACGTAGTCCATATCCTCGTTCCGGACATGGAACAGGCCCGCATTTACCGGGAAGAGATCAAGCCGAACTTCCAGAAGGGTGCCGCTCTCTCCTTTTCGCACGGGGCCGCAATACACTGGAAGTGGATCGTCGCTCCGAAGCAGTCCGACGTGATAATGGTCGCGCCCAAGTCTCCCGGACAGAGAGTGAGGGAACTCTATCTCGAGAACTTCGGGACACCGTCCCTGGTCGCCGTCCAGCAAGACTATTCGAAGAAGGCCTGGGAAAGAATCCTCGGGATGGCGAAGGGCATCGGCTCGACCCGCCCGGGCGTCCTGCAGACCACCTTCAAAGAGGAGGTCGAGAGCGACTGGTTCGGAGAGCAGGTGGACCTTTGTGGGGGCGTGGAGAGCATGGTGAAGAACGCTTTCGAGACGCTCGTCGAGGCCGGCTACCCGCCCGAGATATCCTACTTCGAAACTCTTCATGAGTTGAAATTAATCGTGGACTTGGTCCAAAAATATGGGATTTCTGGGATGTATAGGCGCGTCAGCGAGACAGCCCGCTACGGAGGCCTCACCCGAGGCAAGCGCGCAATAGACGCGAATGTCAAGAAGAACATGAAGAAGGTTCTCAAAGAGATCCAAGACGGGACCTTCGAGAAAGAATGGGTTGACGCCTACAGCAAAGAGGGGCAGAAAGCGTTCCAGAAATACATGGACGAGCTAGAAGCCCATCAAATCGAGAAAGTCGGAATCAAGATGAGGAAGATGATGTGGCCCAACGATAGCGTAACCTAGCACATTGACCAGATGGGGGCGGTGAGGAACTCGGCTGGAAAAGGAGTGGGGCGGCCGGGATTCGTCCCAGCCACGACGCCTCGCGTCTGCCGCCGCTACCCCGCCATCCCGGTTACCGTAGTGGCGCTGTTACCTCCGGGGCCGCCCATGTTCGGGCAATTTACGCTCGAACCGGTGGCGCTCGACTGCGACCCAGAGCTGGTCTGGCTGCCGGTACCGGTTGATGTCGTTGTAGTGGTGCTGGTCGCTGCGAACGCGATCCCGACAGATGACAATGCCGCGACGACCGCGATGGCGAGGACTGAATATGCAAGCACGCTCCTCTTCCCATTCTCAAAACCCAATGTGAAACTCATTTTTTGTGTCACCTCCTGTCTCATCCGAGCACCTCTTCGGTAATATCGAATTTCCGAGAACCGCCCCGGATTTGTATCGAATCCTCCCCCAATGCTCCCCGAATGACTAGGCACCTATGAAAGCAAGCGAGCCGGCGCGCAGAAACGCTTTATTACACTGGGACTCCTTTCCCCCTTTGGTTCGCATTTGATATCAGCTTGCATCCTAATCAGGACGGAGCGAGGAAGAATGGAAGAGCTGGCGAAGAAACTCAGACAGATACCCGAGATCAAGAGGGCGTTCCCTGTCTTGGGTCGCTACGACATAGTCGCGGACGTGGAAGCGGCGGACGGCAAGCAGCTTGCCCGCGCGGTCACCAAGACGATGAGGCTTGGTGGAATCGTATTCACGGAGACGCTGCCGGAGGTGGAGGAGTGACCTTGTCGCTCAACACCTGCATCTTGATCAAGACCACGCCTCTGGAAGCCGACGACGTCCTGCAGAAATCGAGGAAGATCAAGGGAGTGAGGAAGGCGTTCCTCGGTTACGGGCGATACGACATCATCGCCTTCGGAGAGGCACCAGGCTACCCCGAGATACGGAAGATATCGGAGCTCATCAACGAGATAAGCGGAGTCCGGAGCACCGAGACGCTCGTCGAAGGCTAGGAAGCTTAGCTAACTGGGCGTTGGCGAGAGTTCAGAAGATCTCCGCCAGCAGGAGCTTCGTGTCCTCGATGATGGCCGTCACCTTGTTCACGAACCTCGCGGCGTAGGCCCCGTCCAGGATCCGATGGTCGAAGCTCAGAGAAAGATACATCACGTCGCGCGCCTCGATCTTCCCGTCCCTGACGACGGGCCTCTTCGTTATCTTGTGCGTCCCGAGTATCGCGGCCTCTGGGTAGTTGATTATCGGCGTCGCGAACAGGCCTCCCACGGAGCCCTGGTTAGTTATCGTGAACGTGGAGCCATGAACCTCGTCGAGCGTGAGCTGGCCTTCCCTGGCCTTGGTCGCCAGGCGCTGGATCTCCGCTGCGATCTCGAAGATGTCCTTCTTGTCGACGTCCTTCACAACGGGGACCACAAGGCCGTTCTCCGTGTCGATCGCTATCCCGATGTTGTAGCTCTTCCTAAGCACGATCTCGCCGGCTTCCTCGTCGAGCGTGGAGTTGACGTAAGGGAACTCCTTCAATGCGGGGACCACGGCCTTGATTATCAGCGGCAGGAAAGTGAGCTTGACCCCCCTCTTCTCCGCACTCCCCTTGAATGCCTCCCGGAGCAGCACGAGCTCTGTCATGTCGACCTCGTCGACGTGCGTTACCTGGGCGGTCGTGTGGATGGACTTTGCCATGTGCTCCGCCACCTTCTTCCTCACCCCGCGGACCGGCACCCTGTCGTCGGAGCTCGAAGCCGCCGATGGCCGATGAGCTTGGGCAGTGTTCTGGCTCGCGGCCATCCTCACGTCTTCTTCGGTGATCCTTCCCACCTGGCCTGATCCTCGCACCTTCGTGATGTCGACGCCCATCTCCCTGGCCAGCTTCCTTGTGGCCGGTGTCGCGAGCACTCCCTCGGCCCTATGTCCCTCTTGCGGGCGCTGAGGCATCTGCAGCTGCTGGACGGCGGGTTGAGGCTTGCTGGGCTCCGCCCTCGCTTCGACGCTAGTCGTCGTCGGCTGATCAGCGTCTCCGGAATCGATCACGATGATGGTCTGGCCGACCTTGACGGTATCCCCTTCACTGGCCAGAATCTTCGAGACGGTCCCGGCCTTTGGCGAAGGGATCTGGACGTTGACCTTGTCGGTCATGACCTCCACGAGCGGCTGCTCCTCGGAGATCTTCTCTCCCTCTTTCACGAGCCACTTTAGTATCTCTCCCTCGGCGATGCCTTCGCCGATGTCTGGAAGCTTGAACTCATACGGCAACGGACTACAACAACTCAGTAGTTCGCTGCCTTTCTGATGGACCTAAGTATCCTTTCTGGTGAAGGGAGGTATCTGTTCTCGAGCGCGTAGGGGAACGGCGTGTCGAATCCGCCGAGGCGGACGATGGGGGCCTCGAGAGAATCGATCGCACGTTCCGCTATCTGAGCCGCGATCTCCCCGCCGAAGCCAGAGATCTTCGTCGCCTCGTGGGCGATGACCACTCTTCCTGTCTTCCTCACGGACTTTAGGACCGTCTCGAGGTCGAAGGGCATTAGCGTCCTCATGTCGATGAGCTCTACAGAGATGTTCTCCTTAGAGGCGAGCTCCAAGGCTTCCTTGCAGGTGTGCACCATCGCGCCCCAGCTTATCAAAGTGACGTCCGTCCCTTCCTTCAGGACCTTGGCCTCCCCGAAGGGTATCTCATAGTCGTCGTCCAGCGAGAGCTCTTCTTTCACCGTCCGGTAGACGCGTTTCGGCTCGAGGAAGATGACCGGATCGGACCCTCTGATGGCGGTGCGCAACAAGCCCATCGTATCGTATGGCGTCGAGGGCGTCACCACATAGAGGCCGGGCGTGTGGATGAAGTAGACCTCGGTGGACTGCGAGTGATAGAGCGCGCCCTTGATGCCTCCGCCGTAGGGTGTCCTGATCACGACGTGGGCCGGGTAGTGGCCTCCCGACCTATACCTCAGCTTTGCGAGCTCGCTGACTATCTGGTTGAACCCGGGATAGATGAAATCGAGGAACTGGATCTCCACGACAGGCTCGAGCCCGTAGAGGGCCATCCCTATCGCCGTCCCGATTATCCCGTCTTCGGCTATCGGGGTGTCCATCACCCTCTCTGGTCCGAACTCGTTCAGCAACCCGGAGGTCGCCCTGAAGACCCCCCCGTTCTTGGCTATGTCCTCACCAAGGAGGACGATGTCCGCGTCCCTCCGCATCTCGCTCCGAAGCGTCTCGTTGACGCTCTGCACGATATTGAGCAGCATCCCAGCAGCACCACTACCCTTCCTGCCCCTCTCCTTCCTTCTTGTTGTAGGCTTCCTCTCTCATGTACTCGTCAGCCTCCTCCTGCAGGTGCCATGGAATCTCGGAGTAGACGTCGGTGAAGAGCGTGGATGGGTCGGGCGCAGCGATCTTCTCTCTTTCCTTGACGACCCTGGTCATCTCTGCATCGATCTCCTCCATGAACTTCTCGTTCTCCTTCTCGCTGATTATGCCCTTTTTGACCAGATAGGCGGTGAACCTGACGATGGGGTCTCTCTTCTTCCAGAGCTCCACTTCCTCGCTGTTCCTGTAGACCGATGGGTCGTCGGAGCTCGAGTGGCCTCCCATCCTATAGGTGATTGCTTCGATGAAAGTGGGCCCTCCTCCTGAGCGCGCCTTGTCCACAGCGGACTTTGTGGCCTTGTAGACGGCGAGGACGTCGTTACCATCGATCTGGACTCCCTCAAAACCATAGGCCTCGGCCTTGACGGCGAAGTTCTCCGATGCGGTCTGCCGCCGCGCCGGGAGCGAAATCGCGTACTGGTTGTTCTCGCAGAAGAAGACCACCGGCGCCCTGAACACCCCCGCGAAGTTCATCGCCGCATGGAACTCGCCTTGCGACGTGGCACCCTCGCCGATCGATGTGAAGCATACCAGCTTGTCCCGCTTGTACTTCGCGGCGTAGGCGATCCCGACGGCGTGGAGGAGCTTTGAGCCTATGGGGCTGGAAAGGCTGACTATGTTCTGCTTCTTGAAGCTCCAGTGGGTGGGCATCGACCTCCCGTGGCTCTCGTCGGCGGAGTTGCCCATGAGCTGGTCGAGGAGGGTCGATAGGGGCACCCCTCTCACGAGGCAGACTCCTGGGTCCCGGTAGCTCGGGAGCGCCCAGTCCTGCGGAGTCAGCGCGTACGCGCTGCCGATCTGGCAGGCCTCCTGCCCGGTAGACTCCATGAAGAAGCCTAAACGCCCCTGTCTTTGCAGGGACATGCCCTTCTCGTTGAGCTTCCTGACCGTCAGCATGTACCTGTGCATCTTCAGCAGGTCTTCACGGCTGAGGTCTGGTTCAACTTTAGGATCGAAACCGCCGTCCGCCCTGATTACTTGGAGCATTTCCAATATATGGTCGAGCTCGGCTGGCCCGTCCGCTTTTTTCCATCAAATAAGACTTTCTGATTTTTATCCAGAAAGTTCGTTAATCGTTGTGTGTTTTCCGCCTATCCCTCAAAAGTGAGCTGATGAAGAACTCCCCCGCCTTGTAACTCGACCTGACGAGCGGGCCCGAGGCCACATACCTGAACCCGAACTCGTTTTCGCCGACGTCCTTGAAATGCTCGAACGTCGCAGGGGCGACGTATTCTGCGACTGGGAGGTGTCGCGCCGACGGGCGCAGGTACTGCCCGATGGTAAGGAAGTCCACTCCCGCGTCCCTGAGGTGCATCATCGCGAGGCGCACCTCCTCTTCCTTCTCGCCCAGCCCGAGCATTATCGACGATTTCGTGAACATCTTTCCGTCGAGCTTCTTGATGCTCCTAAGAACTGAGAGCGACTGCCAGTAGCCCGCCCTCGGGTCCCTGACTCTGTCCGTTAGGAATAGGGTGGTCTCGATGTTGTGCGCGATGACGTCGGGCCCGGCTTCCACGACCGTCCTGATCGCGTCGACGTCGTTTTGAAAGTCAGGGATGAGCACCTCGACGAGCATCTCGGGGTTCATCTCCTTCGTCGCCCTGATCGTCCGAGCAAAGTGCGCAGCGCCCCCGTCGGGCAGCTCGTCCCTGTCGACGGAGGTAAGGACGACGTAGGAGAGCGACATCTTCGAGAGTGTCAGCGCGACGTTCTCCGGCTCTAGCGGGTCAAGCCCTCCCGAAGGCCTCCCCGGGGTGACCATGCAGAACCTGCAGGCCCTTGAGCAGACGTCGCCCATGAGCATGAGCGTGGCAGTCCCCCCGCCCCAGCACTCGGCGACGTTCGGGCAGTGGGCCTCTTCGCAGACCGTGTGGAGCCCCACCTGGGAGAAAAGCCCCTTGAGCCTGCGGTAGTTCTCGCCCTCGTCTGTCGTTCCAGAGGAGGAGGGCGGGACCACCGTGAGCCATTGCGGCTTGGGTTCCATCAAAGAAATCCAGATACCACCCTCGCGAGAGGACGCTATTAGCTTAGCCGGAGTTAAGAAGGTCAGGCCGTGGTCTTGAGCTTTATCGTCCCGCTATCGGGATGAAGGCTGCCGAGGCACGCATAGCACCCCTCCGTCTTGAACCCGGGCTCGAGCTCCTCGTGCAGGCTGCAGAGGACGTGGTTATACCTGACGTAGTCGCAGACCTCGGTCATCAGGCGGAGCGCCTCCCTCTGGTCCGGGGCGTCCGCGGCGAGCACCATCGCGACGTTGTCGGCGGCACTCGCGATGTTCTTGTCGACCTCGAGGTCGAGCATCATCCCCCTCGCCTTGCGCGCGTAGTTGCTGACGGAAGCTTGGGTCACCCCTAGCCTTGACGCGACCTCCTGCTGGGTCATGTTGTAGTTGTCGGTGAGCCGTTTCGAGACCATGGCCCTGAATGCCGGGAGCGCCGACTTTGACACTATCTCGTAGGGGTGGATCAACTACTAAGGATATTAAGCCGTTATACTTAAGTCTGATTTCAGGGCGTTTCTTGCGGATGGACTACGATTCCGCCAACATTCTCCAGAACCTGGAAGAAATTGCCAGAGATCGACGGAGTCCGCGCGATGACCTAGGGCCAGCCGGGGCCTCTTCTCGTGGACAATCAATCAATGCTTAAATAAGAGCAAGGGGTCGTGCTGCCTGATGCAACGCATCAGCAACGGCGGTTCGAGTGTTCAGTTCTCCTCGCTCGACAACGTAACGGTTGCGTTGTTAGTTTTAGTCTAGAGCCTCGCTCAGGCGTTTTGCATATGCGAGGCAACATTATAGATGGTTACAATTCTGGTGAATCCATAGAATGACAGAAAAGATGTCCGGTGCTCGGGCCACAGTGGAGGCCCTCGAGAGGGAGAAGGTGGACTACATCTTCGGCATGCCAGGCGGCGCGAACCTCCCGTTCTACGACGCCCTCTGGGATTCTAAGATAAAGCACGTGCTGGTCCGACACGAGCAGCTGGCCGCCCACATGGCCGATGCCTACGGCAGAGTGTCGAGGAAGGCGGGGGTGTGCTCCGCGACCTCCGGGCCCGGGGCCACCAACCTCATCACCGGGATCGCGACCGCGTTCGCCGACTCCTCCCCGGTCGTGGCGATCACCGGCCAGGTGGCGAAGGCGATGACCGGAAGGAACGCCTTCCAGGAGACCGACATCGTCGGTATCGCCACCCCTGTGACGAAATACACCCTGCAGCCGCTTTCCGCCGCCGAGGTTCCTTTCGCGGTAAAGCGCGCCTTCTACATCGCCACCACCGGAAGACCGGGCCCCGTCCTTCTGGACCTGCCCAAAGACGTCCAGCAGGAGGAGGCGGAGATGATCTTCCCCGACAGCGTCGAGGTGAGGGCATACAGGTCGAACGTCCCCGTCGACGCGCAGGACATCGAGCGGGCCGCCGAGATGATGGTCTCGGCGGAGAGGCCGATCCTCTGGGGCGGAGGCGGGGTCAGGATCGCGGACGCCGCTCGGCCGTTCACCGCCCTCGCGGAGTTGCTCATGATGCCGGTGATCACGACACTGCAGGGCAAGGGAGACTTCCCCGAGAACCATCCCCTGTCTCTAGGCCCGATCGGGATGCACGGCCGAGCGGAAGCCAACAAGCTGGTCTCCGAGTGCGACCTCTTGGTCGCCGTGGGCGTCAGGTTCTCCGACCGCTCGACCGGGAACTTCGGCGAGTTCGCCCCTGGCGCCAAGATAATCCACATCGACGCAGACCCGACGGAATTCAACAAGAACAAGATGGTGGACCTCTCGATACTCGGCGACGCCAACCAGGTCCTCACTACGCTCTTCGATGCGGTGGCGAGGCGACTGACGAGGACAAGGGACGCCGGCGCAAACCCGTGGCTGAAGCGGGTCAACGGCGTGCGCGAGGAGCTCGCGGGAATCCCCGCCTACAGGGACTCCTACGCGGAGCTTTCGGGGCCGAAGATAGTCAAGATGATGAGGGACATCCTCCCGCCCGAGGCGATACTCACCACCGGCGTGGGGAGGCACCAGATGTGGTGCGAGATTCACTATAGGGTGCTGAGGCCGAGGACGTGGATAACGTCGACCGGCCTAGGGACGATGGGCTTCGGGCTGCCCGCCGCGGTAGGGGCGAAGTTCGCGGAGCCAGACGTGCCCGTCGTGGACTTCGATGGTGATGGAAGCTTCGTGATGACGGAGCAGGCCCTTGCCACGGCCGTCGAGGAGGGGCTTCCCATCATATCGGTGATAATCAACGACAGGAGCCTCGGGATGGTCGAACAGTGGCAGAGGCTCATGTACAACCGGCGCTACATCGGGATCAAGTTCCCCAACGTGCCGGACTTTGTGAAACTCGCGGAGGCCTATGGGGCGCACGGCCGCACGGTGGGCTCGCTCGAGGAGTTCGGCAAGGCCCTGCGAGAAGGGCTGGCCAACGAAGGGCCGACCGTCATCGAGGTCCCGGTCTCGCCGGAAGAGGACGTCTTCCCGTTCTTGCCTCCAGGCAAGGGCATCAAGGACACGGTCTACGGTTCTCCGAAGGAGATGGCCATCTTTTGACCAGATCGCAGAGGGTCCTCTCGACGCTGGTCGAGAACAAGCCCGGCACGCTGTTCCGCGTCGTCCACCTGGTCCGGCTGATGCGCCTCAACGTCGAGGGGCTCACCCTCGGTGTCACAAACGGGGGGGCGGACTGCCGGATGACCATGACCCTCAGCGGAGACGACGCCGCGATTGAGCACGTCGCGAAGCAGCTCATGAAGGTCATAGACATCCTCGAGGCGCACACCTACGGCCCTGAGGAGGTCACGGCTAGGGAGCTCGCCCTCGTCAAGATAAGCACCGACAAGATCTCGGTCGCGGAGATCCAGAAGAATACGAGCTGCAGGATCGTCGACTCCTCCCCCCACTCCGTCGTGGCGGAGATAGTGGGGTCGGCCGACGAGATCGACCAGTTCGTGCAGAGGCTGGGAACGTCAAACGTCCTCGACATCGCGAGGACTGGTGTCGCCGCGCTCCCGAAGGAGAGGCTGTCGTCGCGATGACGAGCATCGACAGGACGATCCGTGTCCTGGACACCACCCTTCGAGACGGGGAGCAGACTCCCGGCGTCTCGCTGACCCCCGACGAGAAACTCGAGATAGCGGAGGCGCTGGACAAGCTCGGGGTCGACGTCATCGAAGCCGGTTTTCCGATCACCTCGAAAGGCGAGCAGGAAGGGGTCAGGAGGATAGCGAAGGCCGGCCTGAAGGCAGAGGTCTCGGGCCTCGCGAGGGCGGAGAAGGTCGACATCGACACAGCCATCAACTGCGGCGTCAACGGCGTCCACGTCTTCCTCGCGTCCTCTGACATCCACCTCCAGCACAAGCTCCACCTTACCAGGGAGCAGATGATCAAGCAGTCCGTCGAGTCGGTGCAATACGCGAAGAGCTTCGGCGTGAAGGTGGAGTTCTCCGCCGAGGACGCGACCAGGACCGAGATCCCGTTCTTCCAGCAGGTGGTGAAGGCCGTCTCCGAGGCAGGGATAGACAGGTTCGACATACCCGACACGGTGGGCGTGGCGACGCCCCAGAGGATGGCGGAATACGTCCAGGCCGCGCGCTCGGTCTCTGACGTGATGATCGCAGTCCACTGCCACAACGACTACGGACTGGCGGTCGCCAACAGCCTCGCGGGCGTCGCCGCGGGAGCACAGCAGGCGCACGTCACCATCAACGGCATCGGCGAGAGGTCCGGGAACACGTCGCTCGAAGAGTTCGTCATGGGGTGCTTCAACCTCTACGGCCTGAAGACGAAGATCAACTACTCTCTGCTTTACGAGACCTCGCGCCTCGTCTCCAGGCTCACGGGCGTCGTGATCCAGCCGAACAAGGCCATCATAGGCGACAACGCTTTCGGGCACGAGTCTGGCATCCATACGCACGGCGTCCTGAGCAACCCCTCGACCTACGAGCCGTTCGACCCGTCCATGGTTGGAAGGACGAGGTGGCTCCAGGCGGGCAAGCACGCAGGGAGGCACGGCATCGCCTACCAGCTCCGTGGGATGGGGCTGAAACCCAAGGAAGACAGCCTCAGGCTCATCGTCGAGAAGGTCAAGGAGATGGGCGACCAAGGGCGCAACACCACCGACAGCGACCTCTACCAGCTCGCGGTCCAGATCATGGGCGGAGGCAAGGCTGAGAGCCACGACATCGTCGAGCTCGAGGGGCTCGAGGTCGTCACCGGGATAAAGCGCCTGCCGAGCGCCACGGTGAAGCTGCTGGTCAGGGGCCAGCTCCACGAGGCGACCGACGTCGGCTCCGGCCCCGTGGACGCGGCGTTCAACGCCGTCCAGAAGATATTCAGCACCATAGACATCGTGAGGCTGAAGGAATACCGGCTAGAGGCGCTTACGGGCGACTCGCAGGCGGTCGCCG
This sequence comes from Nitrososphaerota archaeon, assembly GCA_027886925.1. The sequence continues at coordinate 30,557 of JAPCJN010000005.1, forward strand.
ACGTCTCCGTCAAGGTCGAAGACGAATCAGGTCTCGCCGCATCCGGGAGAGGCATGAAGCGAGACATAGTGGTGGCCAGCGTCGAGGCGATCGTGAGCGGGATAAACGCGCTCATGGCGAAGAAACTGGAGGCCCAGCCGTCGAAGGACATCACGCCTTCAGGCGAGAAGCCGATAGAAGGGGTCTAGGGCAGGCTGGGAGACGAATGGCAGGCGCAACGATAACCGAAAAGATAGTCTCGCGCGCGATGGGTCGGAAGGTGAAGGCCGGAGACCTCATCGAGGCGCTCCCCGTCGACAAGCTCTACTTCAACGAAGTGATAGGGCCGCCGGCCATCCTGAACTTCGAGAAGGACTTCGCCGACGTCTACACCGAGTCGGGCAAGAAGCTCCAGGTCTTCAACCCGTCGCGGATCGCGTTCATGCCAGACCACACCGTCCCATCCTGCTCCATCATGGTCAGCCAGGGCATCCGCCTGATGTCAGACTTTGCAAAGGACCAGGGGATCGCCATGTACAAGGAGGGAGACGGGATAGAGCACACCATCGCCTCCGAGGAGGCGTTCGTCCTCCCTGGAGAGATCGCGGTCGCGACCGACTCCCACACGTGCACCCAGGGCGCCCTGGGAGCTCTGGCGTTCGGCATCGGGACCACCGAGGGAGAGAACCTGCTTGCGACGGGCGAGCTGTACTCGTTCACGGTGCCGCAGACCATAAGGTTCGAGGTCGGCGGCAAGTTCCAGAGGGGCGTCTACGCCAAGGACCTCGTGCTCCACGTCCTGGGGGTGATGGGCGAGGGCGGGGCCTCGAAGCACGTCGCGGAATACACGGGGCCCACCATCGATTCCTTGGACATGGAAGGAAGGTTCACGATATGCAACCTCTCCGTCGAGATGAGCGCGAGGACGGCCATAATGAACCCCGACGACAGGACGCTGGCCTACGTGACGGAGGCGCTCGCCCGCAGACGGATGGAAATGACCGACGAGATGAGCAGGATGGCCGCGCGGAGCGACGCGGATGCGAGCTACGCGAGGGTGGTCAGGGTCGACGCCTCCACAATCGAGCCGACGGTGTCGATGCCTCACTCTCCCGCCAACGCGAAGCCGGTCAGCCAGGTCGACGACCCGATCACGTCCGTGTTCCTCGGCTCTTGCGCCAACGCGCGCGAATCCGACCTCACGATAGCGGCGAAGATACTGAAGGGGAGGAAGGTCCACCCGCAGACCAACCTGCTGGTCATCCCAGCGAGCAGGCGGGTCTACAACTGGGCGATGGACAACGGCCTGCTCAAGATATTCGCAGACGCAGGCGCCAACATCGAGTCCTCGAACTGCGGCCCGTGCTTCGGAAAGCACATGGGCATACTCGCGCCGGGCGACAGGTGCCTGAGCACGAGCAACCGCAACTACAAGGGGAGGATGGGCTCGGCCGAGGCTTTCATCTACCTGGGGTCGCCTGCCGTAGCCGCTGCCACTGCGATAGAGGGGAGGGTAGCCGACCCGAGGAAGTACCTGCCGGCGGGTGACAACTGAGTGCAGATGAGGGGGAAGGTGGCCAAGAAGTTCGGTGACGACATCAACACCGATTACATCATCCCCGCCTTCCTTCTTCAGGAGAGCTGGGACAAGCAGTTCTTCGCCGACCACGCCTTCGAGAGCTTCAACCCCTCGTTCCGTGCCGACTGCAGGGCGAACAAAGAGAGCGTCGTCGTCGCGACGAACAACTTCGGCTGCGGGAGCTCTAGGGAGCAGGCCGTGTATGCGATAAAGTACAACAACGTGGTCGCGGTCGTCGCCCAGAGCTTCCCCGACATATTCTACCGCAACTGCCTCAACAACGGGTTGCTCCCGATCCAGATAAGCGACACTGCAGAGATCGGGCTCGGCGACGAGCTGGTCATAGACCTCGACGCACGGCTTGTGAAGGACGTGACGAACGGGCTCGAGTTCTCGATCGTGGCGACCGAAGCGGCGATAGAGCAGATGAAGAAAGGAGGGTTCCTCGGCCTCGTCAGGGAGAGGCTCCGGCAGAAGCTAAAAGCACAGCCTCATGGGACCTCGTCCTAGAGGGCTGACGAAGAAAGGTTGACGCAGCAGAAGCATTACACGATCTCCCTGATAAGGGGAGATGGAGTAGGGCCTGAGATCTCCGAGGCCGCCCTGCTCGTCCTCGAGGCCCTTCAGGAGAAGTCAAGGCTCAGGTTTACGATCAAGGACTCGCCCGCGGGCGACACATGCAATGAGAAGACGGGCGTCCCTCTCCCGGAGTCGTCGCTGAAAACGATAAGGGCTTCCGACGCCTGCCTCAAGGCTCCCGTGGGGGAGACGGCGGCCGACGTGGTGGTAAGGCTCCGTCAGACGCTCGACCTCTACGCGAACATAAGGCCGGCGAAGAGCCTCCCAAACGTCCCTTCGTTGAAACCCGGGATCGACATGGTCATAGTCAGGGAGAACACCGAAGACCTCTACAAAGGGCAGGAGTTCGAGTTCGACGGGGGTGTGGTAGCCCTCCGGACGATCACGCGGCGCGCCTCGGAGAGGATCGCGACACGCGCGTTCGAGCTGGCCGAGCAGAGAGGGGGCAGGAAGAAGGTGGTCGCCGTCCACAAGTCGAACGTCCTCAGGAAGAGCGACGGTCTGTTCGCGAAAGCCTGCAAAGAAGTCTCCAAAAACTATCCCGAGGTCTCGTTCAGCGAAATGCTCGTGGACGCGGCCGCGATGAACCTGCTGCGAGACCCGCTGTCGTTCGACGTGCTTGTCACCACCAACCTCTATGGGGACATCCTTTCAGACGAGGCAGCCCAGCTCGTCGGAGGCCTGGGGGTGGCTCCCTCCGCCAATGTCGGCGAGACGTTCGCGATCTTCGAGCCGGTCCACGGCTCGGCTCCTGACATCGCGGGCAAAGGAAGGGCGAACCCCGTTGCGATGATCCTCACGACCGCGATGGCACTGGAGTGGCTGGCCGCGACAAGGAACGACAGAGACTGCGCGGCTGGCGCCTCCGAGACCAGGAAGGCGGTGAACCAGGTCCTAAGGACGAGCCGAAGGACGCCAGACCTGGGAGGCAAGGCCACGACGATGCAGGTCGCGCAGGCTGTCGCGCAGGCGATAAGTAAATAGCCAACCGAAGGTAATTGGGTGCCTTCCAGGAGATAGGGATGCAACCCACCAAGAAGATCTGGTTCAACGGGGAGTTCGTGCCCTGGGACGAGGCGAAGGTCCACGTCCTTACGCACGGCCTCCACTACGGGTACTCGATCTTCGAGGGAATCAGGTGCAACTCGACCCCAAAGGGTCCCGCGATCTTCCGGCTCAGGGAACACATCAAGCGCCTCATCGGCGGGACAAAGGCCTACAGGATGCAGCTCCCATACACGGAGGACGAACTGGTCCACGGCTGCCTCGAGCTGGTAAGGGAAAACGGCCTCAACGACTGCTACGTCCGACCTATCGTCTTCAGCTCCTACGGGGAGATGGGAGTGAACCCGCTCAAGAACAAGATAATCGGGGCCATCGCGGCCTGGGAGTGGGGCTCGTACCTCGGAGACGAGGGGATGGAGAAGGGGATCAGGTGCACCGTCTCGAGCTGGTCGAGGATCGACCCGCGGACCCTCCCGCCGCACGCAAAATGCTCCGCGAACTACGCGAACTCTATCCTCGCAAAGATGGACGCGCTCTCTGGCGGGTTCGACGAGGCCATATTGCTCACGACGAACGGCCTCGTGGCAGAGGGCTCTGGGGAGAACATCTTCAGGGTAAAGGACGGTGTCCTCACGACGCCGACAAAGTCGGCCGGAGTCCTCGAGGGCATAACGAGAGACTCTGTGATCCAGATAGCAAAGGACAACGGCATCCCGTTCAAAGAGGAGGACTTTATCCGCGAGGACATGTTCACTGCTGACGAGCTCTTCATGTGCGGCACCGCGGCTAACGTGACCCCGATAAGGGAGGTCGACAACAGGATGATAGGGAACGGAAAGTTCCCGACCACCAGCAAGATCCAAAAGACCTACTTGGACGCGATACACGGCAGGATCGCAAAGTACGAGCCTTGGCTGTCTTACACCACCCTGCCCACGATCTACAACGCACCGGCTTCTGAGAACGCATAGCAGAAGAAACCGACTTTCCGCGAGAAGGTTTAAGCCGAACATTTTTTCGTCGGCATCCAGACAACGATTTGACCAGGGAAGCCGACGTCGCGGTAATCGGTGGCGGGCCAGGAGGCTACGTCTGCGCGATAAGAGCCGCCCAACTGGGCCTGAAGACGATACTCATCGAAAAGGACAGGCTGGGCGGGATTTGTAATCTATCGGGTTGTATTCCGTCCAAGGCGCTGATTTCGGTCACCAAGCTTTACGAGAAGGCGAAGGAGGGGACGGCCTTCGGGATAATCGCTGACGGGATCAGGGTGGACCTGCCCTCCCTCCAGAAGTGGAAGGGTGAGGTCGTCTCCAAACTCGAGACCGGAATCGCGACCCTCTGCCGTGGAAACAAGGTCGCGGTCGTCCACGGCGAGGCCGAGCTCGTCTCGGCCGGCACGCTCAAAGTGAAGACGAGCGAAGGGATCGAGGAGGTGCACGCCAAGAACATAGTGATCGCGACCGGCTCGCGGGCGATATCCTTACCCGGGCTCGAGGTCGACGGGAAGCTTGTCATCAGCTCGACCGAAGCCCTCTCGCTCGAGAAGGTGCCCGAGAGCATGCTCGTGGTCGGTGGCGGCTACATCGGGCTTGAAATCGTCGGCGTCTACCAGAAGCTGGGCAGCAAGATCACCATCGTCGAACTCACCGACCAGCTCCTGCCCGGGACGGAGCCCGACCTCGTGAGACCCGCCCAAAGGAACCTCGAGAAGAGAGGGGCGAAGATCCACCTAAAGTCGAGGGTGGTCTCGCTCGAGAAGGACCCCGCGGGCGCGTGGGTCAGCGCGACGATATCGACCCCCACGGGAGAGGTCAAAGTCCAGGCCGGCGTGGTCCTGGTGAGCGTGGGGAGGGGTCCTCTTACCGAGGGCCTGAGCCTCTCGAAGGTGGGGGTGAAGACCGACGCCAAGGGCTACGTCATCACGGACGAGAGGATGAAGACCAACGTCGAGGGCGTCTACGCGATCGGGGACGTCCGCGGCCAACCGCTGCTCGCTCACAAGGCCTCGAAGGAGGGGATCGTGGCCGCCGAAGTCATAGCCGGGATGCCCAGCGCCTCTGACTGGAAGAGCGTCCCCTGGGCGATATTCACCGACCCGGAAATCGCCGGAGTGGGACTCACCGAGCGCGCCGCCGTCGAGGCGGGAGCACAGGTCAAGCGGACCCGATTCTCCTTCGCGGCGCTCGGTCGGGCCCTCGTCGGCGGGGAGCCCGAGGGCTTCGTGAGGGTCGTCTCCGACGCCAACAACGGGCTCGTCTTAGGGGTCCAGATAGTCGGCCCCGAGGCGTCGAACCTCATCAGCGAGGCGGCCCTCGCCATCGAGATGGGCGCCACCGTCGAGGACATCGCCCTGACGATCCATCCACACCCGACGCTCCCGGAGGCGCTGATGGAAGCCGCAGAGGCGGCTGCCGGGAGGCCGATCCACCAGCTCAAGCTTTCCTAGCGGGCGATGACCAAAGTGAACCTCGCCCTGCTCGACCTTGGGAGGCGGCCCTACGAATCCACCTGGGAGTTGCAAAAGCGCCTAGTGCGCGAGAGAGCAGAAGGGTCGCTCGGCGACGACGCCCTGATCCTGGTCGAGCACGAGCATGTGATAACGCTCGGGAGGAAGACGACCCCCGAGAACTTCAAGCCCCAGGACATCCCCGTCTTCAAGGTCGAGAGGGGGGGCGACGCGACCTACCACGGCCCGGGGCAGCTGGTGGGATATCCGATCATCCGCCTCTCGACGCCGAACGTCCAAGGATTCGTGCGGAGCCTCGAGGACGTTCTCATCCTCTCGACCAGGGCCTTCGGCATCGAGTCGGTCAGGGTCGACGGCCACACCGGCGTGTGGGTGGGCCAAAGGAAGATCGCTTCCATCGGGGTCGCGGTCTCCAACTGGGTCACCTACCATGGGTTCGCGCTCAACGTGAACACCGACCTGTCTTACTTCCACCTGATCAAGCCGTGCGGCCTGGACGCCAGCAAGATTACCTCGATGAAGGAGGAGTTGGGCAAGGAAGTCCCCTTCGAGCTAGTCAAGAGAGAGGTGGTCGAACGATTCGTAAAGACGTTCGGGTACACCTTCAAGCCGCCCCTCGACCTGCCTACTACTGCTAACCACCACCACAACCAAAGTCGCCTTTCCATAGATTCGGCGAGGAAAGATTAAGTAGAGTTTCACGCTGGGAAATTTCGTGCCTAAAGCTCCAAAGATCACCTACGTAACGCTCTTCGCTGACGAGAGCATCCATCCGAAATACGAAGCGGCCTTGAAGAAGTTCGCCTCTTCACAGCTCGGCAAGCACCATGCGATGCGCATCGGCTCGAAACAGGTGAAGTCGGAGGCGGGCGAATTCGAGCACAGGAGCCCGATCGACACGTCCATAGTCGTCAGCTATTTCCCGATAGGCCAGAGGGAGCACGCGAAGCAGGCGATCGACGCCGCGCAGCGAGCTTTCCCTGGTTGGAGCGCCACGCCCTGGCAAGAGAGGGTCAGGATACTGAAGCGGGCCGCAGAGATAATCGACGAGAGAAAGTTCCAGATCGCGGCCACCATCACCTACGAGGTGGGTAAGAACCGGCTGGAGGCCCTCGCAGAGGCCTGGGAGGCGATCGACGCGATAAGGCTCTACACGAAGCTCATGGAGGAGCACAGAGGTTACTCGCAGGACGCGGAGAAGGGTGTCCCCGGTGAGCACGGCAAGATACTCACCAAACCCCTCGGCGTCTGGCCGGTGATCTCTCCGTTCAACTTCCCGTTCATGCTCGCGAACGGGATGGCCACCGGTGCACTCCTCACGGGAAACACGGTCGTCTTGAAGCCGACCAGCGA